>CAZYWT010000048.1:0-2584 GCA_964651635.1 uncultured Candidatus Saccharibacteria bacterium | reverse complement strand
ATTCCGCCACCCTGACATTACTCCACCTTTATGGAGACCTTTTTTCTTTTTATCTTGGTTACCCGAGGAATGCTTACCGTTAAAATTCCGTTTTTTAGGGATGCCTTAATTCTGGTGGTGTCGGCGTCGTCGGGCAAAATTATCTGCCGCGAAAAGGGTCCCCAGTAACATTCTTGATAAAAATAATCTTTATTTTCTCCGTCCTCGGGCAATCTTCTCTCTCCCTTTATTGTTAGCATCTCGTTTTCCACTCCTATATCCAAATCTTCCGGGGAAATTCCGGCTATGGGCGCTTGAATGCAAAACTCCGAAGTTGTTTGATAAACATCCACTGTAAGTTGCCCTTCGGATTCCATCCAGTCCTTTGTTTTTTCTTTCTTTTTTTCTTTTTCCTCCTCTTCTTGCTCTTCTTCTTTCTTTTTTTCTTTTTCTTCGCTTGGGACATCGCTTTCCGCCTCTTCTTTATTATTTTCTTCTTTTTCGTTTTGATTTTTCTCGGAAGCGTTTTCCTTTGTTTCAACCTCTTCTTCTGATTCTTTTTCTTTTTTTGACTTTTCCTCTTTTTTGGCTTTTCCTTTTTTATTGTCTTCTTCCTCCATTCCGATATCGTCTTTTATTTTTTTAAAAATTGACATTTTTTTGAAAAGATAAAAGAAAAAAAGAAAAATGCGATTTTTTAATTTCGGATTTTTCCGCTCTCTTTATATCTTTTGGATATATTACAGACACCTTTTAATTTTTGTATTTTCTCGATTTTTTTACTCAAGAAAATTGCTGTCGCTGTTATTATTATAACAGGAAAAATAATTCTTGCCAGTCCCTCCATCTCCATTATGGAATAATTGTAAAGTCCGTGGAGCAAGGAAGCGATAAATATCCCCGTTGCCAAAAGGATTTTTTTAATTTTTAAGCGGCAATAAGCGCTCACAGCAAAATGCCCTATAAGCGAAGATGCGAGAGTGTGTAAAAAGGTTGCCGTGATAAAGCGCCACGCCATAATCTCCACCGCTTTTATTCCGGTGAGAGCGGGGTGCAAGGTGGAGAGAACCAAAATATTCTCCAAAGCGGCGAAACCCAAAGCCGTGATTACTAAATACAAAATTACATCATAGGGTTCGTCTAATTCCTTTGTTTTAATTGCGCCGTATTGGGCTGTTTTGTATTTTAAAAATTCTTCCACAAAAGCCCCGCCCAAAAATACCAAAAAAATTCCCCTAATTCCCGCTGCTTCCATTCCGCTGTATAAAAGTTTTTGCGCTATTATGGCAAAAAAACCGCATAAAATACCCAGCAAAAAAATCTTAAAAATCATTCTGTTTGGCTCCGGGTGAACATCTTTTCGCAGATAATAAATAAGCCAAATTACGCTGGGGAGAAGTCCTAAAAGATATAATAAATAACTCATAAAATTTAATTGGGGAACGCTTCGGCTTTTCCTTTTTTAAGGCCCGACAAAATCGCCGCTACCCCTATCATTAAAGCGTTGTCGGAACAAAGTTCTTTGGGCGGGATTAGAACGCTAATTTTGGGGAACTCTTTTTTTACCTCTTTTTTAATTTTTTCTCTAAAATAATTGTTTGCCGCCACCCCGCCGCCAATTAAAAGCGATTTACTCCCTTTTTTAGCGAGCGCTTTTTCTGTTTTTTCCGTTAAAACATCAACAACGCTTTCTTGGATTTCTTTGGCAAACGCTTTTTTAAATCTTGGAGAGGATTTTTCTTTTTGGCTTCTTTTTTGCCAATCATATAAAACGGCGGTTTTAAGTCCCGAAAAAGAAAAATCAAAATTTTTGCTTTTTATCATCGGTCTTGGCAATTCTATTTTAAATTTTTTTCTGTCGCCGCTTTTTGCTTCTTTGGCTAACTTTTCAATTTCGGGCCCCCCGGGGTAGGGAAGTCCCAAAATGCGAGCGGTTTTATCAAAACATTCTCCGGCGGCGTCGTCTCTGGTAGAGCCCATTTCTTTGTATTTACCCGTTTTTTTTACCTCTATTATTTCCGTATGTCCTCCGCTTACAACAAGCGCCGCGGCGGGGAAAATTTTATCTTGTTCCAAGAGATAAAGTTTATCTCCGTTTATTTGAACCAAGTTTATTAAAATATGGGCTTCTATGTGATTTATGGGGACTATATATTTATCTTTTTTTAGCGAGCGGGCAAAATTTATTCCCTGCCACAAGCAGGGCGAGAGACCGGGACCGGTGGTAACGGCTATTTTGTTAATGTCGCTCTCTAAAATTTTCGCTTCTTTTAGGGCGTTTTTGAAAATTAAGGGCAGATTTTTTTTATGTTCTCTTTTTGCCAAACTTGGATAAACTCCCCCAAAAGAGCGATGTAATTTTGCTTGAGAAAGGGTAAAATTAAACAAAATTTTTATGTTGTCTCTTTGTTTTTCTAAAATAGAAAGCGCCGTATCGTCGCAAGATGTGTCTATGGAGAGTAATATCATATTATTTATAATAAACCTTCGCTTGATTTTTTTCAATTTTTAGTTTATTTTTACAAAAGAGGTCCCGTCGTCTAGCCCGGCCCAGGACGCTGGGTTTTCATCCCAGTAACAGGGGTTCAAATCCCCTCGGGACCGC
>CAZYWT010000047.1:0-2856 GCA_964651635.1 uncultured Candidatus Saccharibacteria bacterium | reverse complement strand
ACTCAAAACAATTATCTTTTTATTTTTACTCCGACTCATTTTTACATTTTCATTGTTTTAAGAATTCCGTATCTTTTATAATTTTTTCTAATTTTTCTAAACAAAAATTTTTATTTTTTTCGGCAAAATATAATGCAAAACTAAAAACTTTCTTGTTTTTTCTTGTGTAATAAGTAATCCCGTTTCCTATATAATCACTGTTAAATTCATTAACTAAAAATTTTGTTTCTTCAAGTTCTTCAGAATAGAAAGTTTCATTATTAATTCCCACTCCCTCATGAATATTCTTTATCCTCTCTTTAATTTCTTCTTCATTAAGATTTTCATAAATAATCGATATTTCCACCAAGCATCCTTCATTAATAGGTTGGATAATATCGCTGATATTTTCCTGATTTTGATTGTGTAGTATAACCGAGCCCTCATTTTCATCAATAATTTTATACTTCCAATTTTCAGGAACAGATATTTTTATATTTGATTTAGTGTTTATGATTTCCCTGTTTTCTCCCAAAATAAAATCTTTTGGGCTCCCAATCTCCTCTCCCGGATTTAGCCAAAAGAAAAGCCCCGCCCCCAAAGCGAGGAGTAAAACAAACACGGCGAGAATTATTGTTTTCTTCATAAGTTTATTAGTATTAAGTGATTATTTTATTGTGATAAAACCAAAAATTTTTGTCAAACCCCGACTGTGGAAAACTCCCCACAAAAATTATATTTGCCGAGCGATTACCCCGATATCATAGAGAAAAAACCAGAGACCCGCTCTCTGGCAGATTGCCAGAGACCCGGTCACTGGCTATTCTTTAATTTTTAGAGATGGGATAAATTCTTTTAATTCAGATTGGCATCTTTCTTCTTCAAAATTGCCGAAATACTGATAAATTTTTAGAACTTTGCCGCTATTTGTTAGAGGAATGGAGTAAATCCTGCCGCTGTTTAGATAGGAACTTTCAAAATCCGCCACCAAAGAGGAGGCATTTTTAATCTCTTTTATCTTAAAATCGTATTTAATAGAATAACTTTTGCTTTCCCCTTCTTGTAAAATTTCCTTTCTTATTTTCTCTAAATTCTTTTTCTTGTGCTCCACAAAAATTTCCATCATACATCCTTGTGAAATCGGCGGCTCTACCACGCTAACTTTTACAGAAATTATATCGGGGCTCCAAGTTGTTATCGTTCCATTGTTTTCGTATCTTTTCTCCCATTTCCAAAGAGAGGGAAGGACAAGAGAAAATCCCGCCTCTTCATTTTTTATTAAATGTTTGCCAAATTCTTGTTGAGTTATATAGAAATCGGAAAGGTCGCCCTTGCTCTGGAAAAGCGACCGAGCGCTCCATATATAGGTGAAGAACCAAACAATCACTCCTATTGCGACAATTCCTGTAATTATTTGTTTTTTATCAAGTTTCCAATCCATATTTTTGTTTATTGTTTCTCTTTTTATTTATTATAACCTCAAAACTTAAAATACCAAATCCAAAAAAATAGAAGAAAAAACCAGAGACCCGAGAAAAAACCAGAGACCCGACCTCTGGCACTTTGAGTTTTCCACAGGGTAGGGGGGTTGCGTAAAAAATATTTTATGCTACGATTTAATCGGTGAGTTGTGCTCGCCAATGCCCCTTAAAAAAATTATTGTTAATTGAGAAAGGAGAAAGGAGGTGGAAAACTGTCTGAGGGTCGGTGACCCCATGAAAATTTTTTATAATTCGCGCGCTCCTTCACCAAAAAAAGGAAAAGGAGGCAAAATGTTTCAATCGATTTTCTATTTCCCGACGGGTTTCCAGTAGCCAGATAACTACATATTGTTTCTCTCCGATTTTCTCAAATCGTATTAGTGTTGCTTTTAAGCAATGCTCGACCCCGGTCAAATTTTTCTAACTTGCCAATTATCATTATGAACCGCAAAGTCCCTGTTTGATTTGACCGGGGCTTTTTTTATACAAAAAATCCAATGCCCGCTCTTTATCAGGGGACAGGAGAGGGCGGTTGCCCCGATGTACCGGGCGGTTGTCCCGATGTCATATCGGGGCAACCGCCCAATTCGGGGCAAGCAGAGCAAAAAACTAAATACAAAACACAAAACACAAAATATATTTGGTTAATAACCCATAACAAAATCAGACGATCGTCCGATTTTGTTATGGTGTTGTCATAGCGCCAAATTTTAAGGTATAAAAATGTCAAGGAACTCAACTCCTAACAATTTACCGGGCGGTTGTCCCGATGTCATATCGGGACAACCGCCCGAATTGCCCGAATTTAAGAAAATAGAAGAGAAATTAGAGGAAAAATCAGAAGAAAAAACCAGAGACCCGACCTCTGGCGATTTGCCAGAGGTCGGGTCTCTGGCGATTTGCCAGAGGTCGGGTCTCTGGCGATTACATAATGCAAGAAACATATTGGACTCTTTGAGACCCAATGTTTCATGCAAACAAAACGACTTTTCTATAGCGTTCGTGGTTCTTCCCATCTGGACGATGACGCGGTAAGATGGGCATATATGCTCACTAAAAAAGCCAAACACAAGGCCAAAGTATTGATTTTTTGGGAGAAGCACGGGTTAGAAGCAACATTAGACGCTTTCTTGGTTAAAAGGTCGACCCTGTTTCTTTGGAAGAAGCAATTCCGAGAAAACGGCAACCGCTGGCAAGCTCTTAACGAAAAAACCGAGCTCCCAAAACAACTAGAAGACGGCTTTGGTCTTGGCAAATTCGTCAGGAAATCAGACGACTAAGAGAAAAACATCCCAATCTTGGTCCGGGAAAACTCTATCCCTTACTTAAAGCATTCTGTCGGCATTCTGTCGGCAAAACAACTTCCAGTGTCCTAAATCAAGAACCATTGCCAACC
>CAZYWT010000046.1:0-2898 GCA_964651635.1 uncultured Candidatus Saccharibacteria bacterium | reverse complement strand
AGAAAAACGAATCCGGCAACCTTGAGTTTGAAAAAGAAAACATAAGTGGATTTGGAGCTGGCATCGGAACCATAACCCCACTTTCCGAAGATAGCTTCCTGGTCGGAGGAGGGCTTGGAACACTCAAAATCCTAAGGAAAAACGAATCCGGCAACCTTGAGTTTGAAGAAGAAAACATAAGTGGGTTTGGTATTAATTTTATCAGAACCATAACCCCACTTTCCAAAGATAGCTTTTTAGTTGGGGGATGGGGCGAAACACTCAAAATCCTAAAGAAAAACAAATCCGGCAACCTTGAGTTTGAAAAAGAAAACATAAGTGGATTTGGTAGTAACAATATCAGAACCATAACCCCACTTTCCAAAGATAGCTTTTTAGTTGGAGGAGATGGTGAAACACTCAAAATCCTAAGGAAAAACGAATCCGGCAACCTTGAGTTTGAAGAAGAAAACATAAGTGGATTTGGTAGTAATAACATCAGAACCATAACCCCACTTTCCAAAGATAGCTTTTTAGTTGGAGGAGATGGTGAAACACTCAAAATCCTAAAAAAAGAGTTGGACTTAGATAACATTGAATAAAATAATAAATATATGTAATTATAAAAAACTTATTTCCCAACATCTTTATTAAAATATAAAAATGTTATAATATAAAAGTGAAAAGTCTATAATATAAAATAAAAAAAATAAATATATGAATCCAGAAAAACCATCTTTTAAAGAAAATGAAGACCAAAATCAAAATAAAGAAAAATGGTTAGAAGTAGAAGAAGAGGTAAACAAAAAAGAGAGAGAAAAATTTGAGAGGCGTAATAAAGTTTCTGTGGAAGATTTTCCCACTATAGCTAACTCTCCATTGCGTAATTATTTAGAAAATGTTTTGGAGAATTCGGGGGGAGAGAAAGAAGGGGAACCACTAAGCGAAATGGCTGAAAAGCTTACTGCCCTAAGGTGGAAGAATGTAAAAGAATCTTTAAAAAGTTATAGAAAAAATGAGAAAAACCTAATTTTATATGATTTAGCGTTGGAATTAGCCCGCAAAGATATTATAAATAAAGACCAAAGAATCATCGCCACAAGAAACAAAGCAACAGACGCTTTAATAAACAGGGTTGAAGGGATAAAAAAAGAACAGGAAGATATAAAAGAACAAAGTCCAGACGCTCACATTGCCCTAAATTTATTAAATTTTAGAGAGCAGATTAAAAGAGTTAAAGAAGGGACGATAATAGAAACTAACTATGTAAAAAACAAAAAAAGAGAGATAAAAAAAGCGATGAAAAGAGGAGACCATACCTTTTTGCATGGTCATCTCGGAGGAGGAAAAACCGATTTTGCCATTGATATTAGCATAGAAAGGATGACCGAATTGAATGTAAACAGAGAAATGGAGAGTTGGATGAAAGAAAACCAGGATGCTCCGGAAAAAGAAATTATAAACAAACACAAGGAACTGAAAGATAAGTATAAAAAAGGAATAAAAGAAGGCGATACCAATATTACCGAAAAAGTATATCCCTTTCTGATATCCGGTTCTAAAGATTTTAATTTACAAGACCTTTATACCGAAAAAAGTTTAAAGGTGAAGAAATTTAACGGTTCTTCTATTCAAGAACATGTAGAAAACACTAATAAAGAATTTATAAAATGGAAAGAAGGAAATAAAGAAAGATTAGAAAAAATGACAGACGAAGAAAGAAAGAAAGAAGAGCAAGAAGCTTCGAATAAAATAATGGAGATGTATAAAATGAAAAATACTGGCTTTGGAACAGTGGTTGAAAAAATAGATAAAGAATTAAAAAGAGCCGTCAAAGAAGGAAAACCTATTATAATAGATGAGGCTAACGCTATCCCGCCAACTCTTTTGATTAGTATGAATGATTTGTTAACCAAAAAACCCGGAGAAAAAGCATATATACCGGGCGAAGGAACTATTGAAGTAAAAGAAGGGTTTAATGTGATAATGACGGGGAACTTAGAAACATCAAATGTTGCGGAATATTTTGGGACGGAAGAGATGAACCCGGCCTTCCTCGCTAGATTAAATGTTCAAGAATATGACTATTTGCCCCAAAATAAATCGGGAAATCTTCATGAAAGGGAACATCCCGAAAAAGATGAACTATTTCAAGCAATTCTATGTTTTTTGTCCGAAAAAAACGGGTCAATGAACTTGCCAGAAAACTCGCTGAAAAAAATATACGCCTTGGCTCAATTAGCCAAAAGAACGCAGGATGTTTTCTCGGGGCGCTGGAAAGAAAGCGATATGGCTAAGACTCAATCGGGAGATGAAGCAACCGAGCCAAGGTTAGAAAAATCAGTTTTATCTATCCGAAACATTATTAACATTTTAAGGGAATGGAATAAGGGGCAAGAACAAGGATTGGACATGGCTCTTTGGAAAGCGTTTATATCAAATGCCACAATTCCCGAAGACCAAAACTATATTTTGAACCAAGCCAAAGAATTTAATTTATTAAGGGAAAGCGATGGTTGGAATATTAAACCCGAGGGCCCTGGAAATCCCTTATTGGGGATAGAGGATATAAGAAAGTATGAGTATGAATATAATAGGCCAGAAAATTATCAATATTCTTCAAGAGATGTGATAGAACTTGCGTATGGAAAAAAGGAAAGATTGGAATTCCCCGATGTTAATATTGAGGCGTTCGACGAAGAAAGCGAAGTTGATTTTGAAAAAATAGGGGAATTTCAAGAATTTTTCGATGAATTAGGCAAGTATGAAAAAGCCATGGATGTCGCCGTGGAAAAGGAATGTTCTATAGAATAGCGATTATATGAACTGCCAAGAGTACAATAGAATAAGAGAGGAGTTCAAAAAACTGAAAAACCAATTTGAAGAAGAAATGGAAAAGGTAAGAGAAACAGGTATAAT
>CAZYWT010000045.1:0-2925 GCA_964651635.1 uncultured Candidatus Saccharibacteria bacterium | reverse complement strand
TCTTCATTTAGCAAAGCTTGAAGACAAAGAACATCGTCTCCTCTTGAACCTACGGTTAGGTTTCTGCTAAAAGTTATTCCAACACATTCTGTTGGCACGTCGCCACTGGGAGTATCATCGCCTTCAAGGTCAGAAAGTTGGTCTGTAAGATTAGCCAACTGTTCCTGTAGGGCGGTAATTTGCTCCCTTAGTTCTTCGGCTGTCATAGCTTTGGCGGGCGTCATTGGGACAGCCATCAAAACTATAGCCAAAGAAGTAGCAATTGCTACAAATTTTTGTGTTAACTTACTCATATTTTATTTGTGTTTTAACTTTTATTTTATTTTCGACTTTCGGAACTTCTTTTTATTTTGACCTTTAATTTTTTCGGCTTTACAACTAAATTGCTATGAAAGCCGTAGAAGTTCCGTTTCGACCTTTTTTCGCAAAACGATATTGTTTTGCGAAATCTTCTTTTAGAGCCACCAAACGACCTTTTGTTATTCGGGTGGCTTAAAATTCTAATTTTCCATTATCTTTATTATTAAAAGCGTTGCTTCGTTGATTTGCCCACCTTCAAAATATCTTTTTGCTTCCGTCAATCGTTTTTGATTTTTTTCGCTAAGTTCCTGGGTTTGCAGCCCCGCAATCGCTTCTCTTATCATTTTATCCTGCGCTCCAACGCTATCTTCGGTAATTTCTTTGCAAGTTTCCTCTACTTCTATTAAACTTGTCAGCGTTTTAGGGGAAGTTTCCGGACTTTGCTTGATATTTTCCACTTGTTGCCGTGTATTTTTCGCCATTTCCTTTATAACTCCCACAGCGGCAAGCGCTTGCCCTCTATTTTCTATGTTTTCTATATTTATCAAGGCGCTGTTAATTTCTCCCAAACTTAATTTAATATCCTCCAGTGATTTTTCCAATTCTACCGCCGACTCTTTTTCTACTCTCCCTATTCCATCGCCAACATTGGTGGCAAGATTTAAGTTGGCGTCTCTATTTAAATGATACATATAAAAGGAAGCTCCCGCAAGAACCAGCATTAAAACCATACTCGCTCTAAAAGCAAAAACCAAAGCGGGTTTTTGCAACGGAGCGAAAAGAACTTCTTTGAAGTTGATTTTGCTATCTTTCCCCAAAATATCTTGCTTGCAAAAAACTGCCCAATCTTTATCGGGTTTTATATAATTTAGTTTTTTTAATTGTTTGGCTATTTTTTTCTCGCTCACCATATATTTTTTGCTCTTTATATTTTTTGCTCTTTATATTTTTTGCTCTTTGCGCTCTTTATAGTTTATGACGCAAAATTAGACATTTTGTTACAAAAAAATTAGATTATTAGATTTAGATATTAGATAATAGATAAAAGTTAGCTGTCCCGTTTTTATCTCCTAAACTTGGCTCTAATTCGTGTCCTTTAACCTGCCCTTTAAGTTATTCATTGCTCGGTGAACCATCACTCTAACCGTTCCTTCTTTTTTATCTAAAATTGCGCCAATTTTTTTATAAGAAAGCCCTTCCACAAATCTCCAAATAATCAAGTTTTGTTCTTCGTCTTTTAATTTAGATAATTTGTCCCGCAAATTTATTATGTCCGATTGGTTGATTTGGCTTTCCTCCGGATTTGGTTCGCTTTCGGACATTTCAAAACTTTCGGCGGAAACAATTTCCATTTTATTTTTGTCCCTATAATAATTCGCCACTTCGCTTCGCGCAATTTGGTAGATATAAGCGTTTATATTTTTTATACCCTTCCTCTTTTCTTCATCTCTGTAAACATTCCAAGAATTGGCGAAAACTTGGCTGGTTATATCTTGCGCCGCTTCCCGAGAGCCAACTTTTAGATAAATAAAGCGATATATTTTTTCTATATATTCGTCGTAAATTTTAGAAAACTTTTTCTTCGGTTTTTTCATATTTAATCTATGTCCTATTCCAACACCCAAAAAATACAAATAGGACAAATGTCCTATTGATTTAACAAAGTTTTGTCCTATTAGTTTGGTCATTTCATTAGGACAAAACATTTTTGTCCTAATGTCCTATTAAAATTTGGCTGTTGACGCTTTAATTCTATACTTCGTTTCTTTTCCCCGCCCCACTCTTTCCACCAATCCCTTTTTTAGCAAAAAATCGAAGTCCCTCCGCAGGGTTCTTTTGCTCACCTCCCCCATCACGCCCTTTACATCTTTTATTTGGGCTTGATTTTTTTCTTTTAATATCCCCAAAATTTTTTGCGCTCTTGGATTTAACGACTTTCCAATTCCCGAAAAAACATTCCGAGCGTTTTTCTCTGCCCGAGAACTTTTCTCCGCCCCGCTAAAACTAAAATTGACAAAGTTGTCATTTCTCTCTCTGCTTGCCGCTTCCCTTTCACTCTTCCCCGGCTCGTTCTTTTCCGGCTCATTGTTTTCCATCTCGTTTTCCCCCGAAGCGGAATATTTCTTTGTTTTCTTATTTTTGTCCTGGCTTTTTCTTTTGTCAACCTTTTCTTCTTCACTTTTTATTTTTATACTCTTCGCTTCTTCCCTTATAAGGGAGTAACTTTCCCGCAAAATTTGAAAATTTTCCGGCTTCGCCCATTCTTGTTTTTGCGCCACTTCCAAGAAACTTTGCATTACCTCTAAATTTCTCAAAAGTTGTTTTCGCGAGTATTCTTTTTGTTTAGAACCGAGAAAATTTCCGTTTGAAAAAATTATAACTCCATCTTCCAAAATATCGCCCGCTTTTTCCCTTAGAAAAAACCGCAAGGGTTCGTCCTCGGACAAAAGTTCCGTAACTCTGTAAAGCGCCAAACTTATTTTTATTAAATAGTCCTTGTTCATTTTCTAATTTATATAATGGCCTTTATTAAAAGAGATATTAGCAGAAATATCCTAAATTTTCAAGAGAATGTATAATGCAACCCAATTTTGGACTTTTGAGAAATTTGAAAGGTGGTTTGCG
>CAZYWT010000044.1:0-3114 GCA_964651635.1 uncultured Candidatus Saccharibacteria bacterium | reverse complement strand
ACGAATAAGGTTAGATTGTGTGAGCGAAGCGAACCACAATCTGAACCGGCTGTTGGACAAGCCCGGTTTATACATTATATATAGAAAATATCTTTTGGGATTT
The DNA here is from genome assembly GCA_964651635.1 of uncultured Candidatus Saccharibacteria bacterium. Lineage (GTDB taxonomy): Bacteria > Patescibacteriota > Minisyncoccia > Minisyncoccales > CG1-02-41-26 > CAZYWT01. The sequence continues at coordinate 3,011 of CAZYWT010000044.1, read as the reverse complement.
TAAAATTTTCAGGAAGGTTTAAAATCTTTTTGAAAGAAAACCGGGTATAAAGACTATATCCTTTATCGATTTTTTGCGGTCTTTGAAATTGTTATTTACAAATTGGACGTACCACTCCCATAGTGCATAATCCCCCCGGTTTTACATCTTTTCAAAGAACAACTGTTTTTATAGCAATGATGCTATAACGGTTCTTTTATTACAGGCAGTAATGAGAAACTGGCCGGCAACTGTGTCATTATAATCCTCATTTTAGCGCCGCATATGGGACAGGTTTTGGGACTTCGCGGTTTTAGATTAACATTTTCAGGTGCGACATTTAAACCAAATTTTAGCTGGAGGATTTTTATGAGTCTTTTACTGTTAGGATGCAAAAAACCGTAATTTCGGACTCTTCTGAATCCACGCGGAAGCACATGCTGGATTATAAGCCATATAAATTCTACAGCCGATACGGTTTTAGTCCGGTATTTTGCGGTTTTACTATTTTTATAGCGGAAGGTCACTTTACCGTCTTTGAAAGATAAAATATCTTTTTCGCTGATTACACCGCGGTATAAATATTTGGCCAGATATTTTAATGCTTTTTGGCCGTTCCCGACCCGTTTGCATTGGACATTCCATTTAGCTGGATAGCTTTTGGGAAGATGGATGCCGCTTTGTTTGAGGCTATTTAACATTTTGGCTCTGAAGACTTTTGCCAAAGCTTTTCCGTTAAAAAGGTACCTGCCGGATTTTTGTGTCCATAAACGTTTATTTTTATCTATGGATGCGGCCGGTATTATGACGTGTATATGAGGATGAAAATTAAGTTCCCTGGAATGGGTATGCAGTACGACGATCCCGCCGGGAACGCCGCCGAGTCTTTTATCGTTTAGGCAGAAGGTTTTAAGGGTAGCCCAAACGTTTTCAAACATCAGAGTATAGACAAGGCGTTGGTTTTGCCATGCCATTTTTCTAAACTCAAAGGGCAATGTAAAGCCCACTAAAAAATACACGCCCGGAACTTGTTTTTGTAATTGTCTTTGGAGCCATTTATTCGTTTCATAATTTTGACAATGCGGACAGTGTCTGTGCCCGCAGGAATGCGGAAGTATTTCCCGGTGGGTGCATTCCTGCCTCTCACATTCTAAAAGCATCTTTGGGCTAAAGTTGTTGCGGCAAGTTTTGATGGCGGATAAAGCTTTATTGTGAGAAGGCAGCAAATCTTTACCATAGCGTTCAAAGAATTCATCTTCATGTTCAGTTATGATATCGGCGAGTCTGATCATTTTACCTTCCCCCAACTGATATTAAACCTGTTCATAAGCGTATTAATATATTCTTCCGCTGCTTGTTTTGAATGGGAAGTTAAGTGTGTATATTTTGCTGTAGTCAGAAGACTTACATGACCTAATATCTTTTGCAGCGCCAGTATATCGATCCCCGCTTCCAGAAGATGGGTTGCGTAGCTGTGCCGAAGCGAATGGCAGGAAATGTTTTTGTTAAGTTTCAGTTCGGCTACTACCTTTTTCATGGCTGACTGAGCGCCGCTTCTGTCCAGATGTATATCGGTTAAACGGGCATTACGCAGACCGCGTTTGCGGCTGGGAAAAATGAAGCAGGGATGTTTATGTACCTTCCAAAAACGGCGCAGCACGTTTAACGTATTATCGGATAGCGGCGCCAGTCTGTCTTTGTTGCCTTTGGCGTCCCGAATATGGACGCGGCGCCTGGTCGCATCAATATCGCCGGTTTGCAGACGTAGTCCTTCACCCAGACGAAGTCCCAAGCTGTACAGTGTGAAAAATAGAACGCGGTAGCTTAGTTTACGTGTAGCGGAAAATATCTGACCGGCTTGTTCGATGGTAACAATATCGGGGATGCGTTTGACCCTGGGCGATTTGATAATAGGGATATTCGTCCAGTCTTTCTTTAATACATGTAAGTAGAAAAATTTTAAACCATACATATCAAGTTTAACCGTACTCCATGAAGAGTTTTGTTTAAGTTGATGGAAGTAATCAAGTAACTGATTTTGGCTAAGATCATCTAAATGATAATCAAAATATTCGCCTATGCGGCGTATGGCTCTCGAATAAGCTTCGATGGTTTTTGGTTGTAATCCTTTAAGTTGGAGATGTTTGCAATGTTGATCGTAATAAGTCTTGAATCTTGTTGTGGTATCCATTAAACGGCTCCTTTATTTTATTAATAAATTGTTGGGAGACAATTTAAGGATAAGTTTAATCAATAAATAAGGCTAATTAAAATCGTGGGATAAAATTAAGTTTTTTCTCCGCGACAGCGGCTTCGTCCAACAAGGCGTTTCAAGCTGACGGAGGCACGCTTCCTGGCTGTCGTCATGCTTTGTGGCCCGCAGCTTAAACGCGGACGTTATATTACTCGATCTTTTGGTTCTACCCATTTCAAGCCCAACATTTTGAAGAGTTCAATTTCTTCACGCACAGCATACGCTTTACCATTTCTTTTTAAAATTCCGCCTTCTGATTTGTACCCAAACTGCACCCACCTGGTAGCTAAAACCTTGTGAGAATAATCTGCGCTTCCTGTTCTTATGGCAAATATCAGCCCCCAGTCTTCGGGTGTTGCAAAAAATAGATCAAGCGCAATTCCTTCTGGCAATATTCGCTGTGTGTATTTGCACGGCAATTTCCCCTTGACCTTCTTCCATTTGTTCACGACAGTCGCAATACCGCTTTCAAACAAGCCAACGTCGTATGATTCTGGAATGGCTACTATTTCAATATCTTTGGGTTGTGGCTTTTCACGGCGAATACTCCCAGCAATTTCAATGCGCTTGCAGTGCGGCTTTAGCTGTTCAAGTGTACGCAGTGCAATTTCTTTTGCTAATTGTAATTCCAGGTTTAACCTCGTAATATAACCCCAGCATTAAGCGGATGCCGGGAAGTTACGGTTTCTGTTTTTTAATTCGTCAGGCACCGCTTATGCTCAACGTTAGCATGCTATATAAAAGCTATTACAATGTTACTGAACCATCTATGAAAGGT
>CAZYWT010000043.1:0-3116 GCA_964651635.1 uncultured Candidatus Saccharibacteria bacterium | reverse complement strand
GAAGCGACAGGTTCTAACGAAGTGGAATCCTAGTCCGGCAGAAGTAAAAAATATGCTTAAAAAGCATATTTTTATTGGATTCGAACCTACAAAAGGGGGTCGGGGAAAAAGGATTTTTCCCCGTGGCGGAAACTCTAAAACCGCAGGGTTTTAGGGAGCGAAGCGACAGGTTCTAACGAAGTGGAATCCTAGTCCGGCAGAAGTAAAAAATATGTTTCCAATGAAACATATTTTTAATTACACAGCATTATTACTATTTGATCCTAAAAATAAGCACAAAATAGCCGTTTTATAGTATCCGATATCCCTATCCGATACCTTAAAAGTTATCCACAACTCTCCATCTTGACTGCTTTTTATATAAAAGAGATAATATATATAGAGAAAAATCATAATGCCTGATAACAACAACGAAGAAAAATTTATATCGCTTCAAAAAGCGGCAAATTATTGCGATTATTCGCAAGATTATCTTAGTTTGCGAGCCCGTCAAGGAAAATTAAAAGCCAAAAAACTTGGCAGAAATTGGTTTACTAAAAAAAGTTGGATAGAGGACTATATAAAAAAAGCCGAAAGTTACAACACTCATAAACAGAGCGATAAAAAAAGTAAATCTGTCTTTACTCCTCTTTCCGCTTCCGCTGAAGACAAAATTAATAAAACTCAAGGCGGAGAAGAAAAAACAAAAGCCGCTTCCCGGCGAAAATCATCAAAAAATATTTCAGTAATTTTGGCGAGCGCTTTGTTCTTGCTTTTAAGCGCGGGAATTGTTTTTGGTTATCCGGAGGTAAAAACAAAAATGGAAGATTTAGAAAGAACGCTCGGCCGTTCTTTTAATGAAACCGCTCGCTTGGCGGGGGAGACGGGAGAGAAAGTCAGCGAGCAGGTAAACAAGTTTTCGTCCGATTTGCAAAATTATTTTGTGGAAGACGCGGAAAAGTTAAGAGAAGGACTTTACGGCTTTTCTCGCTCGGCGGGGGAGTTGGCGATAAAGAATAAAAAGACGCTAAACAGGGCGGCGGAAGAAGTTATAAACTTTCCCGAAGAAAGGGGAAGAGCGATAGCGGAAGAGTCTAGTAGTTTTACGGCGGAGATTAGAGATAAAATTTACAAAAGCAAAGAATTTTTAACAAACGCTTTCCAAAAATCCGTTTCTGTAATTTGGAGTCGTCTCTCGGGCGGTTTTGATTATTTAGTAAGACCTTGGAGGGCGCCTTATTCCGAAAGCGAGAAAATGAAGATGGTTTTAACCGATTTAAATCTTTTGAAAGAAAAAATTCCTCAAAAAGCCGAATTGGTCGCTAAAAAAGAAATGGAAAAAATTAAAAATCAACTTTCTCTGTTAAAAAATGAAATTTACACCCTTCAAGAAAACGGATTTGTGGCAAAAGAATTGGTTCAAGAGGTTAGAGAAATAACAAAAGTAAATGAAGTCCAAAATATTACTCAAAAAGTTGTTCAATTAAGGGGAGAAAAATTGGAAGAAGTTTTATCCGATATAGATAGTATTAAAAAGTGGGAAGAAGATATAAAAGAGTTAAGGAAAATTACGAGCAAGTTAGCATCTTCGCCCCAAAAAACCTATCATAGCACTTCCCCGATATATATCGGTTCGCAGGGTGTTGAGGTTAGCGGTAATGGTAATTTCAGTTCTTTAGCGGTTTCGGGCGCGGCCGGGGTGAATAATTTAGGGGTAGGGAGTTCGGCAAGTATTGGGGGAGACGCTTCGGATAGTTTTGTGGTAAACGCCACTTCTAAATTTAATTCTCCTTTAACTATAAGCGGAACTACCTTTACCGTCAGTTCAAATTCCGGAACTTTTACCGTTAACTCCGGCGGCGACCTGTCCACCACCGGTTCGGGCAGTTTTGGCGGAGCGCTCACTTTGTCCTCCGCTCTGTCGGTGGCTGGAAATTCCTCTCTTATAGGAACTCTTTCGGTTTCTTCCACTTCCACTCTTTCTACCACAACAATTACTCAATTAGCGGTGGGTTCCACCGCTCCTTCGGGCATATTAAAAGTTTCTTCCACTACCGGAGATATACTTTTTGTTTCTCGAGCCGGCAACATCGGTATCGGAACAACTTCTCCCTCTGTTTTATTTGCGGTGGGAAGTTCTACGCCGGACAAAGTTTCCGGATTTAACGATAGTTATTTTTCAGGGGGGCTGGAAGTGGACGGCTCGGCTTACTTTGACGGTTCGGTGGATATTGGGGGAACTTCCTCGTATTCCGGGGACCTTTTACCTTCTTCCGACAACGCTTATTCTTTGGGCTCGCTGGCTATGAGATGGAGCGACCTATACTTGGCTCCCGATTCTCTTCACATTTACAATCAAAATAGTTCTTCCACCGATTACGAAAAAGCGGACATTGGGTTTGACTCCGATGTTTTTCGGATAGAAACTAAAAAAGCGGGGAGCGGGGCAATTAGTTCGCTCCAATTCAAAACCGCTTCCTCTACCGGATTCTATATCACCCCGTCCGGAGATTTTGGGTTTGGAACAACAACTCCAAGCGGCTTGTTTGAAGTTGCCACCTCTTCCGGAGAAACTTATTTCTACATCGGCAAGAATGGAAATGTTGGAATTGGAACTACTTCTCCCACTTCTTCGTTTACGGTTTCGGGAGACGCCTATCATTATGGAGATATTACCATTACTCAAAACTTAATGCCGTCGGCTCCGAGAAATAACAATATCGGCTCAGTCGCTTACGATTTTGACAAGGCCTATATCAATGAAATTCATGTAAACAATCTCTCCGCCGCTTCTTCCACTCTTTCGGGAACACAGTCGGATATGTGGACTATAAACACGGATGCTGCTTCCGACGCTACCTCTTCATTAAGATTTTATAGGGGAGTGGACAGCCCTCACGCCATCTTAAAATGGAGCGCCGCTGATGATAGATTTGAATTTAACAAATCGGTAAAAATAGGGGGAGATGCCACTACCACGGGAGAAACATATATTGGAGAAGCGCTTAATGTTGTGGGCGATATTTTGGGGCAATCCACCACCACTCTTCTTAATCTTGTGGCGACATCATCCGAATTGGTTGCCGCCACTACCACCAACCTTACTATTTCCTCTCTCACTTCCGGGCGAGTTCCCT
>CAZYWT010000042.1:0-3217 GCA_964651635.1 uncultured Candidatus Saccharibacteria bacterium | reverse complement strand
GCTGTCTGTCTTGAATAAAATCCGAACTTTTTTCCGCGAAAATCCCGACGCTGATTTCTGAAAAATTATGCTCGGGCGGGCAAAAGGGAAGGGGGTTGGGGGGAAGGAATTTTTGCCCGCCCTCGCTTTTCCACCGCCGAATTTCGTGCCCCGCAAAGCGGGGCGCGCCGCATAATTATTTTACATTTCACGCTTTCGATAGTGTGGGAAACTCAACAATTTTACCTGAACTCTTTTTTATCGCATCTCGGCAATTTTTCGCAAAAGTTTTATTCTTTGATTCTTTTACATATTTTGCAATTCGAAAAAGATCCGTTGTTCTCACCAAAACACAATTTGACGATTTTGCCGTATTGATACATTTAGTCGTGAATTGCTCTCCTCTTTTAGATGGTTTTGTGAGTCGAAAGCCATTTCCGAATAAAATACCAACCGCAGGATTTTCAACTTCTTTTCTTTGCAAATCCTCTTGAATGTTCGATGTCAATTGTCTAAATTTATCAATATTTATTGCAGAAGTATCCTTGCCCTCAGCTTCGCCAATAAAGCGGTCTCCTTCTGGCGAGGTAATAACATGATCTAGTTCAAGATTTCCGTCATTGTAATTTTCGGCCTTATAACCCAAAATCTCCAGTGCGATGTTAATCGCATTTTCAAGTATTTTTCCTTTCTCAAAAAGCAAATCTTTTAGCCTAATCTCTTGATCTATTTTTGTTAGCAACTCATTTTTTCGCAAAATGAGCTTATCGATTTCTTTTGTTTTCTTTTCAACCTCTTTCTTTAGAACCTGTTCTTGGACCAACTGAAAATCTTTATCGCTTGTCCAATCGGGAGGTGGGGTTTTGTCTCCGCCCTTATGGAGGGCTTTATCTATGTCTGCAAATGCCTTAACTAAAGATTTTCCAAATTGTGTCGCTTCTTTTGACCAATATGCTTTCTTTTCTTTGCCCTTACCCTTATATTCGGTGAATTTTTCCTCGTTGTATTTTATGAAGGGTAAAACCACAAGATGTCCATTTTTTACTTTGTAAGTTGCTCCTAAAATTTTTGTTTTATCTTTGCCAGTAAAAATTACTTGAGCTCCACTTGGGTTTTCTATATAGAGCTGGTATTCCAAATTTTTCTTAAACCTTTCATAAAAGTCACTAAATAGCGAGTTCCCAGAAAATTCAATCTGCTTTCCTGAAACAGATGTTAATATACCGATGTTAATCGGCAGGAAATTATAATTGCTATACATTTCAGTATGAAAAGTGTTTTGACCTTTCCTTTCCGAAGATACGCTGTCTGCGAGCTGGTATTCTTCTTCCTTAGTCAAAAGCACAAAAACATTTTTCCCCGCGTTCAAATAATCCTCAATCTCTTTTCTCAAAGATGAAATTTTTTGTTTGTATGTTCTCGATGCAGAGACATTATAACAACCACTATCGCTTGTAGTAAAATTCACCCAATCTCCTCTTGGCTCTAATGAATCCGGCGAAATCAATAAAATATCCGCGTCCATTAAAGATAACTCGTCATAAAAATCAACATAATTTTTATCAAATGTTGGTATTGTGTATCCAATTGTAAAAATTTGCTTTTCCATAATTATTTCAGCTCATATTCCCAGCCGGGTTGCCAAGATTTTGTTTTTCGCCAATCTTCGGCAAATGCTTGTTCCCAAGTTTTGTTTTTTAACAAAACATCTAAAGCAAGTTGTGGTGCCTTATGTGCCACTATCGCAACGGATTTTCCATCATAGTTTTTCTTCAGAAATTCAAGAAAATCAGCAATTCTTGTTTTTACATCTTCGTAACTTTCGCCCTTAGGAAATTTTTCGGTAATGTGATTTTCCTGCATTGGTTCGACGATTGCCGAAGATTGGGCGTTATATTTTCCATAATTACATTCTCGTAATCTTTTGTCCGGTATAATCGGCACAATCCCCTTAAAAGTTAGTTTCGCGGAATTAACGGCTCTTTTTAAATCGGTACAAAATACAACATCAAATTTTTTGTCTTGAATTTTATCTTTTAATTCTGTTGATTGCTTTACTCCTAAATCAGAAAGTCCGACATCAAACCAGCCAGACGAGATTTCTTTTTCATTATCTGTTGTTGTCCCGTGAACAAAATAAGTTATTTTTATAGCCATAATTTTTATTCTAAATTGCTCTTACCTATATTACATTTTGAACAAAGCGTTTCTAAATTCTCCAGTACGGTTTCACCACCATTTGCCCAAGCTTTTTTGTGGTCAACATGGAGTATTACTCTTGGGTTGGTTGCTGGTGATCGTCCGCATTTTTTACATTTGAAATTATCCCTTCTCATTACTATAAAACGCAGACGCCAATTTATTGTTCTTGAAGTTTTATGTTTTGTGATAGGTTCAACTTCAATATTTTTTATCGCTTCTTCTGATGAAATATTTTCTTCTTTGTTAATATAATTAACAAACTTTTCCAAAGCTCTACGCCATGTACCAAATCGATTTGCGTAAGTGGGAGCCGAATATTTAGAAAGAGGTTTTTGCATTTCCAAATACTTGGGCTGTCTTCCCAGCTTCACCCATACTTCCTCAAGGTTTCTAAAAAGTTCTTCTTCCGATAAATTCATCGGAGTACGATTGGGACTCATACCCGCCTTTTCGAGAATTTGAAACCAACTGCCTAATCTTCTTGTTAAGGTCGAAACGGCATATTTACCAAAATCTCTGTATTCGTCCATTGTGACAGAATCTTTTTGTATTTTCTTAGCTACACGTTGAACATCAGCAATAAGCTCTTTTTCTGGTGTATTACGATGAAATTCTTCTAGTTCAAATTTCATAATTTATTTCATTAAATCATCAAGCGAAATGCCTAACGCCTTGGCGATTTTTTGGACAGTATCAATGGTCGGGCTTTGTATTCCACCCGATTCAATTTTAATAATGGTGGCGTGAGCCACATCAGCCAATCTAGCAAGTTTGTCCTGCGATAACCCCTTTTCTTTCCTGTATTTCTTTATGTTTTTGGCGATTGTTGTTGTCTTTGACATTGTAATATGATAATATCTATATTAGAATATAGATAATGAATTATCGTTCAGCAATTATCTATACTTCTATGATACTAGATTTTAATAAATTAGTAAATGGGAGTTCCTTGTCGTTGCCCGCGCACGGGTGGGCTGGGGCAAGGGCAACATCTTTTCTTGTAGCGCTTTTTGCAAAGCAAAAAACGAAATTCGGC
>CAZYWT010000041.1:0-3499 GCA_964651635.1 uncultured Candidatus Saccharibacteria bacterium | reverse complement strand
CAATTGAGAAAAATAAAAATTCATGTTAGTATAGAGATGAGAGTTTACATCAACGCTCATACTTATACTATCATACTATGGAAAACAAGCAAAATAAAGAGATTGGGGATAAAATAAAATCCTTACGAACAAAACAAGGATTGACGCAGGACGCGCTCGCCCGCAAATGCGATATTCCCTATACCACGCTGACCAAAATTGAATCAAGCGTTATCACAAAACCGTCAATCCAAACAGTTGTAAAAATCGCCAAAGGGTTGGGCGTTAGCATTGACGATTTAATGAAATAAATTATGGCGGACACAAAAACCAATAACCTAAAATTTATAGATTTTTGCGCCGGAATTGGCGCGGGTCGTCTCGGACTTCAAAATTCGGGCTTGAGTTGCGTCGGATTTTCGGAAATAGACGGATATTCCGAGAAAACATACAGAGAATTTTTTGGACACGATGAACAAAACTTTGGTGATTTAATGAAAATCAACCCAAAGGACTTGCCGGATTTTCATATAATGATTGCCGGTTTCCCTTGTCAAGCGTTTTCCGTCATTGGACAAAGACGGGGCATGAATGATCGCCGGGGGCAAATTATTTTCGGCTTGATAAACATAATGAACGGAAAAAATTTGCCCTATTTCATTCTTGAAAATGTAAAAGGGTTGGTTAATCACGACGGCGGCAGGACGCTCAAAATTATTCTGGAAGAATTGGACAAAGCGGGATACAAAGTTTATCACCGTCTTTTGAGCAGTTTGGATTACGGAGTTCCCCAAATGCGCGAAAGGATTTATTTTGTCGGTATAAGAAAAGACCTTGTAAATAGAAATAGTTTTAAGTGGCCGCAACCAGTTTTTCCGCCGGATGTTCACGAGTATTTGATTGACGACGGCGAAATGGAGTTCAACGAGAAAAAGAGGGCTTATGACACTTTTTTGAAATATCTTGATAATAAATATAACAAGGGATTGTTTAAAGTTGAAAAGTTGCTCAACGAGGATTATTTGGTTTTGGACACTCGCCAATCGGATTTGAGATTATATAGAAACAAAGTTCCGACATTAAGGACCGGAAGGCACGGGATTCTGTATGTCAGGAACGGAAAGTTTAGGCGATTGTCCGGTTTTGAATCGTTGCTTTTGCAGGGCTTTCCCAAACATTTAAGCGAAAAAACAAAGGGTAAAATCGCCGATGTTTATTTGTTGAGCCAAGCCGGAAATGCTATGACGGTCAATGTGATTGAGGCGATTGGCAAAAGTTTGCTTAATTATATCAACGAACATGAATAAAAAATCTTTAATAAAACTTGGCTCAAAAACCGCAAAAGGCGGATTTAGAAACGAGGACGATATTGTCCGAAAATTTAACGACTGGAAAACGGACGAGGATGCGCAAAAGTGGCTGGAAATAATGGGCTACCCAATCAAAGAAATTGAGAAAGTGGAAGCGATGAAATTGCACGGCTACAAAACCGATGTTCAAGTTCAAATAATGATTTATCTGAAAAAAGCCATCGCCGCCGAAAATTTGTCTATAAAATTAGTTAGCAATCCGCAAGGATTTAACCAGATAGACAAAAGGTGGGTAGATAAATATGTCGAAATGTGGGAAATTCCGGCAGACATAACCAAAATTTTGAAACTATTTACGGGTGAAATAACGCCGGTAAAATCCGGCTTGAAAGACAAGCGAAGAATGCTTTTGAGCGAAATGGACGGAAGCGATCAAGAGAAAATTGTTGATTATTTCACCAAAAACAAAATTTTGGTTGTTTCCGACATATTGAAAGGCAGAGGCAAATTTTCGGCGGGCTGGATGTTGGTCGCTTTGGTCGCCAATAGCGAAAGCCGTTGGGTCTTGAAGTCCATAAATCACGCTATGAATGTTTTTGCCGACGGCCCGGTGAGAATTACAAATCAGGGAAGTTTGAAAATCGGGAAAATCGGAATGCAGAGAAAAGGCGGAGACGCCGGGCGAGATTCGGCAAAAATGTTGCAATTCAAGATTAACCCCGTTGAACTTTTCAGCGACTAATTATGTATGGACACGGTATCAAAGAAAAAGCGAAGCGAAATAATGTCTCGAGTCAAAAGCAAGAACAGCAAAATAGAGACGCTTTTTCGCAAAGAACTTTGGAAAAGTGGTTTGAGGTATCGCAAAAATTCCGGCAAGTATTTTGGGAAACCGGATATTGTTTTGCCAAAATACAAAACTGCTATTTTTATTGATTCTTGTTTTTGGCACGGATGCAAAACACATTGTCGTATTCCGTCCATTCGCAAAAATTATTGGACGCAAAAGATAGCGAGAAATGTGGTGAGGGACAAAGAAGTTTCTAAACATTATAAAAAACAGGACTGGAAAATTTTTAGGGTTTGGGAACATGAATTATCGGCCAACAAAATTATTGCCCAAAAGATTGCTCAAAGAATAAAATGATGAAAATTTTTTATGGACTTTCTAAATTCAGAAGATTATAAAAAGGCATTCGTTTTTCATACCTCTATCCCCGGCAGAATTGTGGCGAGGGAAAGTGGTTGGCTCGAATTCAAGGAATCATTTAACTGGCTATCAAAAGATAAATACGCAAAAAGTATGGCAGCTTTTGCGAATAACAGGGGCGGTTTTATAATTTTTGGTGTCAAAGACCAACCACGAGAATTAGTCGGGCTACAAAGCAATAATTTTGAAACAACCGACGAAGCAAAGATAACTTCGTATCTCAATAATATTTTTTCTCCCGAAATAATATTTGAAAAATTTGTTGTTGAAATTCAGTCAAAAAATGTCGGTGTTTTATACACACATCAGGCAAGCTACAAACCGGTTGTGTGTTCAAAAAATGATAGCGAACTCAAGGAATCAGATATTTATTATCGGTATAACGCAAAGAGCGAAAGGATAAAATATCCAGAACTTAAATTATTGCTTGAACAAATAAAAACAGAAGAAAGAAAAAGTTGGATGGAACATTTTGAAAAAATATCAAAAGTTGGACCGACAAATGCGGCCATTCTTGATATTATTGGCGGTGAAATAAATGGACATGGTGGAACTTTGGTCATAGATAAAAAACTTGTTCCTAAATTAAAATTTATAAAAGAGGGTAATTTTCAAGAAAAAGGAAAGCCGGTGTTAAAATTGATAGGCGATGTAAAACCTGTTTCCGTGGTTATTGGTAAAGGTGGCAAAAAATCTGTTGGCGATGTTGGTATGCAAATAACGGACGACCCAAATGCCCCAGCGATTAGATTAGAGGAAGAAGAAATTCTGAAGAAAAAATACTCTCTCGATTACAAAACTCTAACCAATGGCCTACTTGCGAGATATACAAATTTCAAAAGAAATCCTCAATATCACAAATTACGAAAAGAATTTATGAAAGATAAAAAATTGTGTCGGACGCGCTATCTTGACCCAAACAATCTAAAAAGCTCAAAAAAAGATTTTTACAGCCCAGCGATTTACAAAAAGTTTGATAAACATTACAATAAGAAAAAAT
>CAZYWT010000040.1:0-3691 GCA_964651635.1 uncultured Candidatus Saccharibacteria bacterium | reverse complement strand
GCGCTTCGCGCGGCCAAACTCGCGGGGCAAATTCCCGAAAGTCAAATTCTGGTGCCGCGGGTGGGAATCGAACCCACACGGAGTATTACCTCCAACGGATTTTAAGTCCGTAGCGTCTGCCTATTCCGCCACCGCGGCTTTAATAGGCGTGGGCGGGAATCGAACCCGCGTGTAAGGGTTTTGCAGACCCTCGCCTTGCCACTTGGCCACCACGCCAAATATAAATTAAAGTTCTTTCTTTTTTTTCTCTTCCGTGTATATTTCCAATAAATCCCCTTCCTCTATGTCTATTTCGCTTTGGAACAGCATCCCCGCTTCTCTGCCCTTGCCGACAGAGGGAACGGCTTTTTTTTCTTCTTGTAGCGTCTTTATTCTTCCTTCGCCGATTTTTTCTTGATTTCTGTAAATGTCCGTCATTGTTTCTTGCCTCGCTTCCCCTTCTATCACCCTTCCTCCTATAATTTGCCCCTTTTTGCTTTTTTTGAAAAGCGCTAATATCTTTATTTTCCCCAATTTTACTCTTTCTGTTTGAGGGGAGAGCATTCTTTCCAAAGATTTTTTAACGAAATCGGACAATTCGTAGATAACATCAAAAAATTTAGGGAAAACATTTCTTTGGCTGGCAAAATGTTTTGCGTTTGGGTCTGTCTTAACCTTAAAACCTATTACACGCGCCTTTGAATTGAGTGCAAGTTGAACATCGGAAACCGTTACATCTCCCGTCCCCTTTTTTATTATTTCGAGTCCTACCTCTTCTTTGGGCATTGCTTCCAATATATTCGCGATTGCTTCCAATGTCCCCGTTGTGTCCGCTTTCAGTATCAATTTTAACGATTTTTCGGGGGTTGCTTTTTCTTCCTTTTTTGGCTCGCTCTCTTTTTCGTTTTGGGAGATAAAATTTTCCGCCTCTTCGGGAGATTTGAATGTTTTAAAACTTTCGCCAACCCGCGGAACATTTTCGAACCCTAAAACTTGAAGCGGCTGCGAGGGCTCTCCTTTTTTTATTCTTTCTTTCAAAAAATTTGTTAAATTTTTAACTTTTCCCTTGGACGAAGGTGTGGCAATATAGTCCCCTTCGTTTATTATTCCTCTTTGCGATAGGATTGTGGTGACAGGTCCTTTTTCAGATTTTAGAGCCGAATCTATTATTACTCCCTCGGCTTGTCCCTCTTTTGTTGTTTTTAACTCTTCCATTTCGCTCACCAAAACTATTGTGTCAAGAAGTTCGTTAATCCCTTCCCCTGTTTTGGCGGAAGTTTTTACAACTGGCGCATCGCCCCCTATTGATTCTACCGCTATCCCCGCTTCTTTTAGCTGCCCAGCTACCCATTCTATCTGGCAGTTGGGCTTGTCTATTTTGTTCATTGCCACCACTTTTGGCATTTCCATTTTCTTTATTATATTTATTGTTTCCTTGGTTTGGGGCTTTACTCCTTCGGAGGCGTCAACAACCAAAACGGCGACATCGGCTACTTTTGTTCCTCTTTCTCTCATTGCCGAAAAAGCCTTATGCCCGGGGGTGTCGATAAAAGTAATTTTTTTTGTTTTGCCGTCGGGTGTCTTGCGCTCTATCTCGTATCCTCCAATATGCTGGGTTATCCCCCCCGATTCTTTGCCTGTTATTCTTATCTCTTCCTTTATTTTTTCCAAGATACTGGATTTTCCGTGGTCTACATGCCCCAACACCACAACGACAGGTTGTTTTTCTATTTTACTTGCCATAAAAGCATAATAACCCAAACGGGGCTTTTATTCAAATTTTAGTAGTTTATTTTACCCGTTTTTATCGCCCAATTTTCTCCTCTTGAGGTTTTGGAAAGATTTTTGGACTCTTCAAAAGAAATATCTTTAACTTCTTGAATTAAAAACTGAGCGATTTTATCTCCCCTTTTTACTTTATGAGGTTTTTCGGAAGTATTTAAGAGGCAAACCCCTACCTCTCCTCTAAAATTTGGGTCAACTACTCCCCCAAGGGTTGTTAGTCCGCGTCCTGTGGCCAGCCCCGACCTGTCCCAAATAAGCAAAGCGTGTCCCTCGGGTAGTTCAAAAGCCAACCCGGTGTTAAATGTGTCCCTTTCTTTTGGGGCTAATGTCTTTTCTTCTACGCTAAAAAGGTCAAACCCTATGTCTCCCTCTCTCCCCCTCTCTGGGATTTTTGCTTTGGGGTCAACTTTTTTTATCCTTATTTTCATCATTTTCTTTGAAGTTTTTATGCATTAAACTACCCACCACGCTTCTATTCTTGTAGTATTTGCTTTTTAATCTTGGGTCTCCGTAGGATTTCTCGCTTGGTTCGGAAAGTTCCTCAAAAACAACTTGCGCTATTTTCATTCCGGGGTAAAGGAGTATTGGCATTGTGGCGACATTAAAAAGTTCCAAGGTAGCGCAAAGTTCGTTGCCGGGGTCTATAAAGCCGGCCGTAGCGTGAATCAAAAGCCCCAGTCGTCCCAAAGAACTTTTTCCGTTTAACATATGTAAATGTTTATTGTCCGTTCCTATATATTCTTTATTAACGCCCAAAACAAATTGTCCGGGATGCAAAACAAAAGGGTCCCCATCTTCTTTACGGACTTTTTTCATAGAATGGGAGCAGTCCTTTTTTGGGTCTATCACCACTTGAGAAGTATTGTCAAAAAACATAAAATCATTTCCCAACCGAACATCGTAACTGGCTGGTTGGAGTTGCTCTTCGTTGAATGGCTCTATCTTAATTTCTCCCGTTTTTAGCTTCTTTTTTATTGTTGCGTCAGACAATATCATTACTCTTAATATATTATTTTATAAGATTAAAAGCAAATTTTCGCATCAAGTGACAGAGACCCGACCTCTGGCAAACTGCCAGAGGTCTGCCAGAGGTCTGCCAGAGGTCGGGTCTCTGGTTTTTTCTCTGGCTTCTTTAATTTAGGGCGGTTGCTTGGTCGGACTAAGCAACCGCCCAAGTAGGAAGTTTCTAAATTGCTCAACTAGGAAGTTATCATATTGCTATGACACATAAAAAGGATTTCTTGATTTATTAGTTGTCCTAGAATAATATGTATTCATAATCTACTTATGTTTACATTATAATTATACCAAAAGGTCGGAATATCAACAAAAAATGATTGAGTTTACATAAAGGGTGTTATGTGCAATATTACTCGGGCTCAGTTCAAACAAAAGGTTTATTAACTTAATAAATTATCAATATTTACTATGGATATAAAACAATTATCAAAGAAATGGTGGTTCTGGTTAATCGTCGCAATAATTGTAATGGTTGTGTTGTTTGCTCCATTATTTAATTGTCATTTGATGAAAATATCAAACGAGAGCACAGTACGACAATGTCAATCTTTATTTGATCGGATGATTAATGGAGCACAAAGCGGATTGTTGCAATAATTGAACTGAGCCCTGCGTCATACTATGCCTACGCTTCACTTCGGCATTTTTTCTTGCAGAAGCAGAAAAAACACATAACAGCGATTAAGAGGAAATTTCCTGCTGAAATTTCCCAAATTTTCTCCACTCCGTTCCAGAAAACTTCTCTAAATCCTGATGTTATGTGAAATAGCCAGAAATTTCTTTATAGCGGTTGCTTGGTCGGACTAAGCAACCGCTCTAACAAATTTGATAGCCATTATTATGTTGCTATTATTGGTGAAAAAATAGTCGGTGTTGCAGGTTTTATATAGCGGTTGCTTGGTCGGAC
>CAZYWT010000039.1:0-3786 GCA_964651635.1 uncultured Candidatus Saccharibacteria bacterium | reverse complement strand
AAAATAAATAAAAACTCCAAAAAATTATTTTCGCAACTATAACTACCAACTATTGACGGGCGGTTGCTTAGTCCGACTAAGCAACCGCCCGGTTTTTGTAAATTTGTAAATTTTATTGTAAATTTTGTTTATTTTGGGAGAAATACCAATTTAAGATTTCGTAAATTGTCCTTTGAGCGGTCGCTTGCACCCCCTCCACATTTTCCACCACTAAAACAGCAATTATCTCGGGGTTTTCGTAGGGAGCGAATACCGCTATCCAGTTGTGATAAACCTCTTCTTTGGATGTTTGAGCCGTCCCTGTTTTTGCCGCCACCGACACAGGCAAATTAGATAAACTATGAGCCGAGCCGTTTGGCGATGAAACTGCTTGCCTCATTCCCTCTCTTACAACCGCTATATTTTTTCCTTCCGCCCTTATTGTTCTTAAAATTTCCGATTTTATTTCCATCTCCTCATTTTCCCCCAATATCTTTTTACCTAAACGAGGTTTATATATTACACCCGCCCCGTTGGCTATTGCTTGCAAAGAAGTCGCCACCTGCAAAGGAGTTACGAGTAAATATCCCTGCCCTATCGAAAGATTGTAGGTGTCCGCCAAATACCATAACTTATCCGCTCTGGAATAATCCTTAAAATAATTTTCTTTCCAATCCGGAGAAGAAACTCTTCCGTAAACTTCTCCGGGAAGGTCAATGTTCGTTCTCTCTCCCCAATTAAACTTTTTCAGCCATTCGTAAATTTTCTCCGCTCCCAATCCCGTAAAATTGTTTGGTAACCGTTCATCCACTTTTTTATTTTCAGGTTTTTTATAACCACCCCCTAACATATAAAAGAAAGGGTTGACCGATTCGGCTATGGCTCTTTTTACATCCGTCCAACCATGAAAGGACCAGTCGGGGAAACAATCAAGTTCGTTAGAGTATTTAACTTCCACGCAAAGTTTTTCGGGGCAGTAAAGTTTTTGACTTTCACCTATAATCCCCTCCTCCAGTCCCGCCAAAGCCAAAAAGGGTTTTATTACGGAACCGCTGGGATAAACTCCCCCCAAAACTCTGTTCATTTGAGAGTATTCTTTGGAAGCGTTAAGTTCTTTTAATCTTTCTTCGCTAATACCTCCGGCAAAATCGTTGCTGGAAAAACTTGGCAGAGAAACGGAAGATAGAACTTCCCCGTTTTTTGAATTTAAGATAACAAAAGCCGCCGCCTCGCCGCTTTTTTTTAGAGTTTTTTCAATAACTTCTTTGGCTTTTTTTTGCAAGTTCAAATCGAGAGAAAGAACCAAATTATCTCCCGAAGATGGTTGGGAAAAAATTTCTTGAGAAATAACTTCGCCCTTGGCGTCTCTTTCTATTTTTAGCAAACCCTTTTTTTCTTTTAGATAATTTTCGTAGGATTTTTCCACTCCCTCTCTGCCTACAATATCGTTTATTTCATACTCGTTTGACTTTTCCGAAAACTCTTCTTGTGAAATTTTTCCGGTAAATCCCAAAATATGGCTAAGGGCCGCTCCTTCTAAATAATTTCTTTTGACCGATTTTTCTACTTTTATCCCCGGAAAATGGGCAAATTTTGTTTTTAGAATTACGATTTGCTCTCGCGAAAGTTCGGAAACCACTTTCGAATCGGCGGATAATTTTTCATAATCACCCCTCTCCCCTATTGCACTCATTGTTCTGTCAAAAAGAATTTTGCTAACAACGGAAGGGTTTATCCTTAAACTATAACTAAATTCATTAGACACGAGGGGAATTGAATTTCTATCGTAAATTATTCCTCTTTCAGAGTTTAAGAATAAATTAATAAATTTATTTTCCTCGGCTCTCTCAACATAATATTTCCCGCGCAAAATTTGAAAATTAAACGCCAAACCGAGAACAAGAAGAAACGATAAAACGCCCAAAAACAAAAAAGCGAAAAATGGCTTTTTCCCAAGCGGCTCTTCCATTTTTCTGTCCGTCACCAGCCCCCCCATTTTTTTCACCCGATTATCCAAAAATGTCTCTTCAAAATCGAGCATTCCTTTTTTTGATTTTCTAATCTTCTTAAAAAACATATTCGTATAATTTTACGAGCAGAAAATAACCGCTAAAAAATAAAATGACGCTTGCCAAAAAGAAAAGAAAAGTTTTTTTGCGAAAAATTTTTCCCAATACCCCAAAACCAAGCCAAAGGATAAAATATAAAAGCGCAAAAAAACCAAAAAAATAAGAGGAGAAAATATCCGTTAAAAATCCCGCCCAAAGAACCGCAAGCGGGGAAAGAGAAAAAAAGAAAAAAGTAAAAAACAAAAAAATCGCCGACCAAGGGAAAATAAAAAGAGCGCCAACTCCCCTAAATAAACTCGCCTCCGCGATAATAAACAGAAAAAATATAACTCCGAAAAAGATATTTTTTATTATAATGTTATTTTTATTCATCTTGTAATTTTAGAACAAAAAACAAAGGAGCAAAAAGCGACCTCTTAAAATAAGGTTTCACTTTTTCTCGGCCTTCAACTTCTCCCACTAAAATCCCGCTTGGAAACACTTCCCCCAAAGGAGCGGTAAAAGCAAGTGCCTTCTCGCCAACGGCTTTTTCGGAGGAAAGATAAGAAGGAAAAAGAGTGTAATCTCCACCACCCTCAAAAACAGCTAAAAAAGAATCGCCGTTTTTTTCTATTAAGGCGGAAAATCTAAACCCTTTGTTGGTTATAATGTCAACTTCCGAGACCTTTTCTCCCGTTTTGGTTATTTTGCCAAAGAGCGCTCCTTCCTTGCTCACTACCGCATCTCCTTTTTTTATTCCGTTTTTCGTCCCCTTATTTATAACAACTATATCTCTCCCCCGTTTCTTAAAGAGTATCTCAACTTCTTCTATCTCAAATTGATGAAAAAGAGGGTTCCCCGCCATCTCTTCTCTATTCTCTTTTTTTCTTATCTCCTCTTTTAACTGAAAAATCCTGTTTTTTAGAATGATATTTTCCTTTTCTAATAACTCATTCCTTAAAATTATCCTTTTGGGACGCAAGAACCCTTCTAAAATTTTATAGAAATCGGCTTTTTCCCAAAAAAAACTTCCTATCCCGGCAAAAGAAGAATAAAATTTTTCTTTTAAAAAATCGCCGCCCGATTTACCACTTATAAAAATAATTAAAATAATAAAAACAAGGATAAGAAAAGTTTTGTTTTTTTTCATATATATTCAGTTGCTTAACTTTTAATTATTATAAAGCAAAATAAAACTTCGCTCAAACGACGAAGTTTTACCAATCCTGTTCAGTTCGCGAGGGCTACCTACTTTTGCCTTGCGGCTATCATCGGCCTCGGGAGATTTCACTTCCGAGTTCGGTATGGAATCGGGTGGGACACTCCCAGTATAGCCCCCAAGAATTAAACACGATTTATTAAGAAATTTTCCTTAGCGCGGAGACAAAAAAATTCAACCATTAGTACCTCTCGGCTAAACGCGTTGCCGCGCTTACACCTAAGGCCTATCAACCTCATTATCTCTGAGGGGTTTAAGCGTCCTAATCTTGGGATGGGCTTCGCGCTTATATGCTTTCAGCGCTTATCCTAACTCTAAAGAGTCAAACAACCAACTTAGCTACCCAGCAGCGCCCTTGGCAGGACGACTGGTACGCCAGAGGTTGGCTCCGAGGGGTCCTCTCGTACTACCTCGAACTTCCCTCAAGACACAGCGCCCACGGTAGATAGGGTCCGTACTGTCTCGCGACGTACTAAACCCAGCTCGCGTACCACTTTAATTGGCGAACAGCCAAACCCTTGGGACCTTCTCCAGCCCCAG
>CAZYWT010000038.1:0-3883 GCA_964651635.1 uncultured Candidatus Saccharibacteria bacterium | reverse complement strand
TTGGTGAAAAAATAGTCGGTGTTGCAGGTTTTATATAGCGGTTGCTTGGTCGGACGGTTGCTTGGTCGGACTAAGCAACCGCCCTAAGCAACCGCTATAAAATTTGATTTAATAGTAAAAGACATAATTAAGATTTTTCGATTGGTTGCTTACCTTGAGTAGCCAAATGTTTAACATTTTTAGATGGGGTTCGACTATGCCCCGTTTTGATTTTGGATTTTATGACTTTATTTTAGCAAATGACCCGTTGTCTGTCAACAATTTGACGCTTTAATGAAATATTTGACAAGAAATCTGTGAAAAGTTATACTGTGGATAGTGGATATAGGAACATAACTAAAAATATGCATCAAATTCAACAAAAAATATTAAATTTCGCCGATAAATTAAATTTAAAACGAGATGGACTAAGGCAAATTGGCAGATTAGTTGGTGAACCCCACCCTTTTAAAGTTTCTTATCACTTAAAAAAACTTGAGGAAAAAGGTTTTATTAAAATTGATAAAAAAACTGGCGGAATTAAACGCACAAAAAATGAAGAGTCTCAAAAGGGTTTATTTCTGGCAATTCCCGTTTTAGGATCAGCTAACTGCGGAGATGCAAATATATTTGCCGAAGAAAATTTAGAAGGATATATCAAAGTATCAAAAAATATTATTAAAGATAGCGATGATCTACTTGCAATTAAGGCTTCTGGCAATTCCATGAATAAAGCGAGTATTAACAAAGAAAATATTGAAGATGGAGATTGTGTAATAGTTGATTCAAAAAAAGAACCCAAATCCAACGATTATGTTTTGGCAATTATTGATAATTGCGCAAATATTAAAAAATTATTACTGGATTCAAAAAATAAAATTATTTCTTTGATGTCTGAATCCACAGAAAACCACCCGAATATTTTCATTCATGAAAACGATAAATTTCTAATAAACGGTGTTGTTAAATATGTGATTAAAAAACCAATTATAAATTGGTCAAATTAATCGTCAAAAAATAATTTTTATAGTAAAATAAAAATATATGGATTCTACAGTAATAACAAAAAAATTACTTACTTTACAAGAGGCTTGCAGGTGGGCAACTTCATTTTTAGGGCGTCCCGTTTTTGAATCAAATATTTCTTATCTCATTCAGTATGGCAAAGTTAAAAAGCATGGTGAAAATGGTAATACACAAGTATCAGTAAATGACTTGAAAAATTATTACCAATCGTTTAATGGGAAACGTGAATTTGAATGGAAAAAAAAGTTAGGAAACGACCTAAACTGGGCACTCTCTTTTGATCATTTGCGTGAAAAAGATACGACTAAACATGTGCATCGGCTACATCCATATAAGGGAAAATTTATACCTCAGCTTGTTCAGTATTTTATTGATGACCACATCGATGATTTTAAGCGGGAGGTATTTTTTCAAAAAGGAGATATTATTTTTGATCCTTTTTCTGGTTCTGGCACTACACTTGTTCAAGCACATGAGCTTGGGATACATGCTATTGGGTGTGATATTTCGCGCTTTAATTGCATGATAACCGATGTGAAATTGTTTGACTATGACTTAGATTCCCTCACTAGAGATATAGAAGAGATGAAAAAAGCTATTCTATCTTTTGAAACAAAAATGAATATAGAGCAATTTGGAAAAGAATTGTTTACTGAATTGACAAAATTCAATACTAAATATTTCCCAAGTCCGGACTACAAAAGAAAAATATATAAAAAGGAAATAAACGAAAATATATTTGCAAAAGAGAAAGAAGCAGAATTTTTAAAAACTTATAATAATCTCGTCTCAAAATACAAAATCAAACTCAAACAAAATAAGAAAGATACATTTTTAGACCGGTGGTACATAAAAAATGTACGAGATGAGATTGATTTTGCCTTTGAACAAATCAAAAGAGTAAAGGACAAAAAAAATAAATGTATACTTGCAATAATTCTTAGTCGTACAATACGATCATGTAGAGCTACTACGCATTCTGACTTAGCAACGCTTAAAGAACCACAAATAACTGCTTACTATTGTTGGAAACATAAAAAAATTTGCAAACCTTTATTTTCAATAAAATATTGGTTTAATCGATATGCAAATGATACATTAAATCGGCTCAGGCAATTTCAAAAAATTAAAAATGGTAGCTATTGGCTTACTATTTCCGCCGATTCTAGAATGATTGATATTGAAAAGGAACTAAAAGTAAAAAGTAATAAGTTTTTTAATATTTTCAAAAGACAAAAAATTAAAGGTATTTTTACTTCTCCTCCCTATGTTGGACAAATTGACTACCACGAACAGCATGCCTATGCCTATGATTTATTTGATTTTGAGCGTAAAGATGATTTAGAAATCGGTCCTCTGTACAAAGGGCGTGGCACTGAAGCGCAAAATTCTTACATTGAGGGTATATCAAATGTACTATTAAACGCTAAACAATATCTTGCTGACGATTACGATGTTTTTTTAGTGGCAAATGATAAAAATAATCTTTATCCGGCAATCGCGGAAAAATCAGGGATGCAAATTGTAAATCAATACAAGCGCCCTGTGCTAAATCGAACCGAGCGAGACAAAAACCCTTATTCAGAAATAATATTTCATTTAAAAAATAAATAATATGGCGCTATCAGAAAATTTACAACAGAAGGTTTACAAATTTCTAAAGGACAAAGTCCTCAAGAAAATTGACGAATACAATTTGAGCGATGAAGATTCATCAAAACCTTTTCAATACGCCCTTTTTACGAAAAAGGGATATTTAGCAAAAGGTTTTATTCACGGATGTGAAACAGCTCTTGGAAATTGGCACGAGTCAATAGCAAAAATAATTGCTTCTGAAAATTTCAAGGTTGCAAAAAAATTACAAGGAACAAACAAGCTTAAAGGTAAAATAACTCGCGATGCCCAAGGGAAGTTTGAAAATATTTTGAGCGATCTAGATAGTGTTATTCGAGAGCCAAATCACAAATCTGAAACTGAAGAGATTTTTGAGGCAAGTCAAAATGGAAACAATATCGAAGACAGGATACAAACTGTCGATCTATACCTTGAAAAAGAAAATGGTGAAGAAATATATTTTGAGATTAAGGGGCCAAAACCTAATAAAAACGAAATGAGGGCGGCAAAGAGAGACCTATTAGAAATATTTGCCATGAGAGCCAAAGAAGGAAAAAAAGTTAAAATTTATTTAGGAATGTATTATAATCCATATTACCCTGAAGAATACCAAAGATGGACGTGTTTAAAATTTTTTGACAAAGGAAATAATTTTTTGATAGGTAAAGATTTTTGGGATTTCTTAGGTGGCCCAAATGCCTATGAAGAACTTATTGAAATATACGAAAAAGTCGGAGAAGAAATTCGGCCTGTTCTAGATAAAAAATTTAAAGATATTGCAAATAATAAAGATTAATTAATTTTTGCTTATGAAAAAGAAAACTATATCAAAAACTGCGATAAAAAAAGAATGTGATCCCGAAAAAATTCAAAAAGTCTTAAAACAAAAAGGTTATAAAGACGAAAAATTGCCAAAAGGAAAAGAGTTACATCATGTTAAACCAGTATCTGAAGGTGGTAAAACCACACCGAAAAATACAAGGGTTATTAGTAAAACTAAACATAAGCAAATTCATGAAAACAGAGCTAAACGAGGAAAAGTTTAATAAGGAGTTTTTTATTTTGGCCATTCACCCCTTTAATTCCCCTCTACCCAAAGCCCAAAACGAAAAAGAAATTTAAAAATTCTTTGTTATAATATAAATAGGATTTAATTGTTTTAGGACTATAATTTCTAATTTCGAGTTCTTTTTCAAGATTATAAAGAGTATTTCTTGATTTATTAGTTGTCCTAGAATAATATGTATTCATAATCTACTTATGT
>CAZYWT010000037.1:0-4004 GCA_964651635.1 uncultured Candidatus Saccharibacteria bacterium | reverse complement strand
TCGCAAACCACCTTTCAAATTTCTCAAAAGTCCAAAATTGGGTTGCATTATACAAAAATTTGCTTTGGGCGAGGTTGTTTGATAAAATTATATATATGAGAATATCAAACAAATTTCCCCAATTTATGGGGAGAAAAGCCATATTTGCCGTTCTTGCGTTTAAGGTCGGAAAGTTTTATAGAGTAAAAGACGGAGAAATAGAGGAACTGGAAGATTTTCGCGTGAAGCCGTTGCCGGAAGATAAAGAAGGATTTTATATGAGGATGGGGCACGGCAAAGTTTACGGAAGCGGAGCCGCCTCTTACGACAAAAAAAGACCAATAGAGAAAAAATTTATCAAAGAAATGAAAAAGCATTTGTCCAAATTAATAAAAAAAGAAAACCCCAACGAGGTTTATCTTTTCGTTCCCAGATATGAGAAAAAGCGTATAAAGAAAGCGCTTCCCGCCGAAGCAAAGAAAAAATTAATGTTGGAAATAGAAGGTAATTTTACAGGGAAAAATCCCCAAGAGTTAATGAAAAAATTTAACGAAGTAGAGGAAGAAATCGGCGGAGAAATAGAGAAAAAGACCTTAAAAGGAGAAGCGCTGAAACTTTTTAAAAAAGCCAATATCGCCAAAAGAGTGATAAAAGGGAAGCCTGAAGAATAAGGAAAAGGAAAATTTGAAATATGAAATTAAATCCGCCATTTTATCTATTTTTGTTTATCGTTTTAACTATTCTTTTGTATTTAATTTATCCCAATCCCAAGATACTAAATTATCCCTCAAACTTGCTCGGGTTTATTCCTCTTTCGGCGGGAGCGATTCTTAATATCTGGGCCGGCTTTTATTTTGCTAAAGAAAAAACAACAATTAACCCTTATGGCAAGCCCTCGTCGCTACTAGAAAATGGTCCCTTTAGAATTTCTCGCAATCCGATGTATTTGGGCATGCTCTGTATTCTTTTAGGTCTTTCCTTGTTTTTGGGAACGGCTCTTTCTTTTTTAACCCCTATATTTCTTTTTATTGTTCTAAACGATATTTTTATACCCCGAGAAGAAAAAAGATTAAAAGAAGTTTTTGGCGAAAAATATCTAAAATACAAACAAAGAGTAAAAAGATGGCTCTAAAAAAGTTGTAAAAAACACCGGTTAAATTATAACCAGTGTTTTATTTCTCTTTTTTTTGGTATTTTGCTACCTGCAAAACCGCCTAAAATAGCAAAAAATAACAGCGGGAATTAAAATAATAAAATATAGAGCGACAGTAAGTCCTAAAAATATTATTTCTAAAATAATAAAAGAAATTCCCAACGCGAGATTTTTGTAAAAATTCGCGCTTTTTAACATTTCAAAATACCATCTCATTTTTTCCTCCGAGTTTGTAAAATTTCTAAATAGATATTAACATAAAATTATGGAATTAAAAGGAAAAATATTTCCCGCATGGAAAAGAACGGGTCCCACTTCTCATGATATAGTAGATAGAATTAGAAAAATAGCGGGTATAAAAAAAGTAGGTCACGCCGGAACCTTAGATCCTTTGGCGGAAGGCATTTTAATAATTGGAGTAGGCAGAGAAGCCACTAAACAATTAGATAAATTTAAAGTTCAAGAAAAAGAGTATGAGGCGGAAATAATATTAGGATTTAGTAGTGATACTGATGATGCTCAAGGTAAAATAATAAAAAATGAGGTAAAGAAAATTCCTATTAAGACCGATATTTTAAAAGAATTAAAAAATTTTGAAGGAGAAATAAAACAAATTCCGCCCAAATATTCCGCCATTAAAATAAAAGGAAAAACCGCTTATTCTTTGGCGAGAAAAGGAGAGAAAGTAATGTTAAAACCACGAAAAGTTAATATAAAGAAAATCAATCTTTTGGAATATAATTACCCAAAATTGCGAATAAGAGTAATTTGTTCTTCTGGTGTATATATTCGCTCTATCGCCAGAGATTTGGGAGAATTGCTCCAAACGGGCGGGTATATTTCTAAACTCACAAGAGTAAGATTGGGAAGTTTTACCAAACAAGATTGTATTTTAATATGAAAACAAATAAAAATAATACCGCGAAAAACATAAAAAGAGTTCATTTATATATTGCGGGCAAAGTTCAGGGCGTCTTTTTTAGAGCAAATACCAAAGAAAAAGCGGAGGAATTTGGGCTTACAGGTTGGGTAAAGAATTTACCAAACGGAAAAGTGGAAGCCGTCTTTGAGGGAAACGCGGAAAAAATAGAAAAAATGATAAATTATCTAAAATTCTCCCCTGGACTTTCCGCGGTGAAAGATATAGAAACCGAAAAAGAAGAACCTAAAAAGTTATCCTCTTTCCAAGTTTTGAGGTGAACTTAAAATAAGCGGAGAGTGAAGATTATTCGGATTCTCCTTTTTCTCCCAGCTCCTCTATTAGGGCTCTTGTTCTAAAGTCATTTCTTCCCGTTGCCTTTGCCATTTCTATCAACTCTTCGTCGCTTACTCCGGTAAATTTTTCACGGTTAGCCAACACACTTAATTCATGCTTATTTTCTATTAATTTTTTTGCCGCCTTTTTATGGTCTAAATCTGGAAATTTCTCCAAATTTGGTGATATACATTCAACCCATTGATAATCTAAAAGTTCTTCAGCAATCTCATTGCTTAAATTATCATATTTATCTAAATTTGTACTTACGGTAAAATCATTTCCGGTTTTTATTTCTTCAAGGAGAAATTTGTTTTTATCCATTTCGGAAAAAGCTTCCGGATTTTCTATCATTCTTTTGTTCCAACTTAGTTTTTTATTATTTTGGCCCGCTTTCTTTAATTTGTTGAAACATTCTTCATCTAAATTCTTAAAATTATGCAAATTAAGCCCCACAAAATCAACTTCACCCGTGTCTATAAAAACCTTGGCGATTTTATTGTGATATTTTTCCGGGATTTTCGAAAAGATATCTTTTTCCTCGCCATGTTTTGCGTTAGCGAGAGTATCCACATATTTTTCAATATTTTCGCTTTCTTCTTCCTCCTCAAATTCCTCCTCCTCAATCTCTTCTTTTTTCTCTTCTCCTTTTTCTCCCAATCCCGTTTCCGCTTTTTCTTCTTCAAACTCCTTATTTAATTCTTCATCCTCGGGAAACCTTTCCCGATTAAATCTTCTTGGCATATTTTTTATTTTTCTTTTTTTATTTTTTCAACCTTTTTATTGGAACTCAAAATACTTTGCTAATTTATCTTTATACTAACCCTTTTCATTTATTTTTCAACTTCTTTTCTGTGGAAAACTGAAAATTAAATTTCATTAAATTTCGGTCAGAAATTAAATGAGAGAGTTTAGGGCTTTCCGAACAGATTTTAGATTACCCAATGCATTATATTGATATTTTATATTTTAAGAGTAAAATGAAAACAATAAAGTAATTTATGGATAAAGACGAAGAAGATTTTATAAATAAAATTTTAGAAGAAGACCCAACAAGCGATTTGGAAGATTTATCAAAAGATGAAAAAGAAAAAGAAAGCGAGTCCGAGGAATTTCGCGAAGGAGGAGAAAAAGCGTCGGAAAAAGAACCGAGAACAGAAAAAGATGAAAAAAGAGAAAAAATAGAACAATTAAAAGAAAAAATAAAAGAAAAAGAGTCGAAAGAAAATCAAAAAGAAGAAATAGAAAATCTGGCGGACAAAATAGAAAAGTTAGATTCAAAGGGAGAAGCGGGAAAGTTAAAAGAAAAATCAGATAATTTAAGCAGAGGCGAAGAAAAAGACGCAATCGTTGGAGAAAAAATAAAAGAACTTATTAATCTTGCCAAAGAAAAAGGAATTGCAAAAAGCGTATTAGTCGCCATAAAAGAGCGAAATCCCCATATCTTGGATAAATATCACGATTTTTTAATTAGGAAAAGATATGTTTGGCCGGGAGAAAAATAAAAAATAATTTTTTATGTTAGATTTATATTGGCTCTACATTATTGTCGTATTTTTAGCATTGGTTGGTTTGTCTTTTTTTATATATTCCTCTCGAAAAAAGAAAACCGAAAGT
>CAZYWT010000036.1:0-4469 GCA_964651635.1 uncultured Candidatus Saccharibacteria bacterium | reverse complement strand
CAAGAACGAGTGGCACGGCTCGCTGATTTATCTTTGAATACGGTTATTCGTATTGAATCCGGAGTAAATAAAAATCCAACCATTGAAACGCTAACTAAACTTGCCAATGCGCTTGAAGTGAGCGTTGATGATTTAATTAGATAAAACTATGCAAAATCTTTTGGAACAATTGAAAAATGTATTAGCAAAAGACGAACGGCTCGTTGATGAGAGTGGTGAACTTTTGAAAAACAAAATTATAGAGCTGTCGATAAAGTTGGACAAAGGTTTGATAAAACTTCTTTTGGCGGACAAGCAGATGAAAGAGGTGTTTTTCACTCAAGTCGATAAAGCTACGATTTTTGATAAAGACAAGTTTATTAGGTTCATCTCTAATAAGCAGTTTCTTCCGGATTCTTATACCGCTTTTAAAAATAAAGTTGGCTTGACTGAAGATGATGAGTATATACGAGAGAAAAAAGATGTTGTGCTTTCTTGGCCGTATAAAGATTGCGTGCTGGAGGGCGGACAGACAAAAGAAGACGCCAAGCGCGATGAAATTTTTTGGAATGAAACTTTGGCTCCGGATGAAATAACTCGTTTATTTGAACCGAAAGTATTTACTAACTCAAAGCGCATAGATGCAAAGGGCGAAAAACAACTTAAAGAATTCAAAGCCGATGATAATGGCAATATTAAAGACAACCTTATCATCAAAGGCAACAATCTTTTAGCGCTTCATTCTCTAAAGGAACGTTTTGCCGGACAAGTAAAACTGATTTACATTGATCCGCCGTATAACACTGGTAACGATTCTTTTGGGTACAACGATCGTTTCAATCACTCCTCGTGGCTGACTTTTATGAAAAATCGGCTGAATGTGGCGTGGGAATTACTTAAGGACGGGGGCTTAATTTTTATAAGTATTGATGACCACGAAGTTCACCGCCTTAGATTGATGTTAGAGGAAATTTTTGGCGAAGAAAATTATCTCAATACTTTCTGCTGGATAAATAATTTGAAAGGACGCCAGATATCGGGAGCCGGAGCTGCAAAAACCTATGAGTATGTATTGGCATTTGCAAAGCGAGCAGAAAAAGTAGGAATATTCAAGATACCCGTTACTGACGCAAAGCAACTAATGCCGAGTGCGTACAAAGGGTTTAAGTATGAAATTGAAAAAGATGAGAAAGGAGAATTTATTGTAAAGAATGAATTGCACAATACAAATTCTGCCTTTAATGAAGAGACACGACCGTATCTTGTGTTCAATATTCACTATAATTTTGAAACAAAAGAAGTACGATTTTCTGGCACTGATGAAGATAAAAAGTTTCAGGGTTTTATCAAGATTCCACCGAAAAAGAATAATGACCGCAAGCATCGGTATCACGCTTGGCGGTGGAGTAAAGATAAGATTAAGAAAGATTTTTCCGATCTTAAATTCGTCAAAACCAAGAGCGGAGCCAAAATTTTTACAAAGATTAGAGACTTTGAGTTAACTACTTTAAAGGATGTTATAACAAATATTTCTACTACAACAGGGACGAGAGATTTTAACAGTTTATTTGAGGGCGAAAAGAACTTCACTTTTCCTAAGCCGGTGGAATTATTAAAAATTTTTATAAACCAAATGGGAAATGATGAGATTGCTTTGGACTTTTTTGCAGGCTCCGGAACTTTAGCCCAAGCAATTTTAGAGACCAATAATGAAAAAAAGAAGAATAGAAGATTCATCATCGTTGAACAATTAGATTATGTTGAGGATATAACCAAAGAAAGAATTGCAAAAACAATTAGACGTTTTCGGAGTGAAAACTTTGTCTATATAGAACTTGCAAAATGGAACAAGAATTTTGTGGAGCAGATTAAGAAAGCGAAGACCAGCAAGGAATTGCAAAAATTGTGGGAAATACTCAAAGAAAAAGCGCGCTTGAGCTACAAGGTTAATATTGTGGCGTTTGAAAAGAAAGCAAAGGACTTTGCTAATCTGTCCTTTGAGAACCAAAAACGCTTCCTCCTCGAAACCTTGGATCAAAACCATCTGTATATCAATTGCAGCGAAATTGATGATAAAGATTATGGCGTGAGCGAAGGGGATAAGAAGTTAAATAGAGAATTTTATGGAAAATAATAAACAAGAGCAAGAAAAAGCAAAGCCTGGCTTAGTGAAAGTAGTTTTTGATTATCCGTTTCATTTGGGGCTACCCGATTTTTATTATCCAGTTAAACTTGATAATGGTGCAGAGTTGGGCATGATAAAAATCAGCAGTAGAGAGGGTATGCAGATATTAGATAAGAAGAGAATCCTTAGAAATAAAATAGAAAATAGCAAAACAAAAGATCCGGAGTTAGTAAATATCACTACCAGTTCCTCTAAAACTACTGATATTATTGGGTCTGATGAGGAAGGCAGACCAGCGTTTTATTACAAAGCAGGAGAATTTGGTAAAGCAATATATCCTTGGCATTATTCAAAAATCGAAGTTATTTTCCCAGTTAATAATATATATGCGGCATGGTCTATGCCCGAAAATAGTGAATATGTAGTTAACTTATCCAATAGATTGTTTAATCGATTGTTGGATTCTTACCGACATATTTCTAATGATATTTACAATAAATATTTGAGCGGGGTTGATGGTGATTTTGTGCAGTATAGGGCAATTTATATTAGTAAGTATTCGGAGAGCGAAAAACAAAAACCCACCATCGAAATATTAACCCAGAAATTACTCGAAGCAAGGAGTTTCATTCCCTACCCAATGAGAGGGAATGAAAGCACCGCAGAAGATTTTCCACTTGTTCAGGCGAGCATAGTATCACCCCTAATGATGAACACAAGAAAGCAGACTATCAATCACGAAAAAGTGCTTAAATTGTTGACTGGAAGAGGTGGATTGATTAAAGGTCTTGAAATTCACAATAAAATACTTTTGACAGGTCTGGAGCGGATTGGTTTTGATAAAGATTATAGAATGGCGATAGTTGAATTTGATACAGCAGTGGACGTGTGTATAGCGAGTTATATAACAGCTATGCTTAGAAGCCATAAAAAAATGAGTGAAAGCGATATCGACGAATTGTTTGACGAAACAAATCAAAAGGCGAGAAGCTTGCAAAACAAACAAAAAGGATATCTAACGACGATGAGTAGAATAACAAGATTAGAAGAGTTATTCAATGAAATTAACGGTGGTTCTAGTATCGATGTAAGATCTTCTCAAGAATTTTCTGGTTGGAATTTATTGACTAGAAAGAAACGAAATCAATGCGTACATGCGTGGAAACACTTTGTTCGAAAAGATGCGGAAGAAGCGTTTATATCTGCGCAAAAATTTATTCGCTATATAGAAAATATCGGGAATAACTTGAAAATTAGTTTATAGAAAATGCCTAAATTTGATCCTTACGCTAATAATACTAAACTCGAAACTCCAACGCTTGGAGAGGTTGAGTTAAAGTACATTTCCAGTGGTGATACCCATGAATATATGAAACTGATGGGAAATCTGAAAGAGATCAATGGTCAATTTGAGTTGCAAAGTAACAGCGAAGTTAGTAATAGAGATTTTGTGCTTAAAATTTTGAACAATCAGTTGCTAATGCCAGAAATAAGTTTTGATAAACTTCGTAAGATAAACGAAGAGGAAATAAAACAAATAGGAAAGGCTTTTATAGAAAATGAGAGCTCGTTCTTCAGATTTTATGAGAATAAATGGGATTTCTTTAAAGATTTTCGTGCTGCTGTTGAGAAAGAGCTTGAAAGGGATATTGAGCCAATGAAGAAAACAATGATTGATGTACTTAAAAGAGCGAAAGCTGCTACTGAAAATATACAAAATATTTTGCCAAAAATACACATGCCTAAAATTTTTGACATTGAGGATCGCAAAATAATGAGCTTTAAATCTCCGGAAATTGTCCGAGAAGAAAATAATTGGGAGCGACACACTCAGCTATTAGAAGTTCAAGAAGGCATTTTAAAAGAACAGAAAAATGGGCAGAAAAAAAGTACTAAATTAGCTTGGATAGTTATTATTATTTCATTTCTAGCTCTTATTATTTCTGTTGTCGGGGTGATGTATTCTATATTTAGTTTTGAGTGGTTGAACGACATTGTTGATAAATTATTCAAAAAATAACCATGCTCTACGAAGTTTTTGACAATCTAAAACAAGCGCACGGCGAAGATTATTTTATTTCACGGCTTGACAGTGAGGTCGTTCGGAGTTTGAATCCGGATTTTAGGTTGCGCGAATACCAAAAAGAAGCGCTGGGGCGGTTTGATTTTTACTTTGGCGGATATCAGCAGAGAAAATTTCCAGCGCAGCTTTTATTCCACATGGCAACCGGAAGCGGCAAAACTTTAATAATGGCTGCTAATATTTTACAGCTTTACAAGCAGGGCTATCGAAATTTTATATTCTTCGTCAACAACACGAACATTATTGAAAAGACAAAAGATAATTTTTTGAACGAACTTTCGG
>CAZYWT010000035.1:0-4994 GCA_964651635.1 uncultured Candidatus Saccharibacteria bacterium | reverse complement strand
CCGGAACACTCAAAACCCTAAAAAAAGAATTGGACTTAGATAACATTGAATAAAAAGATATTCTGATTATTTTTAACAGATAAATGTTCAATAGAAATTAGATTTTAAAATAATTTATTAAAGTTTCTTGACAATATATATTTTTGATATAGAATAAAAGTAGAACATTTATAACAATAAAAACTTGGAGGGGCACAAAAACCCTCCGATACGATACAGAAATCACCATTTTGTGCCCCTCCTAACGTTTTAAACCCTTTTATCTAAAAGGGTTTTTTATCTGTGGAAAACTTTATTTTTATTTTGATATATAATTAAGTAATGACAGATCAAACTAAAAATATAATAATTAACTTATTGATTCTCTTGATACTAATTTTGGGTAGCGTAGCTTTATATAGGATTTCTTTTGAAGGTTTTGACTTTTTTTCTCTTTTCTCCCGAAATGAAGAAAATGAGCTAACTTTAACAGAAGAGAACGAAAAGGAGGAAAAAGATAATTCGGGAGGATTATTTCAAAAAGAATCATCAAATATAGATAAAAGGATAAAAGATTCAAACCTTGTCTCCACGGTAGACCAGACCAGAACTGTTATGACATATATTTGCGCGATGGGTGGTTGTTCCAATTTTAATTGTAAGCATAAAGATATGGTTGCGTTGTGCAATGAAATATCGGAATATAGTTATAAAGGGAAAAAACCGACTATAAACAGCGGAGAAGATGACGCTTGTATTTTTGTTCCGCTAAACAAAAAAAATGGAAATACATGGTATTGCGCTGATTATACCGGAGTGGCTAACGAGGTTGATATATATCCCGGCGATTCGGGTTATTGTAGTGGAAGTAGTTATGTATGTCCCAACTCAACCGAATATAACTTCTAAAAAATATGGACGAACAAATTTCGGGGATAAATAAAAATATAGTGATTACTATTCTTTCTCTTATCGTTGTTTTTTTATTTTTGTTTCTTATTTTTTACGACAGCAAAATCGAAGAAGAAAAAATAAATCTGAATATAGATGAAAATAATGAGGTAAGTAAAAAAGTAAACGATAAAAACACAGAGAAAGAAAATAAAGAAAAGGAGTGGCAAGAAAGCGGGAGACAATTCAAAAAAACTTATAGTAGCTTTGATTATAATTTTAAAATTAGTTATCCAGGAAATTGGTTTGTCACCGAAGATAAATTTAACAAAGAAAACCCTTTTCGTTTAACTTTTTTGGAAGGCGGAAGAGACGCTCATATTTATTACCAAGAAGACGGAAGTCCAGCGCCATATACTCATGGTTGGGGAGGGCTAATTATTTTTATAGAAAAGGGGGAATATAAAAGAGATTTTACCAATTTAGAGGCGAAGCAAATAGAAGCAAGCGTAAAAAGTAAATGCGAAAATATTGCGTTGAAGGGGACGGAAGCGAGAAAGTGCTTGTTTAAGGGAAATAATTTTATTGGCGATGTTCCTAATTCTTTTATTGCTTTCAATAAAAATAACAATTTTTGGAAAATTATGTGGGGCGGGAAAGAGAACGAATTTTACTTTCCCGAAAAATATCAAGAAGTTATCTTCTCTCTTAATTTTATAGAAAATTAATGCCTAATAAAGAAATAATTGATTATATAAAAGAACTATTAAGTAAAGGAGTGGAAAAAGAAGAAATCAAGGAAAAATTAAAAGAAGTTGGGTTAGGAGAGAGTGAGATTGAAGAACTTTTATACAACGCTTCTTTTTTTTCTTTAGAAAGCAAGGATAATGAAAATTCTGTTAATTCCTCGGATTATTCTCTTTCCAGTCCCGGCCAAATAATTTCCGCGGCTTGGTGTATATATAAAAGAAATATAGGAGCAATTATGGTAATAGGAGGAATAACCGCTTTAATCGTTTTTCTTTTAAACTTTCTTTTTTATAAAATTGTAATTCCTAATTTGATTTTTTCTAACGCAGAAATTCTTATTGCCACAAAGGCGATTATTGGTTTTCTTGACTTTTACTTAAAAATACTAATGGCGGTTTCGTTAACTTATTTGGCAAAATATCAAATAGAAATAAAAAAAGCGGTTAAAAAGGGTTTTAACAAATTATTTTCCTTTGCCTGGGTTTCCATTCTAATGGGGTTAGCAACAGCCGTAGGTTTAATTTTTTTAATTGTTCCAGGGATTATCTTTCTCACTTGGTTTTCCCTTTCTACTTTTGTTTTGGTTTTTGAAGATAAAAAGGGAATAAAGGCGTTAAAGGGAAGTATGGAGTATGTGAGGGGCAATGGATGGAAGGTATTTGGAGATTTATTGTTTTTTGGATTTTTTTCCTTGATAATTGTATTCGCCGTCCTTTTGTTGATTTTGGGAATTGGTTCTGTGATAAAAAGCCCTTATATGGCAGAACTAAATGGATTAATTTCAGGTATTTTTGTTTATCCCATTTCAGTTATTTATATTTATTTAATATACAAAAAACTAAAAGACAAACATTATTCTTCAACCTCCAATCTTTAGATTTTAACTTCCGACTTTGTTATAATTCGGCGGGGAAGAGCGGGGAGCGAGAGGGATAAACAGCGAGAGAAAAAAATTCTAAAATTTAGACGGATATGTTAGAATATAAGAATGGAAAAATTTTTGAAAGAGATAACAAAAGAAGCGGGAGAAAAACTCTTAAAATGGTTTAGAAAAAATAATTATTCTAAAACTCGCGGAACTTCCAAAGAGGTTGTTACTAAATACGATAAAATAATAGACAAGTTTCTAATCGGCAAAATAAGAGATAAATTTCCCGAGCATAATTTGTTAACCGAAGAATCGGGCGAAATAAAAGGAAAGTCCAATTATAGATGGATAATTGATTCTCTCGACGGAAGCGGAAATTTTGCCAACGGAAATCCTCTCTTTTCCGTTTGCGCGGCCGTTCTTAAAGACGGCTTGCCCCTTATGAGCGCTATATATCACCCTTTTTTGGAAGAGTTTTATTTTGCTCGCAGAAATGGTGGCGCTTTTTTGGGAGAGGAAAGAATTAATGTTTCTCCTCTTAAGAAATTAAAAAACTCTTATATCGTTTATTGCGAAGGCAACGCTCAAGGGGAGGAAAGGATTAAAAATATATTCGGTAATTTTTACGAAGAAGTGAAAGATATTCGCAAAATTGGCTCAGCGGGGGTGGAAACAGCTTGGATTGCCGTCGGCCGAGCCGACGGGTATTTTACAACCCAAATTGACCCATGGGATGTGGCGGCCGGTGTTCTTTTGGTTGAGGAAGCCGGCGGAATGGCGACGGATTTTAAGGGAGATAAATGGAAGTCCCAAAGAGCCGATTTGGTTTTTTCCAACGGAGCTTTGCATAGCGAAATTTTAAATAAAATAAAAAAATAGTATGTGGAAATTGGTTGTTTTAGGTTCTCTGCAGGGGATATTTGAATGGCTTCCCGTCTCCAGCGAAGGAATTGTGGCTGTCTTTGGAGATTTTTTTCAAATAGGGCTAAATTCGGTGGACTTGGCTATATTTTTACATTTAGGTACTCTTTTTGCGGTTATTATATTTTTTTGGCGGGATTGGCTTAAAATTTTTAAGGAGAGAAAGGGAAATTTGGTTAATTTTTTAATTCCAGCCACGATTGTTTCTCTGATTTTAGGGTTTTTTGTTTATAATTTAATTCAAAATGTTACGACCGGCAATGTTCTTTTATTTATAACCGGGATTGGATTGTTATTTTCGGCTTACTTTCAGAAAAGTAAGAAATCCCTAAATGTTAGTTATCAAAAGTTAGGGCTGATAGCGGGTATTTTCCAAGGGTTGGCGGCAATTCCGGGCTTTTCTCGTTCGGGCTCCACGATATTCGGCATATCCCTAAAAGAGAAAAACCCAAAAACGATATTACGGCTTTCTTATTTAATGTCGGCTCCCGCCATTTTGGCTTCTTCGAGCTACTTGGCGCTGAAAAATCCTTCGTTTAATTTTTCTCTTTGGCCGGCGCTTCTTTTTAGTTTTATTTTTGGGGTCTTGTCTTTGAATGTTATAATTAAAGTTGCGGAGAAAATAAATTTCTTCAAATTCGCTCTAATCTTTGCTTTTCTTTGTATTTTGGGCGGATTTTTAACGATTTTATGAAATTTGTTATAAATCATAGGGGAGAAAAAGAAAAATTTTCCCCCGCCAAAGTTTATGAAAGCGCCAGGAGGAGCGGAGCTTCCAAAAAACTTGCCAAAGAAATAACTAAAGAAATTACTTCTTCTGTTTCTTCGGGAGCGAAAACCGGGGAAATATACGCGCGGATAATATCCCGCCTTAAAAAAGAGAAGCCCGATTCGGCAATTAGATTTTCCTTAAAACAATCGTTGTCGGATTTAGGTCCCACGGGTTTCCCCTTTGAAAAATTTGTTGGCGCCCTGTTTTCCGAAAGGGGCTATAAAGTGAGATTGAATTCGTATATAAAAGGGGAGTGCTTGGAGCATGAAATTGATTTTACGGCGGAAAAAAGAAATCTGTTTTACATCGGAGAGTGTAAATTTAGAAATTTAGAGGACGCAATAGTCCATTCTCCAGAAGTTTTCATAAATTACGCTCGATTTTTGGATATAAAAAACGGCGTCTTTTACGGAAAACTTAAGAAAAAAGGGTTAAAAGTAAAAAGCATTCTCGCCACAAACACAAAATTTTCTAAAAGAGCCAAAATTTATTGCTCTCATTACGGGGTGGATGTTTTGGGCTGGAGAATTCCAAAAGGCGGAGAACTGGAAACAATTATAGAAGAAAAAAAATTATACCCAATTACAATTTTACCTTCTCTAAGCGAAGAAGTTGCTAAAATATTTTTTGAAAGAGACAAAATTTTAGCCAAAGATGTGTTAAAAACGGAAAATATAGGCGGGGTGGAAAAAAATCTTTTGCTTTCTCTAAAAAAAGAAGCGGAAATAGTTTTACATGATTAAAAGAGCAAAATAAGTAATAAAAATAATAAAATAAAAATAATAAAATAAAAATAATAAAATAAAAATAATA
>CAZYWT010000034.1:0-5129 GCA_964651635.1 uncultured Candidatus Saccharibacteria bacterium | reverse complement strand
AATAAAAGTTAAAAGAATAAACAAATCCGGCGAGAGCCGATTTTATAGATTTTCCGTCTTTTCTTTTATTAAAAAACGACCTAAAAGGACTAATTATTAAAAAAATGGGAAAAAATTTTAGTCGTTTTTTTCTGTATTTTTCAAAATTTTTAATAATTTCTTTATTCATATTCCACCCTTCCACTTTTTTATAATTCAAGAAATTTTTTGCTTGAATTGAACTCCATTTTATTTGTTTTTTTATTATTTCCCCAAAACTTCTTCTATCCTCTTTATTTATAAGATAAACGCTATCCAATTTTACCGTTCTCCCTTCAATCGGTTTTGGGCTTTTATGCCAAACCCAAAAATAATAATTTTTATTTTTATTAAAAATTAAAGCTTTATATCTCTTAAATTTTTTCTTTTTTAATTCTTTTTCGCTTCCCCACAAAATCCTAATTCTGGACACGCCATCATTGTTTATCGCTTCTTTTATCCGAGATAAATCCCCCCCCCTCAACCTTTCATCTCCATCTATTTTCATTATCCAATCGCTGCGCGCTTTTTTAAAAGAAAAAACTCTGTGGTCCTCGCAGTGTCCTTTTCTTTGACGCAAATAATATTGAAAGGAAATCCGAAATTTTAAGCATTCTTTTTTTGCTCTCTCTATGGTTTTATCCGGCTTTAATCCGTCATAAATTAAAACAACCTCATCCGCCAAATCTTTAATATCATAGATTAAATCTTTGATATTCTTCTCTTCTTTATAGGCGATAATACAAGCCGTTATTTTTTGTTTTTCTTCCATTTTCTTTTTATGGCTTTAGGTAAAATCAAAAAACTTTTCGGAAAAGCTATTAATATCTCTTTTAAGCTTAAGGGGCTATTTAATATTTTTTTATGAACTAACTCGAAATCATCTGGTATAAAATTATTTTCCTGTGTTCCCTTTTTAAATATATAGATATTTTGCCTTAAATAAAAAGGTATTTTTTTATTAAACATAATTTTAGGTCTTATAACATCTAATCTTACAAACCCCCTTTCTTCAAAAAGATTTTTCCAAAAATCCGGCCTTCTTTCGTTTTTATGCCCCAATCCCCCCTGACGAGGAATGGCTGATGAAAAAACTACTATATCCGAATGAGAGGTTAAAAAATCAACAATCTTCCCACTTTTCTTTTTGGGCAGATGCTCCCCAAATTCAATACACAAAGAAAGTTCAAATTTCTTATTAATTTTAGGAAAATCATTCTTTAAATTACAACCTACAAATTCATTCTCTAAAATAATTAGATTTTCTTTATTAATTTTAGGGCTATCAACGCAAATTATTTCTTTTATCCCTTTTTCCTTAAAAACCTTTACCCAACACCCAACTCCCCCGCCCAAATCTAAAACAGAGTTTGGCTTGCCCACTAAATCAATTACAATAGGAATAATTATTTTGGCGGCATTATATGACCTATCTTTTGTTTTTATAAATTTATAATTTTTAGTAGCCATAAATGTTATTTAACCAACCGGCTATGATATAAAATATAATTTTATCTAAACCGTTTAATCTATTTTTCCAAGAGTCCGATTTTTTAATCTCGGTTAGCCGCCGCATTCTTATTCTGTTCCCCGCCAACTGATGTCTTTTTACGCTAACGCTAAAATCTAAAATCCTCTCCTCAAAATCTAAATTTAATCTGTCTAAAATTTTCTTTAATTCTTTTTTGGGTTCGCTAACCAAATTCTCGTACTTTATAGTAATAAATCTTTTGTCTTTTTTCTTTAACATCTCCACCCTTAAATTAACCCAAAGCCACAAAAAACTTGAAAAAATTGCTCCCTTTCCTTTTCTTTTATACGAGCCAGCCACGCCCAAGCCGTTTCTAACCAAATGAATAAACAAAATATTTTCTCCCCTTAAAAGTTCGGCTCTTCCAACTTCTTTTGAAGAGTCCGTTATTATATCTTTGCCGGAAACTTCTCTGATTTTATTAAATATATTTTTATTCTTTCTTAAATACTCTTCTACTAAAACCGGATTTTTATTTTTTCTATCAATATATTTGCCAAATATAGTTTTTTTAATGTTGCCGGGAGCGTCAAGTCCCTTAAACTTTTTCCAAACCGAACAATTATTAAAATCCTCGCCGCAAGAACATTTGTTTTCCCCGGGGTAAGAACATAATTCTCCTCCACCAAAAATTTTAGAATGTCGGCTTAACAATATATCCAAAAGAGTGCTTCCAGAATGCCCCGCCCCGACAATATAAACTATGCTATAATTCATCATATAAAGTACTTTTTAAACAAAAATATAAAATTGGATATAAAATTATATAAAAAACTTTTATTAACTTATCTTTTTTCCATTTTTTATCGTAACTTATTCTAATATCTTTATCTAATTTCATTCTGTTGCTAAATATAATATGATGAAATTGGGCATTGCGCGGGCTTAACTTCTCTTTTTCCACTTTAAGAAAATTCAAAAGATTTGTATTAACTTTTTCGTAATTTTTACAAATAGATTTATAACTTAATTTTATATAATTCAAATTAGATTCTTTTAGATAATTAATTATTTCTCTATTACCCTTAAACCAAGAAATAAAAGAAAAAATATAGTTAAATTTTTTCCCTTTCTTTTTAGCAATTCTTTTCATAGAATTAACCCAATTTCTAGGGTCTTTAAATAAAAAAATTATTTTTATATTTTCTTTATTTATTACTTTAACTATTTCTCTCAAAAATTTTAAGTCTTTTGAGGAGTCGCAAATAATATTATATTGCGGGTAAAGGTAAGAAAATTTATCTAAAAATAATTTATATCTACTTCCAATATCATTATTAGAATCTATCTTTACTTTTGACCAAAATAAACAATCATTATTATTACGACCACAAGAACATTTTTTTTCAGTTCCTTCCAATGTTTTATTTTTTTTGGATAAATAAGAATTTACCTCGCCAAAAGAATTTATTTTAGAATGTGACCCTAAAATATAACTTAATAATGTTGAGCCACTATGTGATAACGAAACAATATAAATTATTTTATTTTTTTGCATTTTACTATTATTTGTTCAGCTTTTTTCTTTGAAGTTTTCCCATAAAAATAATGCCATAATTTTTTATTAAATAAAGTAGATAAAAATTTAATATCCCAAAACTTATTATTTACTAACCTATATAAATTTTTAACTAAATTATTTTTCCATCCTACAAAAATTACATTCTGAATTCCAAAAAAGGGAGCTATGGTTTTTTTTATTAGTTTAAGTGAAAAATGTTGAAAATGTTTTTTTTCTACTCTTACATTGTTTGAGGGAACTGTTAAAATAAGATAGCCATTTTTTTTTAGTATGTCGTTTATATTAGATAAGGATTTATTTATTTTATTAAAAGGTAAATGTTCTAATGTTTCTATTAAAAAAATATAATCAAAAAAATTTTTTTCAAAAGGAGCGTTGGATATATTAGAAATAACTAAATTAGAGTTATTTAGAAAAATATTCGCAAATTTTATTGCTTTTTCGGAATAATCAAGTCCATAAAGATTTTTAAATCCATTTTCTTCTAATAATCCAAGAAAACGACCGTCTCCGCAACCAACATCTAATATCTTTGAATTTTTATCGCCTAAAAAATCAACGCACAGAGAAAGATAGTAAAAGTATTTCTTGCCTCTTTTCTCTGTTTGTTTAAAAAACCAATGATAAGGTAAAAAATATTGACTTTCTTGTATTAGTTGTTTTTCTTTATTTTTCATAATCTCGGTATATTAAAGCCCATTTTAGGTCTTTCAAATAATTCCCTCGGGATATATTTTTCTAATATTTTTCTTAAAATATATTTGTCTTTTTTTAAATCAATATCTAATTTCCCAGAAAGCTCTAATATCTTAATATCAACGAATGGCACTCTACATTCAAGCCCATTTGCCATTGTAGTCCTATCAGTTTTAACTAATATGTCGTCCGCTAAAAAGTTTTGAATATCCCATAATTGCATTTTTTCCCTGAAATCTAATCCCGAAAAATCCGAAAAAATATCTATTGGCGAATTGTTGTTTTTAGAAGAGGCAAGAGCAAATATTTCTTTAATATTTTTTCCGCTCAGCGCTCTTGTTAATTTTTTCGCTTTTTCCTCCGAATTCGTGTAATTTAATTGTTTTAATATCTTGCTTAAAATAGCGGGGCTTAAAGTTTTCAGGGTTCGTCTTAAAAAATAAGGGAGTTTTTTTATTTTCTCTGTGGCTTTGTATTTATCATATCCCAAAAACATTTCGTCTCCCCCATCACCGGCTAAAACTACTTTTACTTTTTCTCTTGCTAATTTGGAAAGAATAAAGGTGGGAATAGAAGATTTGTCTCCAAACGGTTCGTCAAAAAGTTTTTCATATTCCTTCAATCCTTTTTTAATCTCTTTATCAGAAACATAATACTCGTTATGCTCCGTTCCCAAATATTTGGCTATTTTTTTTGCGTAAAGAGCTTCGTTAAAATCTTTATTTTTGAAGCCAATTGTAAAGGTCTTGACTTTTTCTCCTAAATGTTTTGTGAGTATCGCGGTTATTAAACTGGAATCAACTCCGCCGCTTAAAAATACTCCAATGGGAACATCGGAAATTGTTCTTAACATTACACTTTCCGTTAATTTTTCTTCCACCAAATCCACCGCCCTCTCCTCGCTAACGCTTAATTTTTCTTTGCCAAAAAAACTTTCCGGCTTAAAGTAGCAAGTTTTTTTAATTTTTAAGTTTTTATCAACCTCCAAAAAAGAGCCCTCTTCTAATTTGTATGTATTTTTACAATCGGTAAAGGGAGCCGGGATATATCCGTAGGAATTATAATAATTTATTCCCTCCTTGCTTTCTTCTCCCCTAAAATCTATATGCCCTTTTATCGCTTTTAACTCCGAACCAAAAAGAAAAATAGAATTGTTGGCGTAATAATACATCGGTTTTATTCCAAATCTATCTCTAAAGAGGGTTAGTTTTTCTCCATCCCAAATAGCACCGGCAAACATTCCTCTAAATTTTGAAAAACACGTGTTCCCCCACTCCGCAAAACTTTTTAAAACTACTTCTGTGTCAGTTCCGCTAAAAAAAGTATATCCTAAATTTTTTAATTCTTTTTTTATTTCCTTAA
>CAZYWT010000033.1:0-5301 GCA_964651635.1 uncultured Candidatus Saccharibacteria bacterium | reverse complement strand
GCCCTAATCAATGTCCAGTTGCTTGGTCGGACTAAGCAACCGCCCTAATCAATGTAAAAGGTTGACTTGAAAACATATTTTTTAAGGTATTATTGGGGTAGTTTCATTAAAAATGGGAGATTTTAAATAAAAAGGAGGTAAAAATGAA
Source organism: uncultured Candidatus Saccharibacteria bacterium (assembly GCA_964651635.1). Lineage (GTDB taxonomy): Bacteria > Patescibacteriota > Minisyncoccia > Minisyncoccales > CG1-02-41-26 > CAZYWT01. The sequence goes on along the minus strand of CAZYWT010000033.1, from coordinate 5,153 downwards.
AACGCTATTGATATTTGTTGTAGCCCTTTTTCTGTTTGTGCCTATTATGCCTGTGGAGTCTTTTCCCTGCTCGGTTTGTGAGCAGGGTGAATACTATAAGGTAGAAATGTCGGATCCGGATTGGGCCGAGGAAATCATCGCTAACGATGGAGTCGCCGATTATAGCGATGCCCGAATCCAAGTTTTTGTTAAAAAAACTAACGATGAGGGTGAAATTCTGGAGTTTTTAATTGTAACTCATGGTACCATCTATGAGGTCTGGGTGAAAAATGGTGGTCAGGAATTAAATCATTACGACCTTTCACCAGGCGAAGATGAGGTATTATGTGAAACTCCGGAAAATCCGGCCGGTATTCAAGGAGAATTATCATACTTTGAATACTGCTGGAGAGATGTTCCAGTGGCGATTGAATTATATTCATTCTCTGCTCAGTTAACAGAAGAGGGCGCGTTAATTCAATGGGAAACGGCCGAGGAATTAAATTGCGCTGGATTTTTTATCTATAAAGAGGAAGATGGAGAGAAAATTAAAGTAAACGATGAGATAATTTTTTCTCAATCTTTTCTTTACGGATCCGGTGGTTATTCCTACGAGTTTATTGATGAAAATCCTGGTCAGGTATATTGGTTAGCCGAAAAAGATTTAAATGGGATGGATACATTTTATGGTCCGATTGAGGTGTCCTCCGGTTATTCCTCGGTTGTTTCCGAAAGTAAGCCAAACGGATTTTCTCTGGAACAGAATTATCCTAATCCGTTTAATCCGACTACGACGATTGAATTCTCGTTGAAAGAACCGGGAAAAGTTAACTTGTCTGTTTATAATGTTACCGGTCAGAAAGTGGCAACTCTCATTGATGGTTCTTTGGGGGCTGGTTCTCATACTATCGTTTGGAATGCGACTCAGTTACCAACAGGAACCTATTTTTACAAATTACAATCCGGGGCGGCAATTATTACCCGGAAAATGACAATCTCCCAGTAATCCGGAAAATCCGAATTAAACCCCAACATCTTGTTGGGGTTTTTTATTACTATGCAAACTGATATAATCAAATTATGTCTAAATATTATAACCCCAAAAAAACATTTCGTATTTATAATCCAAACGCAAAAGAGCCATTCAAACTTTCAAGAGCTAAAATAGATTTGTTCAAGGAATGTCCCCGCTGTTTTTATTTTGATAGACGGTTCGGAGTGGGGAGGCCCCCCGGATATCCTTTTAGCTTAAACAGCGCCGTGGATAAACTCTTAAAACAAGAATTTGATACTTTCAGAGCGGAAGAGAAAAAACATCCCCTTATTGAAAAATACGGAGTGGACGCTCGACCGGTAGCCCATAAAAATTTGGACAACTGGAGAAACAATTTTACCGGGGTTCAATACCTCCACGAGTCCACGAATTTTTTAATTTTTGGAGCCATTGATGATTTATGGCTAAATTCCAAAGGTGAGTATATCGTGGTTGATTACAAAGCGACTTCCAAGGCGGAAAAAATAGAAGAATTAAACAAAGATTGGCAAGATAGTTATAAAAGGCAAATGGAAGTTTATCAATGGCTGCTTCGGCAAAACGGATATAATGTTTCCGACACGGGTTATTTTGTTTATTGCAACGGAGACGCCGACAAGCAAGCCTTTGACGCAAAATTAGAGTTTGACATAACTCTTATTCCTTATAAAGGAAACGATATGTGGGTAGAATCCACAATAATAGACGCTCACAACTGCTTAAACAGGGCAGAACCGCCCAAAATGGACCCGGATTGTGATTATTGCCGATATATAGACGCAATAAAAAACGAAGAAAACAAATTTAATTAATTATGATGAAAATTGGCGTTCATATCTCGGCGGCGGGAGGCGTATTTCAGGCGCCTCTAAACGCTCAAAATATAGGATGCGAAACTTATCAATTTTTTTCTCGTTCTCCAAGGGGAGGCAAAGCGCCCGCTTTAACGAAAGAGATATTGGAAAAATTTAGAAAAAACAACGAAAAGGGCGGGTTTGACAGGTTTTACATCCATTCTCCCTATTATATAAATTTGGCGTCCTCCAAAAACAATATCTATTTTGCGTCCATTTCCGTTTTAAGGGAAGAATTGGAAAGAGGCAGTGTTTTAGGGGTTAAATCTATAATGTTTCATATCGGTTCCGCCAAAGATTTGGAAAGAGAAGAAGCGTTGGAAAAAGCGGCGGAAGGGGTTTATAAAATAATGGAAAATTATAAAGGTTCTTGCGATTTGTCTCTTGAAATTTCGGCCGGAGCGGGAGAAATTATCGGCGATAATTTTGAAGAAATTGCTTTTATTATAAAAAAAGCGGAAGAGAAGGGAATTTCCAAAAAATTGCGAGTTTGTTTTGACACGGCTCACGCTTTTGAATCTGGTTATGATATTTCTTCCGAAAAGGAAATAAAAAAAGTTTTTAACGAGTTTAATAAAAAAATAGGAATAGAGCGTTTAAGTTTAGTTCATATCAACGATTCAAAAACCCCGTTCAATTCTCGCAAAGACAGACACGCTCATATTGGCGAGGGCGAGATAGGCGAGGAAGGATTTAGAATTTTTCTAAAAGAATTACAAGAAAGAGGATTAAAAGATATTGATTTAATTTTAGAAACGCCGGGAGATGATAAAAGGGTGGATGATATAAAAATACTTAAAAAATTAAGAGATAAAAGTTAAATAGACGGCGGGCTATTTATTGATTTTTTATTTTATGGGTGAGATAATAAAAATATGAAATTAGAGCATTATTCTCCGAAAAAATTGAAAAAAGAAATTAAAGATATTGTTAATAAATATATAAAAGATTGCGATGTTTTTTTCTTTGGTTCAAGGGTAAGGGGAGATAATTTTGAGAGGGCCGATATAGATATTGGATTAAAAATAAAAGGGGAGATACCTCTTGATGTTTTGGGTAAAATTAAAGAAGAGGCGGGGAAATTGCCAACGCTTTATAAAATTGATATAATTGATTTTGGAAGGGCTTCTCGAGAATTTAGAGAAGAAGCGATGAAAAATATTGAATATGTTTGAAAAAATAAAAGAGAATTTTTCTCGTTCAATTAAAAAATTAGAAAAAGTGTTGGAAAAAGAAAAAACCGAAGAAAATAGGGACTCGGCTATAAAAAAATTTGAAATTTGTTTTGATTTAGCTTGGAAATCTATAAAAATTTACGCAAAAAAACAAGGAATTGAATGTTATTCTCCCAATCATTGTTTTCATGAAGGGTATAATATGGGACTTATAAGTTATAGCGAAAAGTGGATCAAGCTTATAGAGGACAGGAATATGGCGGTTCATTTTTATAGCGAAGGATGGGCGGACGGTTTATATAAAAGATTGCCGGAGTATTTAGATATATTCAGAGAATTAGAGGGGAATTTATAGTTTTTTTATCTCTTTTATAAAAAATAAAGGTCTAAAAATATATTAAATAATAAAATAAAATAATAAATATATGAAATTAAATATTTTAAGTTGGGTAACGCTCGTTTTGGTTGTAATCGGCGCTTTGAACTGGGCGTTAGTGGGATTGTTTCGTTTTGATTTGGTCGCTTTTCTGTTGGGACCTTTGAGTATTTTGTCTAGAATTGTGTATGTGGCGGTGGGAGTTGCCGGCGTATATATGTTGATTTTTATATCTCTAAAAAAAGAAAACAAAATTGAAGCAAATAACAAAAATAGCGAGGATAAAGAAAAAAGTAAAATATTCTAAAACTTTAGAATATCTTTTTGAGGGTAAATATAAAATAAAAAAATATATGAATAAAAAAATTACAACAATTATAGTTTTTGTTGTTATTGTGGCTCTTGGATACTTGGTGTTTCAGATATTAGGCGGAGGGCCGACATATTCTAAATTTTCCGAAACGGGAAATTTTACGAAGCGGGAAGGAGTGAATATGTTAATTTACGAAAAACCGGGAAAGCCGGCGCTTGCCAAAGAACTTGTGTTTAATAAAGACAGCAAATGTCCGGGAGATTCTTGCGAAGAAGCAAATCTTTCATCTATGTTGGGCAAAAGGGTAAAGATAAAGGGAGAAGAAAAAGGAGAAAAGGTGATTGTTTTCTCGATGGAAAAAGCGGCCGAAAATCAAGCGGAAGCAACCACCAGAGAAACGGCGCGAACTTGGATAATTGAAAATTCTCCCACCTTTAATTACGACGGGCAAAGTTTAAAGTTTGTGGAAGTTAGGGGATTAGATTTGGTTGGTTGCAAAAATTGCTATGAGGCGGAATTTTCGTTTGAATCTACGCGCGCCGGGTATGGAAACAGAGAGGGTGAGGTTGTGGCTCAAGTAATTACTCCCCACACGATAGTAATTAGGGTTGAGGATGGGCAAGTTGCGAGCGCTGTAACGGATGGAAAATTTAATGAAATGACCGGCAAAATACTCGGAGAAGAAGTTGTCTATAGCGCTTACTTTGGCAATTCAAATAAAAATCCAAACGCTGAAAATTGCGAAACCGTTTATCCCGTAGAGAGAGAAATAAGCGGAGAAAATCCCCAAAGAGAACTTTTATTAAAACTTTTTCAAGGACCGACCAGCGAAGAAAAGGAAGATGGGTATTATTCTTTCTTTTCCAAGGAAACGGCCGATATTCTAAAAGGGTTTAAGGTTGAGGACGAAATTGCTTATATAAATTTGAAAGATATAAGAAATATCATTCCCAATATTTCTTCCAGTTGCGGCTCGCAACAATTTATGGCAGAGATAGAGCAAACGCTTTTACAATTTCCGAAAGTTGAGGAAGTTTATTACGCCATAAATGGAGAGCCAGAAACATTCTATAATTGGATACAAATGGGTTGTTTGGGCGATGCTTGTAATTCCGACGCCTTTCAAGACATAAACTAAGAGGGCGATAAAATTAAAAGTGTCTCCGCAACACTTCGGGAACCACCCAAAGCGTTTTTTATGTGAAGCGTTAACTCTTTAATAAGGGCTTCCCATTAAGGAAAATGCCTTATATTTTGATTAGGAATAGCCGCCCACTTTAAAGAGTGGTTGCCCCGATGTGTGTGATATCGGGGCAACCACCCCTGCTTAAACTTAAAAAGGGAAGAGAAATCAGAGACCCGATTTCCGGCGATTTGCCAGAGGTCGGGTCTCTGGCGATTTGCCAGAGGTCGGGTCTCTGGC
>CAZYWT010000032.1:0-5762 GCA_964651635.1 uncultured Candidatus Saccharibacteria bacterium | reverse complement strand
TTATTGAATAAACAAAGTAAAAATTATTCTTCGCAAACAATCAATCTTTACTTAAGCGCAATAAAATTTTTCAAGAAGCGGGGTTTAGATATCGCGATAGAATTATTTGGAAAAAACCGGATGGATATTTAAGAATTAGTCGACAGAGCGGAGTTATTTTGCAAAATCCTTATCCTATGTATTTTTATCCTGACAATTTGTTGGAAAGTATTATTATTTTCCAAAAAGGTAAATTTAATTATCGCTCAATATCCAAAGAAGTAAGACAAGCATCAAAAGTAGATACAAAAGAATTTTCAGATAAAAAATGGTATATGACGCTTTGGGAAATGAACAATATAATGCCCGGTTCACCGCTCGAAAAGGACATAGCGGCTTTCCCAGAAGAATTGCCCTATCGCGCGATTAAACTCTTTTCCTACAAAGGCGAAACAATACTTGATCCATTTGTGGGTAGTGGCACAACGATGAAAAAAGCTCGTGAACTTGGAAGAAATAGCGCGGCATACGAAATAAAAAAATTACTTTTGCCGATTGTAAAAAAGAAATTAGGATTTGGCGGACAAGATAATTTATTAAATGACAAAAAGGATACATTTGAACTTATCACAAGAAAACAAGGAAAATATGGACATATCCGCTAAAATCACAGGCATTAAATACAAACCATAGGAAAATTTGAAATTATTAAAAAAAGAAGCGAAAACGAACGGTTTTAAGGTGAAAGTGATTTAATTTTATTTATGTAAAATAACACAAACATAAAGATTGGATGATTGAAATGTGTGATAATTTGCTGGATTTCTATCCAAAAGAAATTCTTAAAGTTAACGAACGGATAAATTATTTTAAGAAAGTGAAAAAATATTGGCGGAACAAAAAAGAATAAAAATGTTAAGAGTGATTTGTTTTTGGAGTATAAGGTATTAAGGAGTATAATAAGATAAGTATGAGAAATAAAAAAACAAAACAGCGCGCTTCTCGCAACAGAACTATTGATTTAACCAAAAATGAACGAGAACGATATAAAAAGAAACTTATCAAAATTGATAAGCCGGTTTCTGTTGACGAGATTTTGAATACGACGATACGACAAGATATTTTTGATGTCTTGGAACATTTGCCTGATAAGTTTATTGATGTTGTTTTTGTTGACCCTCCCTATAATCTTAATAAAAAATTCAATCTTACAACATTTAAGGAGATGGAATTGGAGAAATATGAAAAGTGGCTTGATTCTTGGATTAGCAAAATAAAGCGACTCTTAAAATCCACGGCGTTAATTTACATTTGCGGGGATTGGAAGTCGTCCGGCGCGATATCTAATGTCGCTAAAAAATATTTTAAAATTCAAAATCGCATAACTTTTGAACGAGAAAAAGGACGAGGAGCAAAAACAAACTGGAAAAATAATTCCGAAGATATTTGGTTTTGTTCTATGTCTAAAAATTATTATTTTAATGTTGACGCGGTAAAAGAGAAAAGAAAAGTCATCGCTCCTTATCGTGATAATTTTGGCAAAGCGAAAGGTTGGAGCGAGGAGGAAAACGGAAAATATCGCCTTACGCACCCGTCAAACATTTGGACTGACATTACCATTCCGTTTTGGTCTATGCCGGAGAATACTGACCACCCGACTCAAAAACCGGAGAAACTTGTTGCGAAAATCCTTCTCGCCAGTTCAAAACCCGGACATGTTGTCTTTGATCCGTTTCTCGGCTCCGGTACTACATCGGTTGTTGCGAAAAAATTAGGACGAAACTATGTTGGTATAGAAATTGACGAGCAATATAGCTGTCTTGCCGAGAAACGGCTTGAAATGGCAGAATCAGACAAAACGATTCAGGGCTATTCTGATGGTGTTTTTTGGGAGAGAAATACGCTCAATGAGCAATTAAACAGCAATGGCAAGAACGGCAATAAGTCGGAAAATCAAACACCATTATTTAACAACAAACTTTTATGATACCAAAAAGTAAAATTTTCTACACGGACGCCTATAAAAAACTTGAGAAGAAAATCGAGGATTTTCTCAACGAACAAACAGATTTTCTTTCCCCTAGAACAATCAATAGCCCTCGTGCGGTTGGTGACGCAATAGAAAATATTCTTGTGGAGAGTTTTGGAAAAATTTTGGGAGATTTATCTAAAAAATATTCTTCACAATTTGCGCGTCGAGCCATGGCTGATATGGCTTTTATCGATAAAGACGATTTTTACTATGTTATTGATGTAAAAACGCATCGTCTCGACACGAAATTTAATATGCCCAACCTTACTTCAGTTGAACGGCTGTCGCGTTTTTACGAAGATGATAAACACTATTTTTGCGTCTTAAAAGTTAATTACAAAATAAAAAATCTAAAAGTAATAATTGACAAGGTCATATTCGCGCCATTAGAATTTCTTTCTTGGGATTGCTTAACGCTTGGAGCCCTTGGTTGGGGACAAATCCAAATAGCGAATGCGAACACGGTTACTGTTTTACCGAAAAACAAACGCAAAGATTGGATGATTGAAATGTGTGATAATTTGCTGGATTTCTATCCAAAAGAAGTTCTTAAAGTTAACGAACGGATAAATTATTTTAAAAAAGTGAAAAAATATTGGCGGAACAAAAAAGAATAAAAATGTTAAGAGTGATTTGTTTTTGTTTTTGGAGCGTAATATAATAAGATAAAGGTCGTTTTAGTAAAATAATAAATAATAATTTATGACAGGAATTGAAACTTGGTCCTCGATAACAACAAATTCTTTACAGAGTTTGTGGAGAGGATTCATAAATTTTATTCCCGAGTTTTTAGCTGCGCTTGTTGTTTTTATTGTTGGTTGGCTTCTTTCTGTCTGGATTGGAAAAATCATAGTTGAAATTCTTAAAAGATTAAAGTTTGACAAAATTTTTGAAAAGAACAAGTGGAACGAAACTTTGGAAAAAGCGGAATTCAAGATGACAGTTTCAGAATTTGTGGGAGCCATTATAAAATGGATTCTTATAATTGTTTTCTTGTTAGCGGCGGTTGAAATACTGGGGCTTTCCGCCTTTGCTTCTTTCTTGGGAGAGATTGTCGGCTGGTTGCCTAATTTGGTGGTAGCGATGGCTATTTTTATTGTTGCTGTTGTTCTTGCCGATTTTTCCGAGAAACTCGTGAAAGCGATAATGGGGAAAATGCAAGTTGGTCACACAAAATTCATGGCTTCGGTTGTGAAATGGTCTATTTGGATTTTTGCCATTTTGGCAATTTTGTCCCAACTGGGCGTTGCCAAAGAAATCGTCCAAATTATAGTAACCGGTTTTGTGGCGTTGATAGTTGTGAGCGCTTCTATTGCTTTTGGATTGGGAGGAAGAGAATTAGCTCGAGAAACATTGGAAAATCTTAAAAAGAAAGCGCGGGACTAACAAAAGGCGTTGCTCCGCGTCGGCGGAATTATTTTTAATTTGCGGCGCGGAGCGTTCGCTCTTGACATTGTTTTTTCTTTTGCTAAACTTATATCAGACGATATTGATATGGAAACTTTTCTTACAATTTAGAGAAAAGCGGTATATCTGAAAGAGCAGATAAAAAGGAAAGACAGGAAACCGCTTTAAGAGCGGTTTTTTGCTTGTTTTGGAGCACATTACAACTAAATAATGATGAAAACAAAAAGAAATTTTTCTTAGCGCGGAGACAATTTTTTACAGGCAAACGGTGGATGCCTTGGAAGCGGAAGGCGATGAAGGACGCGTCGTGGCGGCGATACGCCTCGGGGAGGCGCCTAGAGGCCCTTGATCCGAGGATTTCCGAATAGGGAAACCTAATCATCCTTTATAAAGATGATTGCTCCGATTTTTAATCGGAGAGCGAAACCCGGGGAAGTGAAACATCTCAGTACCCGGAGGAAAAGAAACCAAGCGCGCTTGGCGCGCAAATTCCTTTAGTAGCGGCGAGCGAAAGAGGAGTAGCCCAAACCGCAAGAATTGTTTATTCAATTCAACGCGGGGTTGTAGAGCAATGTCGTTCTAATTTTAGTTTTGCCCCGACCTGGGAGGCAAAACTAAAGTTGGAGAAAAGTTATAAAAATTTTGGTTAGTTGAATGATTCTGGAAAGAACAGCCAAAGAGGGTGAAAGCCCCGTAGACGAAAATCAAAATTCTTTTTAGATATTGTTTCTGAGTACCTTAGGGAACGGAAGCCCTGAGGGAATCTGGCTGGACTATCAGCCAAGGCTAAATACTATCCGCTTACCGATAGCGAACCAGTACCGTGAGGGAAAGGTGAAAAGCAGGGGAGTGACCCCATTGAAATAGTACCTGAAACCGTTTGCTTACAAAGAGTAGGAGCCCCGATTTTATATCGGGGTGACTGCGTGCTTTTTGCAGAACGAGCCAACGAGTTCGAGCATACAGCTTGCTTAATCCCTTTTAGGGAGAAAGCGTAGGGAAACCAAGTGTTAATAGCGCGTTTGTTGTATGTTCGAGACCCGAAACCAAGCGAGCTTGCCATGGCCAGGGTGAACCCTGACGAAAGTCGGGAGGAGGCCCGAACCCGTGAGTCGTACAATGCTCTGGGATGAGCTGTGGTAAGGGGTGAAAAGCCAATCGAGCTTGGTAATAGCTGGTTCTCCCCGAAATAGCTTTAGGGCTAGCCTTTGTTGATTTTATCCGGGGGTAGAGCGCTGAATGGAATATTTAGGCATTGCCGAATATTCCAATTAAACTCCGAATACCGGATAATTAAACAAGGAGTCAGTCTGTGGGAGCTAAGTTCCATGGACAAAAGGGAAACAGCCCAGACCGTAATATAAGGTCCCTAAGTTTGAGCTAAGTGTTATAAGGAAGTGTTTTGGCTTTTACAGGCAGGAAGTTAGCTTAGAGGTAGCGAGCTTTTAAAGAGTGTGTAATAACTCACTGTCCTACTTAGCCGAAACGCGCCAAAGATGTAGGGGGCTAAAGCTCAACACCGAATATACGGCTTCTTATGTTTAACATAAGAGGGGTAGGGGAGCGTCGCGCGCTTGCCGAAGTTTCGCTGGAAGGCGGGATGGAAGGCGCGCGAGTGAGAATGTTGGCATGAGTAATCACAATCCCGATGAGATATCGGGACGCCGAAAGCCCAAGGTTTCCTTGGCAATGTCTATCAGCCAAGGGTTAGGCGGGCCTAACTTTGATAACGAAAGTTATCGGAGGATGGACAGCCGGTTAATATTCTGGCCCTTGGGTATGCTATTTTATAGAATGACGGAGCTTAGTAGTCCAAGCGGATTATTGGATTTCCGTCGGCAATCTGAGGATTTCCAAGGATTGTCGGGAAATCAAGTTTCGGCTTGACGAACTTGGGTGAGCAAGCTTCCCGGAAAAGTTCTATAAAAGTTATGGCATATTCAATCCGTACCCCAAACCAACACAGGTGGGCGGGCGTAAGAGCGCTAAGGCGAACGGGTGAAACCTGGTTAAGGAACTCGGCAAAAAAGTGGTCGTAAGTTTTCGATAAGGCCTCCCCGATGTAATATCGGGGCGCAGCTAATGACTCCCTAGCGACTGTTTACTAAACACACAGGTCCCTGCTTAACTCGTAAGAGGATGTATAGGGGCTGAGGCCTGACCAGTTCTCGTGCGTTAAAGCTGCCGGTGGGTTAAACCGCTAAGCGGCCCAAGCCACGAGTAAACGTCGGCGGTAACTCTGACCGTCCAAAGGTAGCGTATTCCCTTGCCGTTTAATTAACGGCCCGCATGAAAGGCTCAACGACTGGGGAACTGTCTCAACCAGGTGCCCGATGAAAATGCA
>CAZYWT010000031.1:0-5969 GCA_964651635.1 uncultured Candidatus Saccharibacteria bacterium | reverse complement strand
GATCGGTGGACATCGTCACGCCGTAATACTTGGAGGCGGACATCGTCACGCCGTAATACTTGGAGGCGGACTTCGTCACGCCGTAATACTTGGAGGCGGACTTCGTCATGCCGTAGCCACACTTTGGCGTGGCGAAGGCGGAGGGAGCGGGAGTCGAACCCGCATGTCTAAAATAGACACCGCTTTTCGAGAGCGGCTCCTTACCAATTCGGAACACCCCTCCTAATTTTTACCTATTTTATACCTTTCAACTTCTTTTTCAAAAAAATTTTTCATTTTATCTCTGCCTATCTCTTCCTTGAGAAATTCTATTTTATCGTTCTTAAATACTCTTTTTATTTTTCCATACCAATTAGCGGGCAAATCTCCCTTGTAAAATAAATCAAAATATGCCGAAACTCTGTGTCCGAGTTGAAGCGCCAAAGCCGTTCCTCCGGCCAAATAGAAATTATCAAAGACGCCGATGCGATTAAATGTTTTTTTCTGCCCTGATTTTAGCGCTTCGAGTTTCATATTTCATTTTTTTTACTCCCAAAAGAAGGCAAATTAGCCGTAGCGCTCTTTCCCTAAACTCGCTTTTTGGTATATTTTTTTATCATTCTTTTTAGATTATTCTTTCCGTAATAATTTCCCAGCTACTCCCAATGCTCCCAGTTTCCGTAATTTATAAGATTGGTGATTACGGTTTTTTTATGTTTTTTTGGGTCAACAGAGGAAAATTTATAAGACCAAAAAAGCGGCTTGAAAGATTTTGGAAGGGACTTCTTTCTTTTTACTCTCGTATTTTTATTGTAGCCAAAAAATCCCCAAATATCAAATAATTTTAAGTTTTTTTATTCGGTGACAAGTTTAAATCTTTTAAATTTCTTGCTGTTTCTTTCTACTATTTCGGTGAACATTTCAAGTGGCCTTGCCCAAATAGTTCCCACGGGGAATTCCGGGGAATTGCTCCCGGAGATTGATTTATAAATCACAAGTTTTTTCAGCGTTTCGCTGTGATAAGCGACCCCTAATACTTTATATCTATGTTTTTTCTTAAAATGTTCGTATATTCCCCCTATTTTTATTTTATCCATATTGTTCATTCCTATTATATTATAGCGTGTTTTTGGATGTTTTTGAAATTGTGGGTCTGGTGGGGTATGAAAAATTGTTTTTTTGGACCTGGTGGGATTTGAACCCACGACCTTTTCTATGCCATAGAAGCGCTCTGCCAACTGAGCTACAGGCCCATTAGAATCTCTTGACTGGATAGTTTAGAGATTCTTATGTCCGTCGAAGTTCTGCGAAGCAGGACGAAGAAGGGTGCTTTGTATTACCGAATAAACAATAAATGCTTATATTCTAAAATTATCACATCCCTACCCTCTTATCAAGATTTGGTCTTATCTCTAAAATTTTTTCTAATAAACCTCTTGTTTTTTCGGCTAATTTATTGTTTCCAAAAAATCTTTCCCAGTCCTCTTTGCTGTGGGAATCGGCTCCGCCGGATTGGATAGCGTTGTATTTTTTCGCTAACTTTTTCAAATCTTTCATATCTTCAAACGCTTGTTTTTCGATTTTCTTGTTTTTCGTGGGGCTATAAACCACCTCAACTCCGTCTATCCGTTTTTCTTTTAGAAGTTTTTCTACCATATTCTTCCCTATCTTATTTTTTGACGGCGTCCAATGCGCCAGGATAGAAACTCCGCCCGCGCCCCTTATCAACCTTGTTGTTGAATCCAAGTCCAGCCCGTAGAGATAATCCACAAAAACCCCCTTAATGTAGGAGTTTGGGGCGAGGAAAAACGAATAAGGGGCTTGCCCGGGGTTTTCTATTGTTGGGTAGAGATATTTTGCTTTAACTTCTTCGCTTTCTTTCTCTATCTTTTCTCTTATTTTTTCCATAACTCTCTTGTTTTCTTTGTGTTTTTTAAGCGCCGCCACTATATGGGGACGCGTCACCGCTTCTCCGGAAGATTCTCTTAAACAATTATCTTTACTTATAACAAATCCCATTGAAGTTAAATTTTTTACCATTCTGCTCATCCGCTCCCTTCTTGATTCTTGCATTTTTTGGCAATAACCAACTAAATTTTTATTTAGCGGGTTTACAAAAAGTCCCACAATATGAAAATTACTAACTGGTTTTCCGCCCATCTCTATGGGGAGCGCCGAAGATATTTCAATTCCAGAAATCCATTTAATATCTGATTTTAAGGAATTAAAAATTTGCTTTGGCATTACGCTGTCGTGGTCCGTAAAAGCCACTACTCCTACGCTGTTTTCTTTCGCTATTTTTAGGGATTCTTTGTAATCCAAATCTCCGTCCGAAGTTTTAGTATGATTGTGTAGATTTTCAAACATATTTTTGGGCAAATGGTAAAGATAATTTATTTAACAAATTCATCTAATATCTTTATTTTTTTATTTGTAGCATCTAATTCAATTTTAACTCCTATTGGAAGAAATGCGTGGGATTGATGATGCCCAAATTCAAAAATATGCAGTATTGGGAAGTTATATTCTTTAGTTATATCTTTTACTATTTCATTAAAATTAAAACCATTTCCTTCAAATCCCTTATTATGCCCTATTACCAACCCCTTTATTTTATTAAAAACACCAATGTTTTCAAAAATTGTTAAGTTTTCCACTAATTTTCTTAGGTCGTATTTGTATGTTTCTATAAACAAAATGGAGTTTTTAAATTTAGGGGAATATCTCGTTCCATTTAATTTTAATATTGAGCTAATATTACATCCAACCAATTTTCCATTAGCATTACCCTTTCTAATACAAATTCTTTCCCTGCTCGGGTCTATTTCTTTTGCTCCATTTGTTAATCGTTTCTTAAGCCATTCCTTGGTGTATAAAAAATCTAATTCTTTATCACTACCTATTTTTGCATCACATCCATGAAAAGTAACCAGATTAGTCATTTTATTTATCGCCAAAAGTAAAACATCTATATCGCTCTTACCGATAAATAATTTAGGGTTTTTCTTTATATTTTTATAATCTATTAAATTTAGAATTTGAACAGAACTACTTCCGCCTTGATAACACCAAATTCCCTTTATAGCTTTATCGGAAAACATTTCATTTAAATCTTTTGCTCTCTCCTTCGGGGTTCCCGCCGATAAACCATATTTGTCAGTTTTGAAAAAGTTTTCAGAAATACGAATAAGAAATCCAATACTTTCCATATATTCAATAAAATTATCCAACTCAAATCTCTTATCTCTATTAAAGGGTTTAGATGGCGCAATAAGTCCAATTGTATCTCCTTTTTGTAGTTTATTGGGAATTAACATAAATGAGTATATTTATGAGTCCGCTCGAACCTATTTTATCAGGAAATCCTGACGCTGGATAGTGCCGCACCTGCGGCGCGGCACAAAATCGCAACGGCTTGCGGGCAAAAAATTTCCTTCCCCCAACCTCCTCCATTTTTTGCCCGCTCGCCCTTGCCTGCTTCGCGGGCGAGCCGCCGCTAAAAATATCTTTCTAACATCGGTTTTAATTTTTCCCACAATCCCAACAATGAATTAACCGCAGAAAGAGTTGTACCGATAGAAGAAAATACCGTTTTAATAACTGACGAGTTTCGTTTTTCTTTTTGGGCAAAAATTTGAGAAGCTAAAAAAGATAATTGCTCAATAACTTCTTTTCTAAATTCTTGCGATAGTTCAGTATTTTGAGAAACGGCCTCAATAAACTTTTTGAGTTCATTTGTTAAATTTGGGTCAACACTTTGTATCGCTGAAATTGTTGCGTTCAAATTCTGAATCGTCCCCGTATTCAAAACGCCTATTACACTGCGGTCTATATTTAGCTGATTAACTGTGGTATTACCAGTATTCACAACAGGTTGTGGCATTCTAATTCTGGCGTAGCTCGGAATACCAATTATTTCATCAATGCTATCCAATTCATAATTCATAAGGGCTGCGAGCATTCTCTGTTGTTCGGTATTAACACATTGTAACCTTACATAATGTTCAACACAAAGAGGGATGTTATTCAACTTTACTATTGCCGGTCTTTGATATTGACTACATTGCATAATTTTATTTTGAGATAATCAAAATTTTAGAAATTGTCGTGTAAGTTTTCTTTTTGAAACTAAACACAATTTCATCTTTTGTTGACACCGAAGCACTGTCAAAAAATTTATCAATCTCACTAAATACAAAGTCAAAATCTCTTTTTAGCTTCCAGCTTTCTTCTAAATTGTTTTTACTTGCCAGAACTACAAAAAATCTATTATCTGCGCCGAAGCGTTGCGCGCCCTGATTCTCGTACATCCAAATTGCCAGTTGTCGCGGATTTTTAATTGTTTCGTCAATCGGATAGCCACGCGGCAAATAAGTTGTTTTCAAATCAAAGGGTTGCCCGTCAAAGAAAATATCAACGCCGAAATTATTTTTAAGTGTGGGTACGATTTTAGGGTGTAAGCCGATATGGTCTTCAATCAAAACAGTAGTCCAGTGATTATACCAAGTTGCTATAACATAGGAAGTTACATCGTCATGGAGCTTGCTTTTTACACCGCTGACTAAATCATCGTAGCGAAAAAACTTTCTGACATATTCTGCTTGTATTTTCTGGTCTAATTGTCCCTGTACCACACCCCAGTTGAAATCCGTTACCTTTTGAATTTCTTTGATAAGCTCGCTATCAGAAATCATCCTTTGTCGTTCTTTAACTTGCGCTTGATATTTTGTTTTAATAAAAGAATCAATTTTATTCTGGCGGAGGCCGATAAGTTTCTTGATAAGGTCGCCGGCACTGCCTTTCGGCTTAACGCCAACACCCGCCGCAAGTTCTTTCAAGTCATCGGCTTTTATTGCTTTCAATTTTAAGTTTGCCAATTCTTTTGCGCTAACTAACATAATTTATACTTTTTTGAAAACTAAAATATATTCGTGCTTAAAAATATAAAATCCGCCAACAAGCGCGCGATAGCGCCACAAATGCTCTTGGTTTAATTTCGCGCGATTGTTCACCATGTTTTTTACTAAGATACTCTTTAATTTCAAGTTTTTCCCGCGCTTTAGCGTTTCTTGCATAAGATAAAAACCGAGTGGCACCCATTCGCTATTTGTGTACTTATCCCCAATGACGATAGCCAAATACCTATTCTGGTCTAACAAATCGGAAAAGTTTTGTATCACATCGCCAAACTTTGTAGTAAATTCTTCAACTGTAGCGGTGTTGCATAAATCCTCTTTCTTGTTGCTAAATTTTATTATGTCGTGATACGGAGGATGTAAAATAATCATGTGGACGCTTTTTTGTCCCATCTTTTTGAGAGTGTCCAAAACTTTTTCACGCGCTTTTTCTGTCGTGCTGTCGGCAACGATAACTTCTGTAAAAACTTTTCCGCCGTTCGGAAGTTCGCGGTTGATATTTTGTATTGCCGATTGAGCCACTCCTGGTATCAACTCGATACCTACGCCGTGCCGCCCCAATCTCTTTGATTCAATAAGCGTTGTGCCGTGGCCCAAAAAAGCGTCCAAGACAACATCGCCTTTTTTAGTGAACCGCCGCATCATTTGATTTGGAATTTGCGGAATAAAATTGCCGTGATAGGCGTTATTGTGCGCGCCGGATTTATTGCGTTCGCCAATCAACCACAAACTATCGGTCAGAATATCCTTGTATTCTTTCCAATCGTTTAGGTTTAAATCGTTGATTTTTGACCTTGGAGTTCCGTTCATATATCTTAATGTCATTGTATAAAATTTTTATGATTCCATCAACCTTTTCCGCCGCGTTTCGCGCGATTTGGCCAAGGCGAGCGGGCAAAAAATGGAGGGAGTTGGGGGAAGGAAATTTTTTGCCCGCAAGCCGTTGCGATTTTGTGCCGCGCCACAGGCGCGGCAGCCGGTCAATTTCGTTCAAAATAGGTTCGGATTTGATAGTATAAATGAGCGGGAGACGGGATTTGAACCCGCGATCTTCTCGTTGGCAACGAGACGCTC
>CAZYWT010000030.1:0-6789 GCA_964651635.1 uncultured Candidatus Saccharibacteria bacterium | reverse complement strand
TGGCGGAGTGGGTTATATTTTTTAGTCGCCCTTGCCCCACACCACCCGTGCGCGGACGACAGCAAGAAACTCCCTTTTTCCTTGCTGAAATTTTGTTTAGTTGTTATCATTAAAGTTGAAAGATAGATATATTTAGATTGTACTCTACATATTATAATATAATCAAATGGCAAGCAACAAGATAGGTGTTAATATCAAAAAAATCAGAACGGAAAAGGGCTATTCTTTGGAAAAAATAGCCCGACTTGCTGATTTATCACTTAATACGATTGTAAAAGTTGAGTCCGGCGTTAATCAGAACCCCACATTTGAGACATTACAAAAAATCGCCAAAGCATTAGATGTTTCGGTTGAGGATTTAATTCAATAAATTATGGCTACAAATCATAAATTTATTCTCGGAAATTGTATGACTATGGAAGAGCTTCCAAACGGAAGCGTCCATTTGATGGTTACTTCACCGCCTTATTTTAACGCGCCCTTTGACTATAAAGGATTATTCAAAACCTACGGACAATATCTTGGTGTTTTGAAAAACTTTGCTCAAGAAACTTTCAGAGTTTTACAAAATGGCAGAATCGCTATTCTCAATATAGATGACATGTTGATTGACGGCGAAAAATTTCCGATTGTTGCTGACGCAACAAAAATTTTTCAAGAAGCGGGTTTTAGATATAGAGATAGAATTGTTTGGAAAAAACCAGACGGCTATTTGAGAATAAGCCGGCGAAGCGGCGTAATTTTGCAAAATCCCTATCCAATGTATTTTTATCCCGATAACTTGCTTGAAAGTATTATTATTTTTCAAAAAGGTAAATTTGATTATCGTTCAATCTCTAAAGATGTACGAGCAAAATCAAAAGTGGATACTAAAGAAATACAAAATAACAAATGGTATATGACACTTTGGGAAATGAATAATGTAATGCCCGGCTCGCCGCTTGAAAAGGACATCGCGGCTTTTCCGGAAGAATTACCCTATCGCGCCATTAAACTTTTTTCTTACAAAGACGAAACGGTGTTAGATCCGTTCGCCGGTAGTGGAACGACAATGAAAAAAGCGCGCGAATTAGGAAGAAATAGTGTCGGTTTTGAAATCAAAAAATCTCTCTTGCCAATCGTCAAGAAAAAACTGGGTTTTGGCGACGGGCAAGATAGTTTATTAAGCGATAAAGACGATACATTTGAGGTTATTACACGTCAATCAGGAAAATATGGACCTATCCGCTAAAATCACGGGCATTAAATACAAACCATTTCTTTGCGCGAAGTTAAAAACTTATGCGTTCAAAGATTTACAAAAAGCTCTTTCAAAAAGCGCGGTCTTTATTTTAGATGTGGAAAAGAAAAATAAGGTCGCGGTTAGTTGGTGAGTTTCCGCAAAACGCATTCGTTCTTATCCTTACGCAAGGGTGTATGACACGCTCAATTTTTCGGGAAAGAAAATTACAATTATTCCGGTTGTGAAAGACGAAGGAAAAGAAGGCGACAGAGATTTTTTGCAATGGGACACAATTTCACTGATGAGCTTGCTCGGTGTATATGTGATTATTGGCTACTACACCGAAGCAGAACGAAGCACGCGCTATCGGCATAAAATTACAAATCAGCGCTTTGATACGAAGTATATCAAGCAGAAAATTAACGAGATTTTGTCTTACCAATCGGACGCATTGCACTGGAACTTGGCACAGATTGATAAAATCGGCGTGTATGGGCAAAAAGCATTGGAGAGTTACGAAAAAATCTCAAAGAAGACGAGAGTTGAAATGCACTCCCGAATAACCGCCGAAATAAGGATTAAGCAGTTACAAGGAGATAAGGAAGAATTTATGAATCTGTCTCGCCAGTTGGCAGAGGTAGCGCAGAGACGAGAAAGCGTTACGATACAGCCAAAGGAACACCTTGCCGGCGTTAAGGTGTGTGGTAACTATCCAAAATTATCTCGGCGGTTTTTATTACTTTACATTAGACGAAATAGAGATAAAGGGAAAAGATGTTTATTTAATTGAGGGTAAGCATAGCAAGGGAACATTACCCTCAATCGGCGATATTAAAGACGGACTTATCAAAATAATTTTATTCACGAATTTGGAAGATGTAAAAATTGGCGGTAAAAATTACAACGCAAGGCCAATTCTGAAACTAACCATTGAAAATAATTTTGATCCGGCGCAATTGCGCGCTACACAGAAAAAAGATTTAGAATTATTGGAAAAAGAGGCAAAAACAAACGGCTTTGAAATTAAAATATCATGACAAAATACGATAGCTTAAAATTTTTGAAAAAACAAAAGCTCGAAATACTTATACCTGTAACAATTGCAGTAAGGAAATTAAAGGCGGAGAAGTTTATTATCCAGAAAGCATTGGCAAGGTAAATGTAATTGGTATGAGGATTAAAAAGTTTTGTAAAAATTGTTATCAAACATACGGGAATAAATTATTAGAGAAAAAGTAAAGTATCAATATGAATTTACCCGAACCACTACCAAAACAATTTTCAAGCCTGATGGACGATATATCTTCCGGGCGGCTTAAAATCCCTCAATTTCAGCGAGAGTTTGTTTGGGAAATGAAAAAATCAGCCAGCTTGCTTGATAGTATAGTTAAGGGCTACTCGGTCGGAAGCTTTATTTTTTGGAATACGAGAGAAAGATTGCGCTCCGTAAAGAACATAGGAAACCTGAATTTGCCAGAGCCTATCCAAGGCGATTATGTTAATTTTGTACTTGATGGACAGCAGAGAATTACCAGTTTATTGGCATCTCTAAAGGGCGAAAAGATCGTGCGTGAAAGTGGAAAAGAGGAAGACTTCTCCGAGATATTTATCGATTTGGAAGCTGGAGAGGATGAAAAAATTGTTACCACAGAAATTGAAGGGAAAGAAAAAGATCAACTGATAAAACTTACGGATTTACTGCACGGCGGGATAACTTTCCTAAATCAGTATCCGCCAAAACAGGAGCGTATCCCTTTCTTCGCGAATAGTTTTTTACAAAGTCCGGTATTTCTTTTTGGCGTTTTGTGAGCATGGAATTGCTTCTTTCTTATGCGTTAATTATAATAGAATAAAAATAGAAAATCAAAATCAAGTTATCCACATACTTAATAAAAACATTTACACTTTTTAGGTTTAGTTTTTGCAAAGATACCATCATTTGAGCGAGATATTTTTTATTCTTTTTTTTGTTTTTTTATTTCTTCCACAAGGTTTTTTACCAATTTTTCGGGCTCTTTCCCGTATATTATTTTAGTGAGCGGCCTGTGCCCTTGTTTTAAAATATCGTCTATAAAATCGGCCGTCCCCCCCGTTTCTTGGAGCACTCCTATTGGCGTTCTCGTTTCAAAAGCGATTGTAAATTCGTTTAATGTCCCCGTTCTGCCGCAAGCCACAATCACTCCGTCGGCCGATTTCGTGGCTATTAGATTTCGCCCCACATAATCAAAGCCGGTGTAAACTATAAGGTCAAATTGGTCGGTGGGAAGGCGATAGCTTTTTATATGCGCTTTTTTGGAGCCGGCCGGAGAAAACCCTACGCTCATTTTTCCCCCCGCTTTTTTATAGCCAATCGCCGCGTAATAAGGAACGCCTGTTGTGGCTCCCGTTACCAAAACGCATTTTTGGCGCGCCACCTCCGCCCCCAATCTTTTTGCTAATTCTTTTATGCTGGGACAACACGGAGCAAGAGACGCCGCTCCCGAAACAAAAATTTTTATTTTTTCTTTATAAACCATAGTTTTATTTTATTTTTAGAAAAAAGCAATTATTATAAGATAACCGATTGCGAGGGAAAAAGCAATCGGAGGCAGGGCCGGCATCGGCGCTCTTGTTTTTTGAGAGCGGAAAAGATAAAACCCCAAGAAAAGCCCCAAAAACGAAAAAACCGCAATCACAAAAAAACGAGTAGCTGAAAATTTAAGAA
Source organism: uncultured Candidatus Saccharibacteria bacterium (assembly GCA_964651635.1). GTDB lineage: Bacteria > Patescibacteriota > Minisyncoccia > Minisyncoccales > CG1-02-41-26 > CAZYWT01. The sequence continues at coordinate 2,863 of CAZYWT010000030.1, read as the reverse complement.
AAGAAAGAGAAAAAAGCAAAGGAAATAAAATGTCCCCTCCCCCCAAGATTAAAAAACTTTTATCACCCAAAGAAACATTTTCTAATTTTTCTTTTAACCCTTTTAATTTTTGGGGGATTATAAAGCCGGGCAAGGCGTTTTTAGAAAACATCGCTTTCGCCATCTTTATCATATGTTTTGTTTTATAAACGGCGATATAATCATAGACAGAAAACACCAAAAGAAGAATAAAAACATTCTCCGGGGACAAATTAAGCGAAATTCTAACCCCCGCCCCTATTGCGGCGAGCAAAAAAACGGCGTTATGTAAAAAAACATTTTTCTTCCTCGCTCGCCAAAAAACCAAACAAAACGCCAAAAGGAAAGATAGCCAACTTGGCGTCCACAATCCCGCCAAGAAAAAAACTCCCAAAAACAAAAAAGCGTTAAAAAATACCTTAAAAATAGCCGACTTTATTTTGCTTTTTTTAATAAAATAAACAGCCCACGCAACAAACGCTAAAAACGCCGCCGCCCAAACCCCCAGTTCCGCCACAGAGACGGGAGCGGCGGAGGGAATAAATTGGTAGAGAGCGAGCAAATTACGAACTCGCAAAAGCCCCAGCGCTCCCAACGCCAAGACAAGCGCCAAAATTACCGCTTCCGCAACAAAAAACTTCCAAGATACTTTTTCTCTCCCTTTATTTTCCATAACCCAATTTTTTATATGAGTCCAAAACAACTTTTCGTTCGTCCCAGGGAATTTTTTTACCATTTTCGACGCATATCCACGACTCGCACCCTTTGCCCGTTAAAATAAGGGAGTCCCCTTCCTTGGCGCTCTTTAGCATTTCAAAAATCGCTTTTTCTCTATCCATTTCCACCAAAATGGGAATATTCGGATTTTCTTTTTCTACTCCCCTTTTAACATCTTCTACTACCCGGACCGGGTCTTCGTCGTAAGGGTCCTCGTTGGAAAGATAAATTTTATCGCAAAAACGAGCCGCCATCTTACCTAAAAGCGGTCTTTTCCATCTGTCTCTGCCTCCCCCGCAAGCGCCGAGAAGGCAAATAAGATTCGCCTCGGGAAAGGCGGACATCCCCATCTTTACCGCCCCGTAAACCGCTTCCAAACTTTCCGGGGTATGGGCGTAATCCACAAAAACCCTAAAAGGAGAGATTATAACCCGTTCCACTCGGCCGGGGATTTTTTTTATATTAGAAAGCCCTTTGGCCGCTTTTTCTATATCCACTCCTTCTTCCCGAGCAATAGCGAGCGCCGCAAAAGCGTTTAGCGCGTTAAAATCTCCGGGGATATTTATAATAAATTGAGTGTTGCCAATCTTAAAAAGCGACTTCTCGGAGAGAATAGAAATATCCCGTGGGAAAATATCCGCTTTCGGGTTTTTAATAGAATAAGTTATTTTCTTTTTGGCGGGAAAATCCAAAAAATACCGATGATTGCCATCGTCCAAGTTTATAATGTGAGTTCCACCGCAACTTTCAAAAAGTTTTCCTTTGGCTTTTTTATAATTTTCAAACCCGCCATGCCGCTCAATATGCTCGGGGCTGATATTGGTAAAAACAGCGTAATCAAAATCGATAAACTTGTGCCGAGATTGAAGAATTCCTTCGGAAGTTACTTCCACAACGGCGTATTTACAACCCTCTTTTACCGCTTCTCTTAACAACCGCTGGAGTTTTGTTCTGCCCGGCATAGTCATTTTAAGAGCGTTTATTTTTGTTTTGTCCCCTATCTTAAAGCGAATTGAGGAAATAATAGCCGTCTTCTCCCCTGTTTGTTCTAACACTTCCCCTATAAATTCGGCGGTTGTGGATTTTCCTTTGGTGCCGGTCACTCCCGCCACAACAAGTTTTTTTGACGGAAATCCGCATATAAAAGCGCCCCAAAAAGACAAAAATAAATGATATTTATTTAATAGAGAAGGAGATAAAATTTTTTTAATAATTTTTTTTATTCTCATTATCGGTGGATTGATTTTAGGGCAATTCGCACCGCGTCCTCGGGAGTTGTCCCCGCGGGTATTTCTTTCATAACCTTTTGAATATCTTTAGCGGAAAACCCCAAATTTTTGAGAGCGTTGTAAACTTCCGGATTTTGCTCTTCCGGGCTTTCCTCTTGCTTTTTTATAATCCCCGAAAGTTCAAATATGATTTTTTTCGCTCTTTTAGAGCCAATTCCGGGAATTTTGTCGAATATCTCTTCGTTCCCCGTTAAAATCTCCTTTTTTATTTCCTCGGGACTCCCGGCCGATAAAGTGTCGAGCGCCGCTTTGGGTCCCACTCCGGAAACCGAACGCAAAAGAGAAAATAAATTTAAGGACTCCGCGGACAAAAACCCGAATAATTTTAGCGCTCTTTCCCCCACATCAAGAAATGTCCACAACTCAATTTCTTCTCCCTCCTTTGCTCGGGAAAGAAGTGCTTGTTCCGAATAAACCTTAAATCCGACCGCTCCGCTCAAAACAATCAAAAAGTCCTTTTCTTTTTTTATGACTTTGCCTTTTAGATAAGAAATCATAGTTTTATTATAACCGAAACCGCTCTAATATCCCAGTGTTGAATTTATTCATCCCAAAAAATTGTATTTAATCTGTCAGGGCAATTTAGGAATTTAGTGGTATTCTAACTTAATATGTTAAAGATACAAAATTTAAAAGCGGGGGATAGGAAGGAGTTTTGCGACGCATCCTGTCAAACCAAATAACTATTTAACCGAAGTTTGCCAGAGGTTTGCCAGAGGTCGGGTCTCTGGCGATTTGCCAGAGGTCGGGTCTCTGGCGATTTGCCAGAGGTCGGGTCTCTGGCGGTTTGCCAGAGGTCGGGTCTCTGGCGATTTGCCAGAGGTCGGGTCTCTGGCGAT
>CAZYWT010000029.1:0-6939 GCA_964651635.1 uncultured Candidatus Saccharibacteria bacterium | reverse complement strand
GTTGACGGAAAAAATTGGAACGAACCGCCGTTTGCTGGCCAAAAAAGTCGGCTGGGATTTTGCCGAACCGTGGCGGATTCTGGCTGAAAATCAGCATAAAATACCCCCAGCGCGCGAGCGAAGCGAGCACGTACCTTCTGCCGAAAACGCTCAATGTCTAACTTGGTCGGGGCACTGGGATTTGAACCCAGAATCACACCCACCCCATGGGCGCATGTTAGCCAGTTACACTATGCCCCGCTTTTATTGTCTTGATTACTTTAATCAATTTTAGCGCCTCAATTTTTTTTAAGCCGTTTTATACATTTGGTACAAAGTTTTACTCTTTCGCCGGCAAATTTCTTGTATTTTTTGTGTTTTGTGTCTTTTGGCACCGTAACCCATTGGAGATTTGGATATTTCCTTATTTTAGCCGTGGGATTGTATTTTCCCCTTAATTTTACCCTTCTCCCGAAAACTCGGGAACCTTTTTCGCATACAGCGCAAACTTTACTCATAAGATTATTTATTATATATTTATTATATTATTTTTAAGAAAAGATTGCAAGCGAAAAGCGGCAAAGACCCGTCCTCTGTCAAATCGCCAGCGAGTCGGTCCCTGGTTTTCTCTTTGGTTTTTATTAAATTATTATTTATTATGGAAACAATTATTGTTAGATACGGCGAAATAGCCCTAAAAGGCAAAAACAGAAAAGATTTTGAGAAAAAATTGGCAGAAAACATTATTCGCTCCGCAAACCCCGATTTTTTCCGCTTCTATTCTCTGCCCCGAGGCAAGATAATTTTTAAATTAACCAAAAAGGGAGAAAAAAACGGCAAAATCATAGAAGAAGCGTTGCGAAAAGTTCCGGGGATTGTTAATTTTTCTTTCGCTAAAGAAATTCCGACAGATTTGGAAGTTACAAAAACAGAAATTGAGAAAATTCTTAAAACGAAAAAGTTTAATTCTTTCAAAATAGAAGCAAAAAGGGAGAATAAAAATTTTCCCTTAACTTCTCCGCAAATAAGCAAGGAAGTTGGCGCTTATGTAGTGGAGAAAACAAACAAAAAGGTTGATTTGGAAAAACCCGATATAATCGGCTTCGTGGAAGTTGGAGAAAAATCCGCTTTTATCTGCGCGGAGAAAATCAAGGGAATCGGCGGACTGCCCACATCCTCCGGCGGAAGGGCGGTGGCTTTGCTTTCGGACGGAATCGACTCCCCCGTTGCCTTCTTTTTAATGGCAAAAAGAGGATTAGCGATAATTCCCATTCATTTTTTGGTAAATAAAGAGGAAAAATCCGTTATAGAAATAGCAAAAACTCTAAAACCATACCAAGGAGAAATAAAATTATATCTCGCTCCTTTCCAAAAAACCCAAGAAGAAATCGTTGCTTCCGTTCGGCCATCCAAACGATGTCTTATTTGCAAAAGCGTTATGCTAAAAACAGCCGAGATTTTGGCAAACAAAAAAGCGGGCAAAGCAATCATAACGGGAGACAATTTGGGACAAGTCGCTTCGCAAACTTTGGATAATATAAATTTTATAAACTCGGGGATAAAACTCCCTATTTTTCGTCCGCTTGTTGGGAGCAACAAAGAAGAAATAGTGAGTATCGCCAAACAAATAGGAACGCTTCAAAAGCAAGGAGGAGAAAATTCAGTTTGTCCTATTGTCCCAAAAAATCCAATAACTCGGACAAAAGAAACAGCGAAGATAAAGGACACGGAAATGGTAAAAAAATTGGCGGACAAGACAATGGAGAAAATTAAAAAAATAATTGTATAAAAAAATGTTCCGATTTTCCTTTTAAGATATCTGAGATAAACCAAGTGGGAACGAGCTCGCAACACCACGGCGTTGCGAAACGGGAAGTTCCCTCTTTTAATGCTAATGCAGATTCTTAAACGAGGAAAACCGGAACATACTTTATTTTACCTCTTTTTCTATCACGAAGTCAATAAGACAAAAAATGTCAGTAGGACATTAAACGGATAAAACTATTTTTCTCTCTTGTCCTATTGTTTGTCCTATTAAAACTAACCTTTGTCATTAGGACATTTAGAGATTTAATTTATAAACAAGTTGTTTTATTAAAGAAACCACCACCGGAGGAGGCATTAAACTATAAAATTTGTCTCCCTCTTCGTTTTTTATTATCCACGAGGATTCAATTGTTTCTATTTCGCCGTTTTCTTTCTTTTTGTATTTATAGGAAGGAGTGAGTTCGTAATCATCAACATCGTCTTTATTCTCAACGGGAATATCGTTTCTTAATAGAATTTTGGGAATTCCGTAAAGAGAAAACGCTTTTTCCATTAGTTTTTGGTCTTTTTCAAGACGCGGTTTTATTGGCTCTACGCCCATTTCATCCCCCTCTTTTTGAACCATTCTAACATTTTCGCATTCTGGATTATCGCAAAGCAAATAAAACTCTTGTTTTTCTTCGTCGTAGCCAATATCTTTTGTGGGTAAAAGTTTAAGATTTCGGGATGTTTGGCAGTTGGGACATATTCGGCGATATTTTATTCTTTCGTCTATAATCTCTTCCGGAACATCAATTAAAATAAAGAAATCCGAATCCTCTCTGTGCCCAATTAAATCTCTAAAAAACAAAGAATAAGAAATCTGGTCCATTTCTCGAGGAAATCCGTCTAAAAATAGCGTTCTTTTTTCTTTTTCGGCGATTTTTTTCTTTGCCAACGCCAAAACCAACTCCGAGGGAAGAAGAGTTTTGACGCTCCTTTCTTCCAGCGATTTTATAATGTCTTTTAGCGGCAAATACCCCCTATAATTTTTCTCCAAAAAAACAATTAACTCGTTCTTTTTTTCTTTATCTTTTATGTCCTTGTTAAAATCTCTTACCATATCCCCTATCGAGAGATGTTCTATTTTGTCAGTCCCAAGAGCTTCTTTTAACATTTTGGCGTAAGTTCCCTTGCCCGAATTTTTTTTGCCGAGCATATAGGCGATAAAACTATTCTCTTCCAGGAAATTGTTTAATTTATTTATTTCGTCTCCGGCTTTCGCTCTAAAATATTCTTTGCGAGCGTCGGGGTCTGTGAGAGCAAACTTTTTATCCAAACCTTCTATTTTTGTTTTGCAAATTGGAAATTCCATTGTTTTTTTAGAGGAAAAATAAAAACAAAAATATATCTTTTCGCAGATATACTTTTCTATATTTACTCCGCTTTTTAATCAAAAATTATATCCCCTTCTTTATCCGTTCTTAATACCTTTATACCAAGATTTTTATATAAACTCAACACTTCTTTATGGGGATGGCTGTAGCGATTTTCTTCTCCGCAGGAGATAACCGCCGTTTGCGGAGAAACCGCTTGTAAAAATTTTGCTCCGCTAGAACTTCGGCTTCCGTGATGAGGAACTTTTAGAACATCGGCCTCCAACTCTTCAAATTCTAACAGAGTTTGTTCCTCTTTTTTTGTTATATCTCCCGCAAGCAAAAATTTTTTATTTTCCGCCCTTAAAAGAAAAACCAAAGAAGTTTGATTGGCTTTTTTATCCACAATTTTGTTTTTATAAGAAATTAGGGGAAAAAGAGCAATAAATTCCGCCCCCTTTGTTCTTATAGTATCCCCTCTTTTCATAAAATAAACTTTGGCGCCTTCTTCTTTTTCTTTTTCTATATTCTCTTCCCAGTAGCCAAAAGTTCTCGATTTTTTTTCCGCCCCCGTCCAGATAATATTTTTTACTTTATATCCTCGCAAAACATAATTCAATCCATTTAGGTGGTCGTAATCCGAGTGAGTTAAAATTATTACTTCTATGGTATTGTCCCAAAAGGGCGTGTATTTATGAAGTTTTTCCAAAATTTTCTCCCCGTCGGGACCTCCGTCTATTAAAATTTGCCCGGCTACGCCAACCTTTGCCAGAATCGAATCCCCCTGCCCCACATCCAAAAAAATTATAGAAAATTCATTGTTGAGAGAAAAAATTTCTCCCCAAACAAGAAGGTTGGAAAATATAAGGGAAATCATAAAAATAAAAATTAGTTCTTTATTCATTTTCGTTTTTAATAAGAGACGGCTGAAAACCGCTGTTTAGAGATATATTTTTTTCAACAACTTTTGTTATTTTTCCATCTTTAATTTGCGCTTCTAATATAACACCCTTCATCGTCTCCACGGAAAAACCTTGGTCAAACAAAAAATTACCCAAAGAATAGGCGATATAACCATTTTTATATTCTTCTATCGGCTGGGTTATGTGGGGATGATGCCCCGCCACAATATCCGCTCCCGCGTTTATGCAACTTCTGGCAAAATTCTTTTGAAAAGCGGTTGGCTGGCGGCTATATTCCACCCCCGAATGAAGAGAAACAATTAAAATATCGGCTAATTTTTCCCTCTTTATTTTTTTTATGTAATTATAAACATTGTCTATTCTTTCTTTGTCTATCCAAGCCAGTCCCGCGTAATCGCTTTTTGCCTGCCAATAAACGGAGCCCATATCGGTATAAGCTAAAAACCCCACTTTGTTTTCACCGATTTTCAAAGTTTTTAGAGAGAATGCCTCTTCTTTATCTTTACCCGCTCCCGTATAAACAATTCCGTTGTTTTTTAGATTTTCAAAAGTGTCCAAAAGCGCTTCCCTGCCGTAATCAAGGGTATGATTATTTGCCAAAGACACAACATCCACCCCCGCAAATCGCAATCCTTCTATTGATTCGGGCTCAAAACGAAAAGAATAAATACTCCCCTGCCTTCTTCCCCTTTTAGAGACGGGACCTTCTAAATTAATAAAGAATATATCCGCTTTTTGAGATTGAGAAGATATAAGACGAAAAGGAAATCTCCAATCTCCTCCCCCTTCCGTTTTTACTTTATACTCCACTCCCCTATCAAGCATAAGGTCCCCGCCGAGCCAAATTTTTTTTATCTCTCTTTTGCTGTTGTCTGTTATTTTTTCTTTCTCTTTTTCTTTTTGTCTTTCTCCCTGCCCCTCGGCGACGCGAGAAGAAGATAAAAAAACAATTCGCTTTTCAATCGGCAACATCGCCCCAAGCCAAAAAAGCGCTCCTCCCAGCGCGATTATTATCCCCGTTTTGATTATAATTTTTCCCCTCATTTATCCTCCTATCCCTTTTAGCATATCTCGCAGAAAAACTAAAAACAAAAATAAAAAGACAACGGCTGGAATTATTATATTTAACGACATATTTAATTTATTTTAACAAAACTCCCTTTCCTTATAATATCAATATATCAATTTCATAAACCGCCCTTTCCCTCTATTTCTATTTTTCCCCTTTTTTATTCTTATTCTTGTTCTTGTTCTTGTTCGTTTCCCAAAATTTCTTCTTCCACCTCTTTTTTCCCTTTTTCCGTTTCTTCCGCTTGCTCTTTGTCTAAACTAACAAGCAAGGTTTCAAACTCTCCAATGTGGGTTTTTTCTTCTCTGGCTATATCTTTTAGAACCGCTTTTACGGCATTGTTTTCCGCTTTTGACGCTAATTGCTCATAAAGATTAACGGCGTCAAGTTCCGCCATTATTCCGAACCTTAAAATTTCTCTGTCAATATCTTCTTGCTCTAATTTATCTAAATCCGTAGGTATTTTTGAAAGCATAATTTTTATTTTTTTAATTAAACCTTTATTTTATCATTTAATCTTTCGCCAAATAAATTGTTTGCGTGGGATAAGCAAAAGTAATTCCCTCCTTTTCGAACGCTTCTTTTAGGGCAAGATTTATACTCTCTTGCGTATCCATATATTTATTATAATCGGCGACTTCCACAAAATAGACCACTTCGTAATTTAAACTAAAATCTCCAAATTGTTTGAAGTGAACTCTGTCCAACCGAGTTAAATTTTGATTTTCCACCGCCTCTTTAACTATATTATCAATTTTCTTTAACTTTTCCACAGGAGTTTCGTAAGCCACGCCAAGATTAAAAACAATTCTCCTTTCACTCATTTTTCCGTAGTTGTTCACCCTTGTTTCCGTCAATTCTTTGTTGGAAATTACAAGTTCCTGTCCTTGTAAAGATTTAATTCTTGTGGACTTTATCCCTATTTTTTGAACCGTTCCCATATCGGAACCCACGATAATAAAGTCCCCGATTTTGAAGGGTTTGTCAAAATAAATTGAAAAACTGGCGAATATATCAGTTAAAATGTTTTGCAGAGCAAAGGCGATTGCCACTCCGCCAACCCCCAGCCCCGCGACAAGAGCGGAGATATTATAACCCAAATTTTGCAAAATCAGGATTATGGCGACAATCCATATAGCTATATTGCTAATTTTTCTTATTATCTCCACCGTATGGGGTTCAAAATCTTTGTCTTCTTCTTGTTTCTTGCGCGAATAATTTTGCAGAGAAAAAGCGATTATTCTTTGGACAAATAAAACAACATACCAAGTGAGAACAACAATCAAGATGTAATATAAGATTTTGTCTATAATGGCGGGGACAGAAGAGAGGATTTGCAGGGAAAAATATAGAGAAATATAGAAATAAAAGAACCAGCCGATAGAATCTATGCCGTCAATTATTACATCATCAATTTGGGTTTTTGTTTTTTGGGAAATTTTCTTTAATTTTGCCGTCCCAAAAGATTTAAACAACTTCAAAACAATAAAGACGCCTAGGAAAACAGCAACAACCGTGATGATATCTAAAACATTGTTATTCCCCCAAATGGGATATTCTAAGAAATTTGAAAACGATTCAACTCCCGCTTGCAAAAGATTAAAAAAAGAAAAATTCATATTTTTATTTATTTTTATTATTTTATTATAACATAATTTTTTCATTCGCCAAACAAATTTTTCGTTCCCTCCGTTCCCTCCTTGAGCGATTGCCCCGATGCGGTTGCCCCGGGCGATTGCCCCGATGTAATATCGGGGCAATCGGACAAAATAAAAAAATGGAGAAAACCAGAGACCCGACCTGCCGGCAATTTGCCAACAAAATGGGTTCTTGACGCTCAACCTAT
>CAZYWT010000028.1:5537-7438 GCA_964651635.1 uncultured Candidatus Saccharibacteria bacterium | reverse complement strand
CAACCTATTGACAAAGTTTAGAAAATGATATACAATAATAGAGTAAAGGAGATAAACCTCCTATATACATAAAGGGGGGCGAGAAAATTGAATAACAATATATTATAATATCTTATTTTCTCGCCCCCTCTTTTTTTATACTTTTTTTATTTTTCAATGGGGCGGTTGATAGGTTAGACCAAGCAACCGGGCAATTTGCCAGAGGTCATTGCCAGAGGTCGGGTCTCTGACATTTTGCCAGAGGTCGGGTCTCTGACATTTTGCCAGAGGTCGGGTCTCTGACACTTCTTTGTCAATCTGATTTTTTGGGCGTATCTCGGGAATTTGTTATAATACTTTTATGAATAAAATTCTAAAAGTAATCTTGCCCGCCGTTTTCGCGGTTTTTATAATACTTTTTTTAAGCGTCGCTCCCTTCTCCCAAAAAACCGAGAATAACGACAAATATGTAGATTTTATTTTAGAAGTTAGAGGCATTATAGAGGAAAATTACTGGGAAAAATTCAAAAAAGAGGAGATAAACCATCTTTTTCTTTCTTTTTTAGATTTAGACGGAGATATCCAAACAAACAAAAAAACGCAAGAGGAAAAATTTGAAAATATTTTAAGAAAAGCGTTAGAAAATAAAGAGAATAAAGAAAATTTCACGATAAAATTAGTTAATTCCGTCTTAATAAATTTAGAGCCGCTCAAAAGAAGCGCGCTTTACACTAAAGATAACGAAAAATCGCTGGAAAATACGGTTTTCAATAAATCTCCCGAAGGAAGCGATTTTTATTCTTTTTTGAATATTAACCAAAATTTTAGCCCTCAAAAATTAGAGCGAGCGTATAAAGAAAAGGTGAGCGAAATAAAAGAAAGCGAGGACCCCAAAAAGCAAGAAGAATTAAGAAAAGCGGAAACCGCGCGCGAGACGCTTTCTCATTTGGAAACAAAAAATGTTTATAATAAATTTGGCTTTGCCGAGCCCACAATAGAGGCGCGTTTTTTAACGAATGACATTGGCTATATTAAATTTAATAAAATTTCTCCTCAAACTTATGAAGAATTAATTGCTAGAAGCGCCGTTTTAGAAAAAGAAGCCGCTCCTTCGGCAAATTCTTTAATAATAGATTTACGAGGCAATATCGGCGGTTCCATAGATATACTCCCTTATTTTTTAGGTCCCTTTATAGGGAAAGACCAATACGCCTACGAATTTTATAGCCAAGAAAAGAAAACACCCTTCAAAACAAAAACGGGCTGGCTAAATCCTCTTGTGAGGTATAAAAGGGTAATTGTTCTAATTGATAAAAACACTCAATCCTCGGCGGAAGTTATCGCTTCTGTTTTGAAAAAATACACCGTGGGAGTTTTAGTTGGCGAAACCACTAAGGGCTGGGGAACAGTGGAAAGAGTTTTCCCCGTAAAAAATCAGATAAATAAAAACAAAAATTATTCTGTTTTTTTAGTTCATAGTTTAACTATTAGAGCCGACGGACAACCAATAGAAGGAAGGGGCGTTAACCCCCACATCTCAATAAACGATACAGATTGGCAAGAAAAACTTTACGATTACATCCCCGACCAAAAACTAATCTCTGCCGTTTCCGAGATTATAAAAAACGAAAAATAATTTCTCTCTATTTTTAATTTTTAATTGATTTTTATAACAAAAAAGCGGTCTCGGCCGCCTTTTTGTTTTCTCGTTATACCTTTTGAGAAACTTTATCTCCCCAACAAATTATTTAACATCTCTTGAATTCTTTCCGCCGCCGAAGAAATATCAGCCAATTGCTTACTCATTTTATCGATGATATTAGAAACAAAAGAAGAAGATTCTTTGGCGGTTGTTGTTTTTGCCGCCACCGCCACAACATACATAGAACAACTGCTACTCCAGCAATCGTTTTTCCCAAGAT
>CAZYWT010000028.1:0-5437 GCA_964651635.1 uncultured Candidatus Saccharibacteria bacterium | reverse complement strand
TAATACTCGTCTCCTTCTTGGAGATTGGCAACTTCGTAATAACTGGGGGAAAGATCGGTAATAACATCGCCTCCGCCGCCGGTTTCCTCGTCATCATCATATTCATCCTCTTCCTCTTCTGATTCGCAAACATCCATATCGGAATTTTGTCCGTATTCTTCCCCCACATTAAATTTACAAACTAAATCGCCTTCGCATTCATCATCGCTATCGCAATCTCCTTCTCCTTCCCCGCAAGGATTTAATTCGCAATATTCCCACTCCCATAAATCAGCTTCTAATTGACAAGCGTCTTTTTCGGGGTCCTGCCCATATTTGGCTCCCACATCTATCGCGCAATATCCTTCGGCGCAGTCAGCGTCGTTAAGTATAACATCGCAATCTCCTTCGCCCGCTTGGCAAGGATTATCAATGGAACAATAATCCCAATCCCATAAATCAGAACTTTGCGCTACCGAAAACATAAAGAAAAAAGAGAACAATAACGAAAAAAGAACAATTATTTTAATTTTTTTAGACATATTTTTTTATTAAAATTTATACCTTTAATTTATACTACCTCTAAATAAAAAAAAATAAAGAGAGTTTTCCACAACCCCCTTTATTTTTTTCGCTTTTTCCTCTTTTCTGCTTGTCTTGTCTCTTACTTGATTTTATAGGTAATACTAACAGAAACTTCCACCTTGTTTTGTCCTTCCTCTATTTGAGGGGTTGCTCCCCCTACTTTGCTCATTTCTTCCGCCATCATCATATCATAGCGAAAAATCGGTGGCGCGCTTCCGGAACTTTCCGAAAAATTTATAATCTTGCCTAATTTTACGCCAACTTGCCCGGCTAAAATTTTTGCTTTCTCTTTCGCTTTTTTTATCGCTTCGGCCCGAACTTGCTCTTTTATTTCTTCATCATTTTCCACCGTAAAAGAAAGCCCGCTCGCCTCGTTAGCGCCCGCCTGTGTGGCGGAATCTATAATATCTCCTATCATCTCCATATTTCTTATTTTAACCTGAACCCCTTGATTTACTTCGTATCCAACCAAAATTCTTTTGCCCCCCGGGTATCTTGCGTCGTTTTTTAGCCAGTCGTAGCGAGGACGAATACTAAAATTTATTGTTTTTATATCCTCTTTCGCCACGGCTTTTCCTTTTATCGCTTCTATAACTTTATTCATTTTTTCGGTATTTTTCGTCATCGCCTCTTCCACTGTTTCTTTTTCCGTAACAACAGAAAAAGAAATTAAAGCCAAATCCGGAGAAACATATTTTTCAGCCGACCCCGAGATTGTTATTGTGGGACCCTGCTCTACTTTCCCGATTTCTTTTGATTTCTCCACAATAGCAAAAATAAAGAAAGCAGACAAAATTAAAAGAAATAAAGAAAGCGGAGCGGTTATTTTTTTAATTATTTCTTCCATACTTTTTATTTTATATAATATAATCCTCGACTTTTTTCAAAAACGCTTCCAACAATTATCCTTATTTTTTGTTCGTAATTTTATTATTTTTTTCGCGGGACCACAAAAATTGAAACAATGTAAGCAATTATTCCCGGAACAAATCCGGTAAAAGCGGTGAGAAGTACAAATACAAGACGCAAAAGAACCGGGTCCGCTCCGTATCTTTCCCCCAACCCGCCAAATATACCGGCGATTATTTTATTGTTTTCGCTTCTGTAAAGTTGTTCCATATATTTATTTATGTTTTATTTTACCCTAATTTTTTTATACCACAAAATCCGCGGAAATAAAATAAGATTTTAGGGGTTAGAAAATTACTCTGTTTCTGTAAATTCAAAAGTGGCGAGAATTTTATCAAATTCGGTGTATTCTCTTAATCTTTTCAATTCTTTGATTACAACTTCATCTTCATTTTGCTGCCAGTAATTTTTTTCTTCATATAAAGATATTATGTAATAATATCCGTCTTTTTCTAAATAAGCGTTCAATACTACTTCCCAGCTTCCCATTCCTGCGCTTGATATAATATAATCTTTAGTAAAATCTCCTAATTTTTCAGAATCCTCGAGAAAATTTCTGTCATATTCATAATAATTTCCAAAACTGCCAAAGAGAGGGGCTTGAAGCGTGTTAAATCTACCTAAATATATTTTTTTATCATCTTTTACTAAATAATAAACATTTTGATGAAGAGGGTCCTCTTTAATCTCAAATTCCGGCGGATATCTTAAACTAAATCCGATATTTTGATTTGTGTATGTCTTCCAATCCTCGGGAACGCTTGTCTCTTCGGTCTCTCCCCCATTTTGCTCCTCTTCCTCCTCCCCTTGCTGTCCTTGCCCCTGTGTTTGCTCTTCTTCCTCCCCTTGCTGTCCCTGCCCCTGCTCTTCTTCTTGTTGTCCTTGTCCCTGTGTTTGCTCTTCTTCCGGTTGGTTTTGAACTTGTTTTTTTAGAGAACTTAACTGCGATTGTTGCCACAGGACAACGCCAACGAGGAACAAAACAACGGCGGTAGCCAGAATCATTATTGTTGTGTTTCCTTTTATTGTGTTTCCTTTTTTGTTTGAGAAGTTTTTGTTCTCCGCGCTTTTGTTTTTATTATTATTCATATTATTTACATTTTTATTATTATTTACCATAATTTTACCTTTTCTTTATCTTAACTCCAAAAACCCCCAAAGAAAAGAGGGATTGTGGAAAACTACCAAAGTTTTGATTGAATAAATAGCCCTTTCTTAAATTTTCCGGTATTTTGTCCCTCCTTTTTTCTTTCACTGAAAGTTTTTTCTACTTTATGCCTGGCTTTTTCTTCCTCTATTATACTTTTATATTTTTTATAGTTTTTTAACCTTTTTTTAGATTCCTCTACATATTTTTCGGAAATATCAATTCCTATGTAGTCGGAACCTAAAAGTTTCGCCACCAAACAAGTGGTTCCGCTCCCGGCAAAAGGATCTAGAACTACTCCCTTTTCACCGTTTAATACTGAATAAATAACCCGCGCGGGCAAAATCAAGGGAAAGGGAGCGGGATGTCCATTTTCTCTCTCCGGTGGAAATCTCCAAATAGAACTTAATAGGGCATGTTTTGATTTTAATTCTTTTCCGATTTTATTGCCGTTTTTGGGCTTGTAAAGCCAGTAAATCCTTTCGTCCACTTGCCAAAAACGCCATCCTCTGATATTGGCCGCAATTTGTCTGTCCCAAATTATTTCTTGTTTAACGCTCCATTTTGTTTTTAATAGCCATTCTAACGGATGAATCATTTTTCCCCTTACCCATCTTACTTTGTGATTGTAAAAAAACGAACCTCCCGGCTTTATAATTCTAAACGCTTCATCTAAAACTTCTATTTGCCGTTTTTGATAATCATCCTCGGGCAGATTATCGCAGTATTTATTATATTTAATATTTTTCACCAGCCACCCTTTTTGCTTTTCTCCTTTATTATAAGGCGGAGAAGTTATGGCTAAATCTATAAAATTATTGTCAAAACTCTCCATTATTTCTTTTGCTTCTCCTTGAATTATTTTATTTTTTACTTTCATTTTTTAATTTTTTAGATAAAAATTCGTAAAAATTCTTTGTTAAATTTTTCTTGTGTTTTTCTAATGTTTCTTTTTTTAAATAAATTACTTTTAATTTTTGGCATCTTTTATAATTTTCAAATGTAAAACCGGCGCTTCTTAAAAATTCTCCCGCTTTGTCTCCGCGAGGAAATCTTTTTTGTAATTGCTCTTTTAGCTTTTTAATAAAACTAAAACAAGAAAATGGAAATTCTAATATATAAATCAATTCTCCATCGACAAAGCCACTCACAAGCATATTTAATTTTTCTTTTTTATACTTTGTTAATCTTTTTATGGTAAAATCAGTAAAATTTCCTCCTCCTTTTAATTTTTTAGGGCTTTTTCTTTTTTTATTATCCTCCGTATTTATATTTTGAGGTTTTGCTTCGCAAGCAATCATTTTACCTCCCAGTTGCGTTGATTGCTTAAACCCGTTAAAGCCAATTTTTGTTGAAGTTGGGATATATCCAGCCATAGAAACTGTAATATATTCTCGCAATAGAGAAGAATTTTTATCGTTGATATAAATGGTAAGCAAACTATTTAACAAAGATATCAATTCATCTTTTGATTTATCCAACAAAAGAGATGATAACTCCTTGTGAGATTTTGTAGAGTAAAATTTTATAACTTCATACAAATTATTATCCATAGCGCTAACATTACTTATTTATTATTTTATACCACAAAATCCGCGTAAATAAAATAAGATTTTAGGGGTTAGAAAATTACTCTGTTTCTGTAAATTCAAAAGTAGATAAAATTTATTCCTCTTTGGAAATGGCTTCTTGAATAAATGCTACTTATTTACTCCAAAAAGCGAATAAGGATTTCTAATGTTTCCCTCGCTTCGTCACCCTTTGGATTGCTTCTTTCAAAAACAAGAATACCGCTTTTTGTGGTAGGCGTTGATTCAAACACTAAAGAAGCTTCAAATGGAACAAAATCCGTGGTCATCCATTCTTTTTGAGCCTTCGCTATGGCGGTGGATATTAGATTATTATTGTTATCTCGCAAATATATTGGAAAGTCGCCCTCAAAAAACCAAACTCCCTTCGCTTCTCCTCTTATTGTCATATTATTTTCCACTACTTGATTATAATCTATATTATTAAGTTCTATCCCAAATAGTTCGCGCATGTTAGTTACTTGGCTTTCTTCAAATATTAAGGTAGAAAACATTTTATCGGCAAGGTTTTTCGTGTCAAAACCTTCCTGCTCCGCTTTGCATGCGTCAATATCGGAAAGAACTCCGCAATTAGGAAAAGATAGAACAAAACTCATTTCAACGAGGTCGTTTGCGATAATTCCAGAGTAAATATATTTTTTGTAAGTTGTTCCCGCGGTTCCTTGATTTAATACGGTGAAACAATTATCCCCTTCTATTTTTTGCTCTCCATAACCAAATTCTGTTTTTAGCGACCGATTTTTACAATTAAAAGCATCTCCGCTCTTTATAGTTACATCAGGCGGCCATTCTTCCGTATTTATAAAATTATAATCTAATGATTCCGGATAAAAGAACAAATAAACGCTTCCATTAAATCGCTTCCAATCCTCGGGAACGCTTGTCTCTTCGGTCTCGCCCCCATTTTGCTCCTCTTCCTCCTCCTCTTGCTGTCCCTGCCCCTGCTCTTCTTCTTGTTGTCCTTGTCCCTGTGTTTGCTCTTCTTCCGGTTGGTTTTGAACTTGTTTTTTTAGAGAACTTAACTGCGATTGTTGCCACAGGACAACGCCAACGAGGAACAAAACAACGGCGGTAGCCAGAATCATTATTGTTGTGTTTCCTTTTATTGTGTTTCCTTTTTTGTTTGAGAAGTTTTCGTTCTCCGCGCTTTTGTTTTTATTATTATTCATATTGTTATTCATATTATTTACATTTTTATTATTATTTACCATAATTTTACCTTTTCTTT
>CAZYWT010000027.1:0-9015 GCA_964651635.1 uncultured Candidatus Saccharibacteria bacterium | reverse complement strand
CCGTTAGCCGTCATAAAGAACAGCATCGCGAGGGTGGTGAAATGTACGCTAACCATGTTTTGAGAGTCGGTAAAAGAGCCGCAGAATATGCTAAAAAGCAGGGACTGGGAGCCGAATTTGTACAAGCTGCAATCTTGCACGATATTTTAGAAGATACTCCTACGACCGAGGACGAAATAGAACAAAAATTTGGCAAGGAAATTTTGGAAATTGTAAAAGCGGTTAGCCACAGAGATGAAGAAGAACCCGATGAGGAATACTTGCACTGCGTCGCCGAAGGCGGGAAATTGGCCGTGTTGGTAAAAAGATTTGATCGCTTGGAAAACTTAAACGATTTAATTAAAGCCCCAAAAGAATTTCGTTTGGGGAAATTACGGGAGTTAGAGCAAGCATTGCCGATTTGGCATAGAATAGACCCCGAAGGCGCGGTTGAAATAGAAAAAATAACGCGCGAGATGTTATCAAAAGAAAGCTAACCTATGATGTCAGAAAAAGGCGGTGAGTTCTCGCCGCAAGAACAACCAAAACCAGAGCAAAAGGTAGAACGCGAAATCGGCAATCGTGAATTACCGATTTGGGAAAAAATACCGGAAGTTGTGGAGACATTGCGAAATAACAACCGGCTCATTTTGGTTTCAGAAACCGGCAGCGGAAAAACCACGCAAGTGCCGCAGGCGTTATGGGACGAAGGTTTTGCTGAGCAAGGAAAAATTTTTGTGATGGAAAATCGCGTGGCGGTGGCGGTTGAAATCGCCAAACGAGTTGCGGAAGAAATGAAAGTGAGGGTTGGCCAAGAGGTTGGTTATCTTACCGGACCGGAGAAAAAATCGGGCCGCGATTCGCAAATTGTCTTTCTCACGAGTGGCGTTTTCAAAAACATTATCCGCGACGACCCGAAAATGGAGCAAGCATCAGTGGTGCTGTTTGATGAATTTGACGAGCGATATTTGTTTTCTGATATTAGTTTAGCTCTTGTTGAAAAAGCGCAAAATCAAGGAAGCGAAGTAAAGTTTGGGTTGATGTCCGCCACGCTCAACGCGCAAAAATTTTCCGAACATTTTGGCGGCGCGCCGATTGTGGAAGCTAAAGGCAGACTCTATCCAGTGGAAACGCATTTTTCAAGCGAACGAGTTGACCCAAGGCGAATGCCCGAAAAAGCCGCCGAGCTTGCCGTGTCTATTTACCAAGGACATCAAGACGGCGATGCACTGATTTTTATGCCCGGCAAGCAGGAAATCAATGCGACAATTGATGCAATGATGAAACAAAAAATCACTGGCGCAACCATTTTACCTTTACATAGCGAACTTTCACCACAGGAACGGCACAGCATTTTTGAAAAACAACTGGGCAGAAAAATTATTGTTTCCACCAACATTGCAGAACGAGGACTAACTATTGACGGCGTAAAATATGTGATTGATTCCGGTTTGGTGCGCATGAATGAATATGATCCGGCGGCGGACATGACCAAATTGGTGGTAACTTCCACGGCGCAGGATTCTTTGCGCCAGCGGCAAGGTCGCGCCGGACGTACCCAGCCGGGCGAATGTTATTTTTTGATTACGCAGGACGAATTTAATCGCCGCCCCGTTTCAACCAAACCGGAAATTATGCGCACTTCTTTGCGGGAAGTGGTTTTACAAATTAAAGCGATGGGCTATTCGCGCGAAGACGACCCGATTTGTCTGATTGATTCTCCGGAAAAGCAGAATTGGAAAACTGCTAAAAATCAGTTGCGATTGCTTGGCGCGCTCAATCCAGAAGACGAAACAAAACTTTCGGAATTTGGTCAAAAACTAGCGGAATTATCCTGCGACCCGCGCGAAGGAACAATGCTGTTGCGCGGCTGTGAAATGGGTTACGGCCGAGAAATGGCGATTGTCGCGGCAATCCGAACAAGCCGGCGGTTATTTTATCGCCCGCAAGCCGAAGCCGAGCAAGCGGACGCGGCTCGCAAGCAATTTGAAACATCAAACCTTTCCGACCTTTTGAATTTAGTCAATGTTTATGAACAGGCCGAGCGCGTAAACTTTGATTCAAAATGGTGCCGCGACAATTATGTTTCGTGGCTGGCGTTGCGCGAAGTGCGGCAAAATTATCAGCAACTTTTGGAACAAGTAAAAAGATTGGGATATAAAGTGAATAAAGAAAAACCCGCACCAGAAGTTATTTGCCAAGCAATCGCCAAGAGTTTTCCCGATAAAGTTTTTGAAAGCGCCGGCCGTGGCTGGTATGAAAACAGAACAACTGACGAACGCGCGCTTTTAGGTCGAGAATCGCGCGTCAGCGGCAACTTGATTATTGCCAATGAATTGATTACAATACAAACGAGACGAGGTGGCGAATTGCCGCTTATCACTCTGGCAACCAAAGTCGAACCGGAGTGGATTAAAAAATAATTTAATTTTAAGAAGCAAATTTATGACTGAAAAATTTACACCAGAATCACGCGATGTGCCCGAAATAGAACCCAAACTCATTGATTTGAGCAAGGAACTTTATGAGGGCGGTAAGGCAGATGTTACAAAAATTGGTGAATATGTAGAGGTCGCAAAACAAAAAGGTGTTACTGACGCAGAGCGACTTGATTTGACTGGCGGAACAATGATGGCGATTTATGCTGCCGTATCTGCGGAAGCAGGGAAACCAGGATCAAAGGTTCAAGAGCTTGCCTTTAATAACCCTGGCCGTGAGGGACGACTAATTTTGTGGTCGCCGGAAATTGCGGAATCTGCGCCGGAAAAGCCAACGAAATCGTTAATGATTGAAGCCCCGCCCTCAACTATTGATCCCGAAGCCCCGCAGGAAGTTTTGGATTTGCGATTAACATTTGCCGATGACCCAGAAGCTATGCAACAGATGGCTGATCCAAAAAGAGCGGCTGAATACATGAAAGAGATCATCGCCCAAATCAGGGAATTAAAAGAAAAAGGAGTTGGCACAGTAAGAATTACCGGAATACCGATGTGGCTAGCAGAAGGGGGCTATTTTACAGGAGCGCGCGGGGGCATGAAGCGGTTGATTAGTTATACCCTGTCCAGTGAAATGATAGTTTATGATGCCGAAAATTCTGCGCTGGTCGGAAAAACCGAAGTTAAAACGCCAAAGGATGTTGTGGTTAACCTTGGTGATAAAGAGATTGATGATATAGCTCCGGTTCGCTCCGGCCGTGAGCTGCAAAAGACTTTGGGCGTAGAATTATCAAGAAACAAGATTGAATTGGCGGGAGTAGATTTAGACAAAGTGCCATCCCATATTGCTTTGCGAATGTTTGATAGCATTCATTCATTTTCAAGCTCGCTTAAATTAGCTGGAGTTGAAATATTCCAACACCTTGATCTACGGACACATGACATGGTGCCGAAAATAAAAGAGAGAAATCCAGAATTATTACCAAAGGAACAGCGCGCTCCTTTGATGCTAGACATTCACGCTGCGCTAGAACGCAACGGCAACGACCCAGAAAAAACCGCCCTTGAGCTTGCAAAAGAAGCCGTAAATAAAGCAAGCGAGTTAACTTTTTCGGGAATTTCAAGCGAACTTGAATTAGCGATTGCTGGAAAAGTAGCTCATGCGGCACATGGTTTCATCGAAGAATTACGTTATCAGGGCAAAGAAGGAGAAGAAATTGTAAAGTCCTGGAAGCCGGGGCAGGAAAAAAAATAATCCCGTCCACCGCCCAGTTTGAGGTCCCGCCGCCGTCCGAAAAAACGCTCTCGGGTTTCCAGCAGGCGGGCAAAAAGAAAAAGGGGTCTGGGGGAAGGCCCCGAATACCAAAGCGAAGCTTGGTACGGGGTAAAAATTTTTGTCCGCCTGCCATCCCGCGAAGCGGGACTGGGGTGGGAGCGGCTCCGCTCTCTTGCTCCGTCAAGAGAAGCAAAGCGAAACGGTTTTCAATTCCTTTTACCTGCCCGCCGAAGCCTCGGCGCAGGCGGGGAAGAAAAAGGGTCGCGCGCCAAAATTGAAAACAGAGAAAACCGCTTCACTTTGCGCCCCGCCTCTGGCGGGGGCGGAGACGCGGGGCGGGTCAATTCCGTTCAAAGTAGGTTCGCACTGCGTTCAGTAATTGCGAATTATATTGAATCTCCACACTAAATAATATGTCAAAAAATAATAACAATAATCAAGCGATAGATAGAACCGAACTAATATGGCCAGGTAAACGCAAAGAAGTTGAGCGGGTGGAGCTTCCGTTTCAGACGATTGAAACAATCAATCTTCCGCGCGGGTCAAGACAAAAATAATTTCGAAAAAACGAAAGGAAGCAGCCTTAGATTTTATCAATTATTTAAAAAGAAATGGTTTACCTGTAAGTAAAGCTTTTATTTTTGGTTCTACCGCAAACAATACTACTAAAAAATGGAGCGATATAGATTTATGCGTAGTATCTCCTAAATTTAATGAAAAAATTAACCCTCTGGAATATTTGTGGTCTCAAAAAAGAAATAAAGATGTAGAAGCTATGATTTCCCCGGTGGGATTTCATCCTAAAAATTTCATAGATGAGAGTCCTTTAGTATGGGAAATAAAGAAAAAAGGAATAAAAATTGCCTAATTCCTTATTAGATTTAGATATAGGTAATTGTAATTTGGCGACTGCTTACCCTGATATAATATCGTGGTAATCGTTTTTAATTTAGTGTTTTTTATGAGGGAGTATAAATAATTGAATTTTTTTGTTTTTTTTAGTATCATATTATTAAGTGAAAATGAAGTGACAAAAAAGTGAAGAAAGAAAAAAGGAAAGAGATAAAAAAAAGAGAAAACAAAAGGGGAGAGCGAGTTGACGCGGGGCGCGGGTGTCGTATAATGGCTATTATTTCTCCCTTCCAAGGAGACGATGGCGGTTCGAATCCGCTCACCCGCTTATTTTTCATTAAGTTTTACATATCTTATGTTTACCCTTTCCAACACAATACTTCTCATCGTTATATTTCTGTTTTCGGCTATAATTCACGAGATTGCTCACGGGGCTATGGCTAATTATTTGGGAGATTCAACCGCCAAAGAGCGAGGGCGATTAACTCTAAATCCGTTAAAGCATTTAGACCCGATCGGCTCTGTTTTAGTTCCGATGTTTTTGATAGTTTTCCAGAGTGGGATTATTTTTGGCTGGGCAAAACCCGTTCCCATCAATCCCCTCAATTTAAGAGACAAAAAATACGGGGACGCCAAAGTGGCGGCGGCCGGACCCTTGGCTAACATATCGCTGGCGGTTTTGTTCGGGTTGCTTATAAGGTTTGTTCCGTGGAGCAATTTTTCTTTTGGAGCGGGCATGATAACGGCTTTTGGTTTTATTGTTTGGATAAACTTGCTTTTGGCTGTTTTTAACCTTATGCCCATTCCGCCGCTTGACGGTTCTCATATATTGTTTTCCGTTCTGCCTCGAAAAGCGGACGACATAAAAATCTTTTTAAGCCAATACGGAATGATAATTTTGCTTTTCTTTATTTTCTTTTTGCTCCCCGTAATTTTGCCTATTATCCAATTTCTTTTTCGCCTTATAACGGGCGCGAGGTTTTTCTAATCCTAAAAGTTAGGGTCCCGAACCTCCCAAGAGGCGATTGCTCCGAGTAAATAACGAGAAATGGAAAAATGGGCGGTTACCCCGATATTATATCGGGGCAACCGCCCGACAAAAATACCACAATACCGCAATCCATCCATAACAATCTATAACAAAATCGGACGATCGTCTTATTTTGTTATGAATTATTGCTGAGTATTTTTGAGGTTGACTTATTATTTGCTTTTTGATAATTTTTAATTATAATAAACACACATAACGCAAAGCGTTTTTTTATTATGCCGACAATAAATCAACTTATAAAAAATCCGAGAAAAAAACCCAAGAAAGCCACGAAAATCAAGGCGCTAACTTTTAGTTTTAACACAAAAAAGAACAAACCTTCTTATTACCCCTCTCCCTTTAAGAGGGGAATTTGTTCTAAAATTTTTACGGTTACTCCCAAAAAGCCGAATTCGGCTCTTCGAAAAGTTGCCAGAGTGAAACTTTCCAACGGAAGGGAAGTAACCGCTTATATCCCCGGGGAAGGGCATAATCTTCAAGAACACTCTATTGTTCTTTTGCGAGGAGGCAGAGTAAAGGACTTGCCGGGTGTTCGTTATCACATTGTGAGGGGAACACTGGACACCGGCGGAGTGGAAGGCAGAGCGCAGGGCCGGTCTAAATACGGAACCAAAAAAGAAAAAGCGAAAAAATAATAATAGTAATAATAGTTATGGCAAAGAAATTCAAAGAAAAAAAAGTTAAACCCGACCCTAAATACAACGATATGGTTGTGTCCAAATTTATAAACCATGTGATGAAGAGGGGCGAAAAATTTTTAGCGAGAAAAATTGTTTACAACGCTCTTGAAATTGCCGAGAAAAAATCCGGGCAAAACGGCAGAGATTTGTTTTTAAGGGCGATAAACAATGTGGCTCCGGATATGGAGGTAAGACCCCAAAGAGTAGGGGGCGCCACTTATCAAGTTCCCAGAGGGGTCTCGGGTAAAAGAAGGATAAGTTTAGCAATAAGATGGCTTTTGGAAGCAACTCGAAAAAAGTCGGGAAAAGCGATGGAAGAAAGTTTAGCCGAGGAATTGCTCGCCGCTTCCCGAGAAGAGGGAGAAGCGATAAGGAAAAAAATTAACACTCACAAAATGGCGGAAGCCAACAAGGCTTTTTCTTATCTCGCCAAGTAAAAAAATTTTGGCGGTTCATTTTAATAAAAAAACGATTTTTATGTCTGAAAATTATTTAGAAAAAACAAGAAATATAGGGATTATCGCTCATATTGACGCCGGCAAAACCACCGTGACCGAAAGAATACTTTTCTACGCCGGCATATCCCACAAAATAGGAGAGGTTCACGAAGGACAAGCCATAATGGACTGGATGTCGCAAGAAAGAGAAAGGGGCATTACCATAACCTCTGCCGCCACCACTTGCTTTTGGAAACCCGAAGGGGGAGAGGATAAATACAGAGTAAATATAATAGACACTCCCGGCCATATTGATTTTACGGCGGAAGTTCAGAGGTCACTTAGGGTTTTGGACGGCGCCGTTGTTGTTTTTGACGGAGTAGCCGGCGTGGAAGCGCAATCCGAGACGGTTTGGCGGCAAGCCGACAATTACGGAGTTCCCCGAATTTGCTTTATAAACAAAATAGACAGAATGGGAGCCAACTTTAAGAAAAGTTTGCAAAGTATTTACGATAAATTAACAAAGAACGCCGTTGCCGTTCAAATTCCAATAGGCGAGGAGTCGGAATTAGAGGGAATAATAGATTTAATAACTCAAAAAGCGTATTATTTCAGCGGAGAAATGGGAGAAAAAGTAGAGACAAAAGAAATTCCTGAAAATGTGAAAGAGGAGGCAAAAAAAGCGCGGGAAAAAATGTTGGAGAAAATAGCCGCCGAAAACGAAAATTTGCTTCATAAATTTTTGGAAGAAGAAGAAATTTCGGTGGAAGAAATTAGACAAACTTTGCGAGAGGCGGTAATAAACAACAATTTTGTTCCCGTTTTTTGCGGCTCGGCTCTAAAAAACAAAGGGGTTCAGCCGCTTTTGGACGCTGTTTCTTTTTATCTTCCCAGTCCGTTGGACCTTCCTCCCGTGGAAGGGATTTCGCCCAAAGAGGAAGATAAAAAGATGACGAGAGAGCCAAATCCGGAAGGCCCTTTTTCCGCTTTGGTGTTTAAGATTGCTTCCGACCCTTTTGTGGGCTCGCTTGCTTATATGCGAGTTTATTCTGGTTCTCTTAAAAAGGGTTCTTATGTTTACAACTCCGCGACGGGAGAAAAAGAAAGGGTGGGAAGAATGCTCCAAATGCACTCCAATCAAAGAAAAGAAATAGAGGAAGTGAGGGCGGGAGATATAGCTGCCACCGTGGGGCTAAAAAACACAAGCACCGGGCATACTCTTTGCGACGAAACGGAGCCGATAATTTTGGAAAAATTGGAATTCCCCGAACCCGTAA
The DNA here is from genome assembly GCA_964651635.1 of uncultured Candidatus Saccharibacteria bacterium. Taxonomy (GTDB): domain Bacteria; phylum Patescibacteriota; class Minisyncoccia; order Minisyncoccales; family CG1-02-41-26; genus CAZYWT01. The sequence continues at coordinate 1,028 of CAZYWT010000027.1, read as the reverse complement.
TATCCATAAGAATAAATCCCGCCACGAAAGCCGACCAAGAAAAAATGGCGAACGCTTTGCGAAAATTGGGAGAAGAAGACCCCACTTTTTGGATAAAAGAAGATGTGGAAACGGGAGAAACGATAATCTCGGGAATGGGAGAACTTCATTTAGATATAATTTGCGACCGATTAAAAAGGGAATTTGGCGTGGAAGCGGCAACGGGAAAACCGCAAGTCGCTTACAAAGAAACAATCAGCGGGGAAGCGGAGGCGGAAGGAAAATATATCAAACAATCCGGCGGAAGAGGGCAATATGGCCATGTTTGGCTTCGCTTAAAGCCCAAAGAAAGGGGAGAGGGATTTGAATTTGTAAATGAAATTAAAGGGGGAGTTATCCCTCAAGAATTTATTCCTTCGGCGAGAAAAGGTGTGGAAGAAGCTATGGATAAAGGAGTTTTGGCGGGATATCCTATGGTTGATATTGAGACAACGCTTTACGACGGCTCTTTTCACGAAGTTGACTCTTCGGAAATCGCTTTTAAGATAGCGGCGATACAAGCGTTTCAGGCGGCGGCGAAAAAAGCGGGAGCTTTTATATTAGAGCCGATAATGACAATAGAAACGGTGGTTCCTTCCGAATTTTTTGGAGACACGGCGGGCGACCTTAGCAAGAGAAGGGGAGTGATAAGAGAAACAAAAGAAAGAGAGAATTTGAAAATAATATCCGGAAATGCTCCGCTGGCCGAAATGTTCGGCTACGCCACCAACCTCCGTTCCTTGACACAGGGCAGAGGAACCTTTACAATGGAATTTAGTCATTACGAAAAAGTTCCGGAAAACATAGCGCAAGAAATTATTGAGGGAAAAAGATAAATTAAAAAAGTAATAAATTCCATTGTAAAGGAAAAGGGGGGTCGGGGGAAAAGGATTTTCCCCCGTGGCGGAAAGATTAAAACCGCAGGGTTTTAAGGAGCGAAGCGACTTTACAATGGTTTAGTCATTACGAAAAAGTTCCGGAAAACATAGCGCAAGAAATTATTGAGGGAA
>CAZYWT010000026.1:8670-9100 GCA_964651635.1 uncultured Candidatus Saccharibacteria bacterium | reverse complement strand
GACTGTAAATCTCACGGTCTAAGACCTTCGGGGGTTCGAATCCCTCCCTACCCAATGATGAATAAAGATAAATTAAAAAATAAATACAAAAATGGAATGTCAGTAAAAGATATTGCTACGGAATTAAATGTTAGCGAGAGTGGTATAATTTATTGGATGAATAAGTATAAGATAAGAAGAAGCCGATCTGATGCAAATTATATTAAATATAATCCCAACGGAGATCCTTTTAAAATAAAAAGAAATTTAACAGAAGCAGAAAAAAAATTAAAGTATTAAGAAATAGGATTATATTGGGGAGAAGGACATAGAAAAAGTAATTCAGCTATAAGATTAGGAAATACAGATCCTAAAATGATAAATAAATTTCGAGAATTTTTAATAAAAATATTCCAGATAAAAATGGAAAAATTAAAATATGATCTTTTAA
>CAZYWT010000026.1:0-8660 GCA_964651635.1 uncultured Candidatus Saccharibacteria bacterium | reverse complement strand
AATGATAGAAACAAAGACGATTATATTAATTTTTGGACGATAGAATTAAATATAAATAAAAACAAAATAAGATCAATTACAAAATTAAAATCAAAAAATAGTGGTACATATAAACAGAAAAGTAATAATGGTGTAATGATATTAGAATTTTCCAATGTAAAAATCAAAAAAGAATTAGATAAAATGTTAGAAAATACAAAAGCCTGGATAGTTCAGTCTAGTTAGAACACCTCATTGGTAATGAGGAGGTCGGCAGTGCGATTCTGCCTCCAGGCTCCAGAAAAAAAAATAAATATATGGCGAAAAAAAAGAAGAAAGCTTACATAAAATTGCAGTGCAGTGTATGTAAAGAAATAAATTATTTCACCCAAAAATCAAGGGGAGTAGAGGGCAAACTTTCGCTTAATAAATTTTGCAACAGATGCAGAAAACACACCAAACACAAAGAAACAAAAAAATAAATCGCTTCAGTTTTGGGGCGATTTTGGGGGTATAAGCTCAACGGCAAACTGCGGGTCTCCAAAACCCGACTTCCAAGTTCGAATCTTGGTACCCCCGCCCCAAACCAGAGCAAAGCACGGTTTGGGGCGAGTCCCGAACCGTGTTGCGAAGCAACTCTGGTTCGGGACCGCCCTGAAATTTTTTGGCGGGGCTGTTAGATTTATAGTCGCCCTTGCCCCACCATTCCCGTGCGCGGGCAATAGGGGCGAAATCATATCTTCGCCCCTTTTTTATTTGCTTAAAAAATTAATACATATTAAAATAAATAATATATGAAAGTTGCCGATATTATATTGGTTTTAATTGTTTTATCAATCGCAATTTGGTTTATAATAAAAGGTTACTCGGGAACTATCGGTTCCTTATAATTTTAATTAAAAATATGTACGGACTAATACTTTTAGCGGGATTCTTCGGGGGAGTTATAAGGGGGCTTATGGGATTTATCAAACATAAGTTTTCTTATAAAAATGTTTCTTTTGATTTGAAGAATTTTATTCTCACGATATTTATTTCCGGAGTAATAGGTATTACAACGGCTTCCGCCGTAAAAGAAACGGTTTCTTCGGCGGCGCTTTTTACCCCGGCCATCAGTTTAATCGTTGGCTACGCCGGAGGAGATTTTTTGGAAAATGTCTATAAAATAATCGCCAAAAAATCATATATGTTAGAAAAAAATGATTAAATTTGAAAAAATCTTAAATAAGGGAATAATAATATTTTTAGTTATGATGGTTTTTTTGATTTTTTCTCCCTTTTCCGGAGCCGACAATTCCGCCGTTTTCCAAATTAAAAAAGGAGAGAAAACCTACACCGTTGCCGAGCGGTTAAAAAACGAAGGAATAATAAATATGAAATTTCCTTTTTTGGTTTCCTTGTTTTTTATGGACGAAATGAAAGCGGGGTGGTATAAGGCGCGAGAAGGGGAAAGCGCGTATTCTTTGTCCCAAAAAATATCCAAGGGCAGGATATACATAAAAGATATAACGATAATAGAGGGTTGGACGCTTCAAAAAATAGGGGAGAATCTGCGAAAAGAAAACATCGCCGGGCAAGAAGAGTTTTTAGTAAAATCTAAACAACCTCAAAGCTTTGATTTTTCGTTTTTAGAGGAGACAGAAACATTAGAAGGATTCATCTTTCCCGACACTTATAAAGTTCCTTACAGGGGAGGAGCGGAAAAATTTATTAAAGCGGCGCTTTCTAACTTCCAGAACAAAACAAAAGATATTTTAAGCGGAGCGAAAAAAGAAAAAACACTTTACGAAATTTTAACAATGGCTTCTATTTTGGAAAAAGAAGTGAAAACTTTGGAAGAGAAAAAAATCGCCGCGGGCATTTTCTGGAAAAGATTGGAAAATAATTGGCCACTTCAAGCGGACGCCACTCTGTCTTACGCTCTTAAAAAAGGTGGAGTTAATCTGACAAAAAAAGACAAAGAAGCGGACACCCCTTATAATACATATAAATTCAAGGGATTGCCTCCCGCTCCGATTTCCAATCCGGGAATTGAAAGTTTGGAAGCCGCCGCCAACCCGCTTGAAACTTCTTATTGGTTTTATTTGAGCGCTCCTTCCGGGGAAACATATTTTAGCGAAACCCTAAAAGAACATAATATAAAAAGAAACAAATATCTAAATTAGTTTCTAAAAAATCTCTTCAATAATTAAAATAGATATGACGGAAAACAAAAAAAATAAAAAGAGAGACCAAGTAAAAATAGCGATGATAATCGCCCCCAAAGATTTTAGAGATGAGGAACTTTTAATTCCCAAGAGTTTATTTGAAGAAAAAGGATTGGAAGTAAAAATTGTTAGCGCCAAGAAAGAATCTTTGGGAATTTACGGCGGATTTGTTAAAACAGACATAATGCTCAATAAATTAAAGCCGGCGAATTTTGACGCCATAATTTTTGTGGGAGGCGGAGGAGCGCTTCGATATATGGAAAACGAGCAAGTTGGCGATATTATAAAAAATTCGGTTAAAAACAATAAAATTTTAGGAGCAATTTGTATCGCCCCTTTACTTTTGGCAAACTCTGGAGTATTAAAAGGAAAAGAAGCCACAGTTTTCTCCAGCCGAACCGATAAAAAACCAATAAAGATATTAGAGCAATCGGGAGCAAGTTATCAATCTCGCCCGGTGGTAACGGACGGGAATATAATAACCGCCAACGGCCCCAAGGCGGCGAGGCAATTTGCGGAAATAATTATTGAAAAACTAAAAAGTTAAAAACCCTCGCTTTCGCTAAGGAGCGGTTGCCCCGATGTAATATTGGGGCAACCGCCCTATATAACCACCCGGATTCTCGTTTGAGGGTGGCAAATCGACAGCGAGCGACGCTCTAACATCTCTTACGCAAAAATTTGACAAAAAAAGTTTCGTGATTATAATAAAAGTGTAGCCGCAGATAGCGGGCAGGTAAGTCCCGCCGAGGTTAGAGCAAAAAGATTCTGCGGTTTTCATAAACGGCAGTTTTTATTTTATGGCTAAAACAAAAAAACAAAAAAAAGAAATAATAGAAGATATAGCCAATAGTTTCCAGAATAAGTCCTCGGCGGTTTTGCTCGATTTTTCCGGAGTAAAATCGGACGATTTGTTTGATTTGAGAGAAAAATTAAAAGAGAGCGGTTCTAAAATGAAAGTGGCTAAAAAAACTCTCCTTGAAAAAGCGTTGGAAAAAATAAAATTGGAAAATTTATTGGAAAAGATAAAAGAAATGGAAGCCCAGTTCGCTCTTGTTTTTTCCGAGGACGAGGGCGTTAAATCCAGCAAAATTTGTTTTGAAAAAACTCGGGAAAACAAAAACTTAAAGATATTGGGAGGATTTTTTGAAAATGAATATTACGGAGAAAAAAAGATAAAAGAAATGGCGAAAATTCCGTCCAGAGAAGAACTTTTGGCAAAACTTGTTAGAAGTTTAATTTCTCCCGCCAGCGACTTTGTCTCCGTTTTGGGAGGAAATATGAGAAATTTTGTATTGGTATTAAATCAAAAGGTCAAAAAAGAACAACAATAAAAAATAATTAAATTTATGGTAATAGACGAAAACAAAGATAAAAAAGAAGAGGAAAACAAAAAAGAAGAGACGCCAAAAAAAGAAACTAAAACAGAAGAAAGTAAAGATAAAGAAGAAAAAGTGGAGGTTCCCAAAAAATTTAAAAAACTTGTGGAAGAAATAGAATCACTTTCAATTTTAGAACTTTCCGAGTTGGTTAAAATTTTGGAAAAAAAATTTGGCGTTTCAAGCGCCGCCCCCGCCGTCGCCGCTCCCGTTGGCGCGCCAGCCGCCGGTGAGACAAAAGAATCAGAAGAAAAGGACTCCTACAAGGTGACATTGACTTCGGTGGGCGAGAAAAAAATCGATGTGATAAAAGCGGTTAGAGAAGCGACGCAAAAGGGGCTAAAAGAGTCCAAAGAACTGGTGGACGGAGTGGCGAACGAGCCTCAAATTATAAAAGAAAATTCCAAAAAAGAGGAAGCGGAAGAGATAAAGAAAAAGTTTGAGGACGCCGGCGCCGCTGTTGAGTTAAAGTAAAAAATAACCAACAAGCAAAATCACGCCGAGAAGCAAAAGATAAAAACAACTCTTCTTAAGAATAAAACGAATTTTTCTTCGCTGGCTCTGATAGCGGAGAGCGAAAGACAGGATATTTGGTTTTACAAATATCCTCTTTTTTGTTGTCTTGGCGAAAATAAAAAGCATTAGTCCGACGGCTTTTTTTAGTCGTTTTTTTCTTTTTTTTAAGAAATATCTTAACCCTTTATAATTGTTTATATACACAAAAGAAGAAAAGATATTTTCTTCATCTATTGTTTCAAACAATTCTTTGTTTAGGATAATAATTTTATCTCCCTCTTCCAACGAACCTTGCAATATATTTGTAAAAATTTTTGAATTCGGTTCAAAACTGGGATTTTCTCCCAAGTTGTAAATTTCTTTGCCTCTAATAACAAAAATTTGAGTGGCTCCTATTTTGGAAAATCTAACAAATAATTTTGGCGAGGCGGAAAAAATGGCAATATTAAAATCCGTTTCTTTTTCTTTTATTTTTTTATTTATCTCTATAATAGCCGTTTCAAAAGAATCTTCCCGCCCTCGCTCGGGCAAAGAATAATATTCTTTTTCAAAAATAAACGTTAATTTTTCCGCCGTTTTTAGAACTTTTTCCAAGACAGCGTTTCTTTTTGGATTTTTTTGGGGACAAGGGAAGGAGATATAAAAATATATTTTGCCCAAATCCTTTTCTTTTCGCCGAGACGGCTCAATGCAAAATGTTTCCGCGTAAAAATTTTTGTGTTTATTTTGGTTAAAATAAAATTCTCTCGATTTCATATTAAAAATACTATATCGCTCGCTCCGTAAAGTCAAAAAACCAGAGACCCAACCTTTGACGGTTTGCCGGCGAGTCATGTCTCTAACAATCTATGCAATTGAATGATATAATCACAACAAGGGCGGTTAGCTCAATGGCGGAGCGTCCCGTTCACATCGGGAAGGTTAATGGTTCAAATCCATTACCGCCCACCAAACAGGATTTTGCAAATTTTTGGAAGCGGAAAGAGAGGTTTGCTCGCCGCGCCTACAGGCGCGGCTCGCAAGAAATGAAGCCATAAAATCAAACGGCGGGACGAAATCAAAAGAGGCGATTTTTTCGGAAATGAGGCGGTTCGTTCCAATTTTTTTCACCAAGTCCGAAATTTCTGTTAGAAATTTCAGTGAGGCGATTTTTCCTACTTGAATTAGGGTATTTACGAAGTTTCTGGTTGGTTCGATCCAACCGCTCATCCGCTTTTGTCCAAGAGCATATTTTTCACCCTTCAGGGTGATTTTTTGTTGAACCAGTTCCTCTTTTTTGCGTTTGTAAGCTTCCTCGTCAATAAGATTATCCAAATATCCTTCAAGCAATTTGTCGAGTTTATCTTGGATAACGATAATTTTCTGGTTTATCTCTTGGACAAAGGCGTTCACTGATTGGGCTTGCTCCTTTTCCTCGTTATCAAGACACTCCAACATTTCTTTTGCCCAATCAGTTGGCAAAGCAATTGTTTGCGTTTTTTCAAAAAGTTGCCGCGCAAGTTCTTGCTCTTGGATATATTTTTCGGCGCAAGCCCCGTGTTTGCGAGTACATCGGTAATAGCGATAAAGTCCACCGTTGCCTTTGGCGTATTGCGCCGTGAACATTGCGCCACAAGAACAACGGAATAACCCGCAAAATGGGAAATTGTGCTTTTGTTTTATCTTGCGCGGCTTGCCTCTTTCCTTCAAAACTTCCTGCACTTTCGCAAACAATTGCTTTGTTATGAGCGGCTGGTACGAACCCTCAAACGACTCGCCCTTCCAGCGCATAATGCCGATATACAATTCGTTTGTTAAAAGATTGTAGATTGAGGAATTGGAGCGCGGCTTGCCGTTTGAGCTTTTGACGCCAAACTCAGCGAGGCGATGGGAAATGGAAGTTAATCCGTATTTGCCTGTTGTAAATTCCTCAAAAACCTTTTTTACAATTTTGGCCTCTTTTGGTTCGGGCACGATATTCCTCAATCGATGGTCATAGACATATCCCAGCGGTTTTTGTCCGGGCCATTCGCCTCGCCGCAGTTTGGCTTTATTCCCTCGCCGAACATTCTCGGACAGATTGTCCACATAATATTTTGCGTTAGACAAGGCGATAGACAAAAAGAATTTTCCCGAAGGCGTATTCTCAAATGCAAAAGTGGGAAATTTTAGCCCTGCAAGTTTTCCAGTATCCAAAAGATAAATCAAATGTCCGCCGTCAACGGAATTTCTGGACAATCTGTCCGGAGCCCACGCCAAAATACCGATTGAATAAGGAAGACCGCCTTCAATTTTGTTGAGCATGTCATTGAAAACTTCTCTGCCTGGAACTTTTGCGGTTTTCTTTTCAACAAAGGTTCCCACAATTTCCAGATTTTCATGCTCGGCAAGTTCTTTGCATTCGTCAAGTTGCGCTTCCAAGCTTAAAACTTGGCGGTCTTCCTCGTCGGTGCTTTTGCGAATGTAAAGATAAAATTTTGTTGGTTGTTGGATTGTGTCCATAGTATTTTGGCGTTAGTTAATAATTGCGTTCGGCGAGGAATTGAAAAATCGCCTCAATTCCGCCGCAGGCGGAATGTTTGGTGAAAAATTGGAAATGGAAATTTTTGAACCTTCATATTTTCAAAAATCTTTATACAAAACATCGTTTTGACGAACCGCCTCATTTCCGAAAAAATCGCCTCTTTTGATTTCGTCCCGCCGTTTGATTTTATGGCTTCATTTCTTGCGAGCCGCGCCTGTAGGCGCGGCGAGCAAACCTCTCTTTCCGCTTCCAAAAATTTGCAAAATCCTGTTTGGTGGCCTATACTGAATAATGCGCGAACCCATTTTGAGCGAAACGCCTGCGGCGTTTCGCAAAATCCCAAACCGCTCGGGCGGGGTGGGAAGGAAAGGGGTTGAAGGGGAAGGGAATTCCCGCCCCGCCCTCGCTTCCTCGCCGCTTCGCGGCGCGCGCGAGAAAATGTTTTTATAAAGAAATCTCCAAAATGGAAGATAATTTGGTGTCACGTCTGAAGCAAATAGAGAAGCAACTTGACGCTGGAGATAGCAGGACATCTTATTATTTAGATTTAATGAAGAAGCCATCTAGTTTAAAATATTTTAACCATGAGTAATTTTTATGCACGAAGGTAAATTTGAACAACCGAATATGCCAGAAGAAAATCCTGAAATTCCAAAGCCCGAAACGCCCGAAGCCCCAAAAGCTGAACTGGCGGAAGGCCTGGATAAAGACCCGCGAGTGGAAGCCATACGAACCGAACTTATTAAGGGTTGGAAGCAATTAACTGGAAAAGACATTTTAAGTGCCGAAGGGCAGGATTTTCTTTTTGGCGACCCAACCGCTTGGAAACGCGGCGAAAGACCAACTACGGTAGAAAAAAAGGCACAAAAAGTTTTTGCCGAGCGTTTTCCCGAAGACGCGCAAGCATATTCGGAAAAAGAAAAAACGAGAATATACGAAAATCCGGCTGACGACCCAGCGATCAGAGAAATTGAAGAAACAATAACAAGAATTACTAATCGCGATGTAGGGCAAACACAAAAAGGAATGTGGGGAGATGTCGCCGCAAAAGAAGCGAGCGGAATGGGATATGGCGATGTTTGGAGTAGAAATTTTAATCGTGTGAACATACAGCAGTGGGATAATTTCCTTTCACGATATCCCGAAAAGGCGGCAGCGTATCGCGATAAATTTGAGCCTGTAAAGAGAGCATTTGAGGGTCGGGAAAGATTACGGCAGTATCGCGAACAGCGAGAACGAGAAGAACGAGAAAGAGTAAAAACAATTGACGACGACCCGACATTCCGAGATTTCATGGATAATGCGCAAACTGGACTTAATGCTCGCGTTTGGGAAGGTGTTTCTCGCGAGGAGTCGCTAACTGGTCAGCAATACGACGCAAAAGCAAAAGTTATTCGCGAGCAAATGATGCAAGAGTTTGCCTCACAGCATCCTAACATTGCGACGCAATACGGAATCGAAGTCGCTAAAGCCGAACATTCGCAAGAAGTTACAGCAGAAACACCGGAAACAGCACAAACGGCCGAGGCGGAAGAAAAAATTGAGGTAGAAGTAGAGCCAAGCAGACCAGAACAGGTTTTTGCGCAATGGATAAGCGACTATGAGCGGGTTGAGGAATTGCGTGAGGGCTTGGGACAAAAACCAGAAGAAAAACCGGAACAAGAACGAGGCAAAGACATTTTCTCAATTTTTTCTTCTCTGCGAGAACCACATCGTTTTGAGATTGACAGCGGAACAATTAATCAGAGAACTTTTGAAGTCAAGCCCAGCCGCGAATCAGCAGTCGTTACAGAAACCGATTATCGCGGCAATTCTCGCAGATGGGAAGTTTCTCAAGACGGCACGATAAAATCGGTGGAGTCGGGTTATGGCTATCGCGATATTGATGTGCCGGCCGGCAAATTTATGCAGAAGCAAAGAGTGCCAGAAGTTAGGACCATAGACCGATTTGGGCGTGAAGCTAGAACTGAACTTGAGAAACTTCTCAAGAAATTTGCTGAACAAGTCAGGAAGAAAACCAAGACAAGATAAACCGCAATCTTATTCCAAAGAACATTTTCTCGCGCGCACCGCGAA
>CAZYWT010000025.1:0-9153 GCA_964651635.1 uncultured Candidatus Saccharibacteria bacterium | reverse complement strand
GAACCCGCGATCTTCTCGTTGGCAACGAGACGCTCTACCGCTGAGCTACTCCCGCGGTGTGCCGCGGCTCGGAATCGAACCGAAATCTCAGGTTTTTCAGACCCGCGCCGTGACCAACTTGGCTACCGCGGCATATTTTTAATGTATCAAAAAAAGACGGGGAATACAATGTTAATTGTTTGGTTTAGGCATATTTGAATAGAAAATTCTTTAGACGCAACAATTGTGATAATGTTCCCAAATCTTTTTTTCTCGTCGTAATTATCTTTTTTCAAGAATTTTATTAAAAAACGGGCAAAATTATAAAATATTAAAAAAATTGCTATGCTACAATTGAAAAATATGCGCGTAATTACTTTTGTTTATTTAGATTTAGCCACTGACGATTCATCTTATAGCGGCTATTTTTATCATGGCATTGCTTATCTCTCGGCTATCTTGAAAAGGGCTGGTTTTCAAACTAATCTTATTCAATTGACCGAGGAAATCTCTTTTGCTGAGTTCCAAAGAAAGCTAAAAGATTCGAGACCGGACCTAATTGGTTTTTCTACTACCTCTCATATGTTTTCTCTTGCCTGAAAATATGCTGGCGTTGCTAAAAAAACCGTTTCAGCCCCTATTATTTTCGGGGGAGTTCATCCAACGCTTTGTCCTGAAGAAGTTATAACTGATAAAAATATTGATATGATTTGTCGGGGAGAAGGAGAGGCGGGACTACTGGAGCTCTGCCGAAAAATGGATAAAAGAGAACCTATTGAAACTATTGAAAATATTTGGATTAAAAAAAGCGGCAAAATATATAAGAATAAAATTAGGCCAGTTATAACAGATTTAGATTCTGTTCCTTTCCCCGACAGAGAAATTTTTGATTACCCCAATCTTAATTTAGAAAAAAAAGGGATAGCTACTTCTATGCCTTCCAGGGGGTGTCCTTTTCAATGTTCTTTTTGTTGTGAAAATACTTTTAGAAAACTTTATCCTAACTCTGAAAATTATGTTCGTTTTCGCTCGCCTCGATCGACGATAACTGAAATAAAAGAAACAATAAAAAAATATCCCTTCATTAAATTTATCCGCTTTGATGACGACCTGCTTTTTGTTAATAGAAAATGGGCCAAGGAATTTATAGAACTTTACAAAAAAGAGATTGCGCTTCCTTTTTCGACTGATATGCGAGTGGACATAGCCGACGAGGAGATTTTTGCTCTCTTGAAGGTAGCCGGGGCGCATCTCTTTCGCTTCGGAGTAGAGTCGGGCAATGACTATATTTTAAAAAAAGTTTTAAATAAAGGCATAACATCTGACGAAACTAAAAAAGCTTTTAAGTTAGCAGAAGAAAAAGGAATAAAAGCTCAAGCATATAATATGATAGGAACGCCCTACGAGGGAGCAAAAGAAATTTTAGATACCATTAAATTAAACGCGCAGATTGAGCCAGATATTTCAGTTGTTTCCATCTTTTTCCCCTATCGAGGGACGCATCTTTATGAGGTTTGTGTTCAAGAAGGTTTTCTAAAAGAAGAAGATATTAAAAATATTCCTAAAAATTATTATTCTTATTCAATTTTAACTTTACCGTCTATCCGTCGACAACAGATTTTGTTTTTCTATCGTTATTTTTCTATTCTCAAATTGCTTTATCGTTTGTTATACAAAAAACCTTGCTTCTCGTCGCTCATTTTCTTAACAGACAAAGCGCTTACTTTTAAATACTTTCCGGAAATAGTTAAGGTTACTCTTGACCCCATCAGGAGCGCAATAAGGTTGTTGAAAAAAAGGACTCGCTTGGAAAAGAATTTTGACACAGAATCTATTAATTAAAAAATTTATTAAGATATTTTTTCCAATTTCCAAAAAGTCAAATTCTGGTGGGCGGTGTAGGATTCGAACCTACGGCCCTCTCGGTGTAAACGAGACGCTCTGGCCAGCTGAGCTAACCGCCCCTGATTAATGTAGGCGAGGAGGGATTTGAACCCTCACGGGATAATTCCCCTATGCCCCTCAAGCATAGATGTCTGCCGATTCCATCACTCGCCCTTTTTAGTTTTTTCCTCTCTTGAATTTGCGGATTCTTTGTTGGGGTTTTCTTCCGTTCCTTCTTCCTCTTTTTTCTCCGCTCTTTCCTCCTCTTTATACCGGCTATTATACTCAAAGGATTCAAACCCCTCCTCTCTTTTTAGGCGCGCTTTTTTGCCCGTCCTTTCCCTTAAATAATAAAGTTTGGCTCGACGGGTTTTTGCTCTGCCCGTAACTTCTATTTTTTCCACCGTTGGTCCATGAAGAGGAAATATTTTCTCCACTCCCACATTCCCAACGGTGGAACGAACGGTAATCATAGAACCCATTTCTTTGCCATGCTTTATGGCAATTATGATTCCCTCAAAAATTTGAATTCTTTCTTTTACCTCTTCCTTGACGTTTTTACCTTTGCCTTTTACGGTTTCCTTAATTCTATGGTGAATCTTAACCTTATCTCCGGACTTAATATCCGGAATATTTATTTTTTTATATTTTTTTAGAAATTTTTCTATTTTTTCAAACATATATTTTAGTTTATAACCTATTTTTTAATATAACACAAGATTATTTCTTGCGCGCCTGGCAGGATTTGAACCTGCGACCTTCAATTCCGCAAACTGACGCTCTATCCGCTGAGCTACAGGCGCGTTAAAATTCATGGTTTAGAAATTCTTATATCCGCCGAAGTTCTGCGAAGCAGGACAAAGGCGGGCTCTTTGTATATATTGTATTGCCGGGCAATTTAACAATATGATTAGTATCTCAAACCGTGTCGCGGAGCAGTTCTAATTTCGGGACTTCTACCTTGCTTTTCCGTTACGATAGGATGTTAATGTTTGTTCCTCGCTTTCAAATTAGCATAAATCGCTTCTCTGTTCAATTTTATTTAACGCCTATTTTGTGTTAATATAAAGGTAATGGAATTGTTAAATAATAAAGGAAAACAAATTCTCTTGGGAAACGAAGCTATTGTTAGAGGAGCGTTGGAAGCCGGCGTTCAATTTGTCTCTACTTATCCGGGAACTCCGGCTTCGGAAATTGGAGATTCGTTTAGCGCTATAAAAAAAGAAGGAGCCGGAAATTTTTATTTTGAATACTCCATAAACGAAAAAGTGGCGATGGAGGCCGGGATGGGCGCCAGTTTGTCCGGCAAAAAAACGCTAATAGCGATGAAGCATTTTGGCTTGAATGTGGCTTCCGATAGTTTTATTCCTTTTGTTTATACGGGGACGGGGCAAAAAGGTCCCACTGTTGTGGTGGTTGCCGACGACCCTTCCTGCCATAGTTCCGCCCAATCGGAAGAAGATACCAGAAGTTACGCCGAACTTGCTCACATTCCTATATTAGAGCCGTCCGAGCCGTCCGAATGCAAAGAATTTGTGAGAAGAGCTTTTGATTTGTCGGAGAAATATCTTGTTCCGATTATGATTCGGCTAACAACGCGGGTTTCTCACCAAAGAGCGGCGGTTAATTTTGGCTCTCTGCCCCCCAAATCAAGAAGAGTCCCTCGCTTTGAAGGCGACAAAAAACAATTTGTTACCTTGCCCCCGAGAATACTGGAATTAAAGGAAGAATTGCTAAAAAAAGAGGAAAAAATAAGGAAATTGTTTTCCGAAAAAACCAATCTTAATTTCATAACAAACAAAGATGGTTCTAACCTAAAAAAATTAAAAGGGATTGGCGTTATAACAAGCGGCGTCTCTTATCTTTATACTCTGGAGGCGCTTGAAGCGATGGGAATTTGCTTGCCGGTTCTAAAAATTGGAGTTTTTCATCCTTTTCCCAAAGACAAAGCGAAGAATTTTATAAAAAACAAAAAACTAATCCTCGTTATAGAAGAACTGGAACCTCATTTGGAAAATAAGGTTTTAGAAATAGCGGGCAGAGAAGGAGTAGATGTAAAAGTGAAAGGGAAAAAGTTAATCCCGCAAACGGGCGAGATAAGGCCGGAGGACGCGGCAAACGCTCTTTCTAAAATAACCGGGCGGAAAAATCCCCTTGAAAAAAGAAAAGTAAAAATTCCTTCGCCGGTAAAAAGAACTCCCCGTTTTTGTTCCGGTTGCGCCTATTGGAAGGTTTTTTCCGTTGTTTCAAGCAACTTGCCCAAAAACGCGGTGGTTGGCGGAGATATCGGCTGTTATATGATGGCTTCTTTTCCTCCCTATAACCTTTATGATTATATGTATTCTATGGGTTCCTCTGTTGGGGTTGCTCATGGAATCAAAAAAGCCATAGAAAAAGGGAAAAAGCAAAAAGTGGTCGCTTTTATCGGAGATTCCACCTTTTTTCACGCCGGCATCCCCGCTCTTATAAACGCTGTTCACAATGGCTCGGATATTTTAACTATAATAATGGATAATCGTATTACCGCTATGACGGGGCATCAGCCCTATCCCGGGATTGAAATGACGGGCAAAAAAACAAAAGGAAAAGCGATTGATTTGGAAAAATTAGTAAAAGCGCTTGGGGCGGAAAATGTTAGCAAAATTGACCCGGCCAGAGATATAGACAAATTTGAAGCAAAGGTTAAAGAATTTATAAACAAAAAAGGGGTGTCGGTTATAATAGCTCGGCATCCGTGTTGGCTTTATTATGAAAAAAGAGGAGGAAAATAAAACAACAAATTTAATTTTTTCCGGGGTGGGCGGACAAGGAGTGATAACGCTATCTCGCTTGGTTTTGCAAACGGTCAGAGAAGAAGGATTAGAGGCGAGAAGTTCGGAACTTCACGGATTAAGCCAAAGAGAGGGCTCGGTAAAGGTAGAGGTTAGGTTTGGCAAGCAAGTGTTCTCCCCCCTTATCCCAAAAAATACGCTTGACCTTGCGATATCGTTGGAAGCCCAAGAATCCCTTTCCTCGCTTGAATTTGCTTATTCCGGGTCCCAATATCTAATAAACGACGAGTTTATTCCGATTCTCGACGGCGGGCTAAAAAAGCAAGAAATAGAAAAGCAAATCAAGAAAATAACCGACTTTTTTCAATTTGTTCCGGCCGGCAAAATTTGCCAAGAATCAGCTGGAACTTCCAAGGTTGCTGGAACATATTTGCTGTCCCTCGCCATAACAACGGGGACGATTCCTCTAAAAATGAATTCTCTCAAAAAAGCCATAGACAAAATTTTCTTGGGAAAATACAGAGAGGCCAACAAAAAAGCCGTTGAACTTGTTAATATAGAATTTTAATTAAAATATGAGAGGCGACTATTTTGAGTTTTTGCCGTTTGAGGTAAAAGACAATAAAGAAATTATTTTTAATTACAAGACGGGTTTTAAGGGCAAAGAACCCGTTTTTTTCAAAGAAACAATAATTTTGCCCCGCCGATTTAACGGCGAAAAAATAGATTGCGACTTTCTAAACAATTTGCTTCAAGATATTTGCCTAATAATCGGAACTAATTATTTTAAGGCGTTCTTTCCTAAAAAAATAAAAATTAAGGGCGGAATTTCCAAAGAAAGAAGCCGTTTTTGGAATAAAGTTTATAAAAAGGGTTACGGAGAATTTTTGTATAAAAATAAATTCAACCCCAAAGATATTCCGTTGTTTCCCGCCGGTGGAGAAACAAGAGAAGCAAAAGCGTTAAAGCAAAAGGAAAGAGTTTTGCTGGGAATGGGCGGGGGAAAAGAATCGGTTGTTTCTTTGGAACTCCTAAAAAAAGAAATGGAAACGGACGCTTTTGTGGTGGAAAATCAAAGGAAACAAAAAGTGGCGGAGTCGGTGGCTAAAAAGGGCGGAGTTCGGCTTCTGCGAGTTCGGAGAATAATAGACGAAAAAGTGATAAAAAAACAAGTCCCCTACTCCGGCCATTTGCCCATTTCTTTAATTTACGCTTTTCTTGGCTATCTCTTGGCTTATCTTTATAATTATTCTTTTGTGGCCGTGGGAAACGAGGCGAGCAGTAATTTTGGCAATGTTCGTTATAAAGGGTTGGAAGTAAATCATCAGTGGAGCAAATCAAGCGAGGCCGAGAGCGGTTTCCAAAATTACTCGGCTCGGTTTTTGAGCCCCTCAATCAAGTATTTTTCCGCTCTGCGTCCTTTCTCGGAATTGAGAATTGCCCGCGATTTTTCTTCTCTCGGCGGCGAATACTTCACTCATTTTGCCAGCTGCAATAAAAATTTTTCGGTAAATACAAAACAAAAGTCGCTCTGGTGCAACAACTGCGCCAAATGCGTCTTTACCTATCTTTTGCTTTCTCCCTTTTTATCTAGGGGGAAGTTAAAAGAGATATTTGGAGAGGACTTGTTCAATAAAAAAGAACTTCTGCCCTTATTTTCTGATATTTTGGGCTTTGGGAAAATGAAACCCTTTGACTGCGTAGGCACATTTGAAGAAGCCCAAAGCGCCCTGTATTTAGCCAAAGATAAATTCACAAATTCGGCGTTGGTGAAAGAGTTTGGGGCAAAGGTTAATTTTTCCGAAAATGTTTTTAAGGCGGAAGTCGCCTCCACGGTTCCGCATAGATTTAGGTTTTTAGGGATGAAAAACGCTTATATATTGGGCTACGGAATAGAGGGGAAAGAGAGCGAGAGGTTTATAAAAAGCCGTTATCCAAAGATAAAAATAAGGGCGGGGGATAAAAGACAGGATTCGGATTATCTAAAAAAGCAAGAAAATTACGATTTGGTAATTAAAACCCCGGGGATTAAAAAAGAAAATATAACAAGACAATATACAACGGCGACCAATATCTTTTTTTCGCGAGTAAAAAACAAGGTGGCAGGGATAACGGGCAGTAAGGGGAAAAGCACAACCTCTTTTTTGCTCGTCCATATATTAAAAGAGGCCGGGAGAGACGCAAAACTGGCTGGAAACATCGGAAAGCCAATGCTCTCCGTTTTGGAAAAAGCCACCTCTAAAACGATTTTTGTGGTGGAACTTTCTTCTTATCAGTTGGATGATATATCTTTTTCGCCAAGCGTGGCGGTGGCGCTAAATCTTTTCCCCGAGCATTTAACTTATCACGGAAGTTTGCGGGAATATTACGGGGCAAAAGAAAATATAGTTCGCTTTCAAAATGAAAATGATATATTTATTTTTAATCCCAAAAGCAATGTTTTAAGAAGATGGGCGTCAGAGGCAAAGTCCGCTTCTTTGCCCATTGAAAGCGAATTTCTCCGCGACACAGGTATTCCAAGCAAATTAAAAGAAAAAGTGAGCGAGGATAATATAATGGCGGCGGCCAAAGCCGCCGCGGCGCTAAAAGTTTCTAAGAGCGCGATAATAAAGGCGCTTAAAACTTTTAAGCCGCTCTCTCATCGTTTGGAATTTATTGGAGAATACAAGGGAATAAAATTTTACGACGACGCAATTTCCACCGCTCCCCAATCGGCTATTTTTGCTATAAAGACGCTGAAAAAGAAAGAAAAAATAGGGACGATATTTTTGGGAGGAGAAGACAGGGGATTAAACTACGGCGGGCTGGAAAAAGAGATAGAAAAAGCGGGAATTAAAAACATCGTTTTATTCCCCGATTGCGGAGAAAGAATTATCCAAAAAAAGAAAAATTACAACATTTTAAGAACGAAAAGCATGGAGACGGCGGTAAAATTTGCTTATAAACAGACAAATTTTGGCGAAATCTGCTTGTTGTCCTCGGCCGCTCCCAGTTATTCCGTTTGGAAAAATTTTGAGGAAAAAGGGGATTTATTCAAAAAATATGTTAAAAAACACGGAAATACTGCTTAGTATAACCGGAAAATCTCATAAAGAATGAGCGGATAAATTAAAAGAAATAGAAAATGATAACATACAAAAAATAGCGTTATTTCTAGAAAAATATCAAGAAAGAAAAAAAATATATTCGGCTCTAAAAAATTCTTCCGTTAAAGAAATACCCCTTGTTCATTTAAGGGAATATATGTCCAATGATGAAATAGACTATTTAATGGAAAACTATAATTCCAAATATTTAACAATCCATGAAGAATTTTTTCAAAATAGAAATAGATGGAAAAATGTAAAGGAAAATCTTTCTCTTGAGATGGATTATAACGACAATGTGGCAAAACAAGTAAAAGTGGAGGAAATTGGAGGGTTTTGCATAGATGTAGCCCATTTTCAGTCAGCCAAAGACAGAAAAACCACAGAATATGAGTATGTTTTAGAGAAAAAAGAGAAAAATATATTTAAGTGTAATCACTTAAACGGCTACAATAAAAGGAAAAAGAAAGATGTCCACACAATAAAAAAACTAAAACAATTTGACTATCTAAAAAACATCCCTCATTTATTTTAGGAGATGTGATAGCGTTGGAAACCTTTAACACAATAAAAGAACAAAAAGTGTTTAGAGAATATGTTAAAAAACAACTAAACCTTGACTAATGTCGTATTCAGAACTGCCAGAGACCCGACCTCTGGCAATTTGCCAGAGGTTGCCAGAGGTCGGGTCTCTGGTTTTTGCTAAAGCCGAGCGGAAGTTATTCGGGATTTTCTAAAAATTGCGGGAAATTTTGAGAAAACGCTTTTTTTAATTCTTCCTCAGGCAGGGCTTTTTCCAGCATTGCGGGGAGTTTTAATTCTATATTAAGATAGTTATCATCAACTAAAATAGTTCCCGAGACGGGGAGAGACAATAACCCCCTTTTTATTTTTAAGGAGAAGTTAATCTCATCTTGAGTCCATTCGTAATCCAAATTTTTTAGTTCAACTCCTTCGGGTAATTTTTCGGTTCTGGCTCTTTCGAGCGCTTTGGCGATGTTGTTTTTTACCTTTTCCTTGGAAGAGTTGTGTTTTTGCTTGAACTTCATATATTTTTATTTTAAGTAAATTTTGCTTTTAATCAAATTTACGCATTGAGTAATATAAAATCTAACCGAAAGGGAGTTGATTCTGTCTGACCGAAAATAAAAATATTGAAGAAAAAGGGTGGTTGCCCCGATGTAATATCGGGGCAACCACCCTATAATTACATTGGGAGAACCGCCTAGCGCGGGGTAAGCAGAGCAAAACACAAAACACAAAACACAAAATATATCTGGTTAATAATCCATAACAAAATCGGACGATCGTCCGATTTTGTTATGGCGTTGTTATTCCGCCAAATTTTAAGGCATAAAAGTATCAAGGGACACAAAACCCCTAACACCTTAATAGAGTTCGTTTGTTAGAGGTCGGGTTTTTGACACTTTGCC
>CAZYWT010000024.1:2049-9672 GCA_964651635.1 uncultured Candidatus Saccharibacteria bacterium | reverse complement strand
CCGAAAGCATTAAAATTTCCGTGTTTGCGAGCCAAAATCCGCAAGATTTTGGCGACGAGATATGCGCCGCCCCGCACTTGCGGGGCGGGGCGGAACAATTGCTTTTAAAAAACGAAAATCCGACTTTTTCTGAAAATCGGAAGTTCGCATCGTATTTAATGGCTCCCGATGAAAAATCAAAACAAACTTTTGAAATTATCCTGCCGAATTTAATCCATAAGTCAAAAAAGCGAAATCTGAATTGATGAGTAGTCCGCCGCCTGCGGCGGCGGTCATAAAAACCCAACGGCTCGCGGGCAAAAAATTTCCTCCCCTTGAACCCCTCCATTTTTTGCCCGCTTGCCAGACGGACGGCGAAAATTTTTCGGAGCGGAGATTGTATCTTTCCTTGTGCTTGCCCGCCCCACTCAGCGCGCACAAGATTAAGGAACTCCCTTGACTCCAATTCTTATATTTGTTAAACTCTTCTCAAGGGCTTGCAATATGTTCAAGGGCGTGCTATACTTAACTTAAATTAAAAAATTATGGAAAAGCGACCTATAAAAAACGAACACCCTCGAGATCGGTTCAAGCGGCTTGCTACCCTCCGGACAAATGTCGTCTTGAAGCGGCTTAAAGTCCTTAGTAACTGCTCAAATCGGAGTATTTATGAATATGGCGAAGAGGATATAGATAAAATCTTTACGGAGATTGAGCGGAAAGTTAAAGAAGTAAAAGCAAAATTCCATTATCCAAAAAAAAGAGAATTTAAACTTTAAAATATTATGGCCCACAAAAAAACAAAGATGTCTCATCAAGAAAAAATACTGGTCTTATTGCTAGAGCTTTCCAGTGGAGCAAAGAAAAAAATTAGATACGAAGATATCGTGATTGGTTTATTTAAAGAGTTTCCGGAAGCTTTCCACCTTCGCGGATATAACGAATATCCGGACTCGGATATAGTGAATAAACGATTATATGACGTTAAAAAAAGAGGGCTAATCACCGGGTCCAACAGAGTATTTATGCTTACGGATAGCGGACTTGAATTAGCAGAGAGAATAAAGAACGAAATCAGTAAAGAAAATATTGTCCCCGTAAATCGTTTTTCTCGTTCTGCAGAAAGTGAGCTTGCGCGTATTAAATCGCTTGAAGGCTTCCTTTTATTTTCAAAAGGTGAGGAAAATAAAATTTCGGAAAATGATTTTTATAACTACCTCGGCGTCACTGTTCGTACCCCTAAAAATTCTTTTATCGGCAGAATGAACACTGTAGAAAATGTTATGAAAGAATTAAAAGGTAGACAGAACACCAACCCACTTACTTCTAAAATACTTAAATATCACGGATTCTTGTTTAACAAGTTTCAACACCTGAAGGATTATTTTTACAATTAGACGATCAATCTATCATGCCTAAAAAAGAAACAATAAAAATTCAAGAGGTGTCCAATGTTTTTGATGATCGATTATTGGATATAATTGGCAACGCATTTAAATTTGACCACGTCAAAGGTTTAGCCGAATGGTTAAAAAACTCTATCGATGCGTATGCGCGGATAAAAGCACCTCATTCCAATCAGTATGTTATTTTTAGATTCACAGATAAAGAATCGCAACTGCCAACATTCGAGTGTATAGATTTTGTTGGAATGGGCGCGATTGATATTGAAAAAGCATTTAAGAGGTGGGGTGATCCTGAAGCAGCAAGACGAGGCGAGCGCGTTAAAGTTTATGGCGGACACGGAAATGGCGGAAAGTTCTATATGCGTCAGATGTTCAAAAAATCTCATTTTATAACTTACAAAGCTGGCAAACTAAACATCTTCGGCTTTAGCGAAAATCGTAAATACGGTTTTGCGTCAGGATATGAAGATAAAGAAATGGATCCTACCGAAGCCATAAAACTTGCCAATATAAACAAACTTCCAATCCCCAAGGAGATAAAAAATAAGATGCTCGATAAGAAAACAGGGTTTACCGTGGTTAAGGGAATCGGTCCCAATGGAATAAAAAATAAAATCAACATTGTAAAAGAAATTGAAAGAATAAAGCACCATCCTCAATCTAGACGCATTTTACTACGTTCTAACGTTTCCGTGGTTTATAATGACGAATCTCTTTACGGATTACTACGCCCGGAAGAATTGGAGCCGCTTGAAAAATTCCCCGAGCCGCGTGCCATTGAGGTGCCCGAAAGTCTACCGCTTAAAACAAGGGGGGAAACATCTTCCGTAGTTTTATCAAATCAAAAATATGAACCCGGCAAGTTGATTTTGAGAACCTCTAAAGAGGCGATGATGAAAGGCAGTAAGATGGGTGAACTTAATCGTATTGATATTATCGGAGAGCTTGGGACAGTCGGTTCTTACCCGCTATATGAAATTGGAGTAATGGGATTCCCCCAAGCCGCTTTTATATACGGCGAGTGCGTAGTGCCAATACTAGAAGACTCCGAAAATGATTGCGTTTCAAATGACCGCTCAAGGTTAGTAGTAAACGATACTACAACCGCTTTAATTCATTGGATTGCGGAAGAGGTAGACAAACTCGCCTCCGAAATTTCCGAAACGGAAAGAGAGCAACAAAAAGAAACACAGAAAGAGATAACCTCTCGTTTTAACGACATATTGAATCAATGGAAAAATAAGCATATGAAAAGAATTTTTGCCGATATCCTTGGCGGTAATCAAAACGGCGGCGGAGGTGGAGGAGGCGGCGGTAAAATTGGGAAATTGACCGCCCCACCGAACGGTTTTGATTTCAGGTTTACGGCCGCAAAGATACCGGTGGAAATATCATCACCTTTGACATTAAAAGTATCTATACCCAAACCGATTCCTATCGGAACGATAATCTTTGCCGAGAGTAGTAATGAATTAGTAGAGTTAAGCGGAGACAAGTTCTCCGTAAAAGCAGAGAATATTAAGATAACCGATGAAGGGCAAGATGTCGGCATTATTAATATTCATGCAACTGGTCTTAGAATTGGAGAAAAAGCAACAATAACTGCGAGCGCAGGAAAACATAAATCTTCAATAGATATTGAGGTTGTTGAGGGGGGTGGTTCAGAAGGCCCCAAGCATCCGAAAGTACTACTGTCTAATCACGATAGCGACCCTCTCGAAATTGCGCCGGGTGGTAAGGTGATTTTAGGCGAACGTGACCCCGTGGTTTATCAAAGACCGCAAGATGTTAAACAGGGTATATACTGGATAAACACTTCAAGTCCAATGGCTGCCGGAGTATATGAAAAATTCAGCTTTGATTCTCTCCAGTGGAGAAACTTCCTATTCCAGCGTTATATAGATGTTTTCGTTAAGGAACTTGTATATGAGCTATATCGAAAAGATTATGAAAACTTTTCGGCCGAAAGAGTTGATGTTGAAATTTCGGAGCTTATTCGGAGCATCCACGCAAATGCCAAAGAAGACCTCGAGTCCTTCTTATTCGATGAAGGTTTCGTTGCTAATGAATGAAGTGGGTATATATTTCAAAATATTCGAATCTAAAAATGAAGCGTGATATGCGCCAAGCATTACAACCCGTATTATGGCTGACTCAACTAAAAGTAGTCCAATAGAAAAGATAATTGAAGTAATTGCGGGCTATTTCGGAGTAACAAAAAAAGAGATCTTATCAAAAGGACGTACCAAAAAAGTTGTTGAAGCAAGATATATCCTTATCTATTTTTTAAGAGAGCTTAAGAAACTTTCATATCCAGAAATCGGCAGAATAGTTGGCGGTCGAGATCACACTACCTCTATTTACGCTCACGGAAAAATAAAGGAAGAGCTTAAAACCTCGAAAGACATTGAAGAAGTTATAAAAGATCTTACTGATATTATTAGTGGGTTAAAACAAATAGAGGGAAAACCCGCGAAAATAATTATTCTGGCCGCTGATAGAGAGATAGTCAGACCGCCCAATTATACTTATAGGCATCTTACCAAACGAGAAGAGGAAATGATAAGTGACTGGCGAAAAAATATTGTTTTAGAAAAAATTGCTCAAAAACACGGGGTTACTAGAGAAAGAGTAAGACAAATCGTATCTAAAGCAATTCGACAGGAAGCTATAAATCGAAGCTTGGAAGAAGGTTTTGCGATTGATCTTGATGAAGTTTTAAAATCAGAAAAAGAATTGCGTTCTCAATATGGAAGGGAAGCAAAGAAAGAGCCTGTGAAGAAAGAGAAAAGGTGGAGCCGTTTTTATACTCAATGCATTAAATGCGGATCAACTTCTTTTCCGCATTTGAGAAAGGGCCTTTGTGTAATGTGCGGAGGCAATGTTTCCGGAAAGCACAGAGAAAGTATTTTAGAGCAGGCCGGCGGAGTTTGTAGTAGATGCGGAATTGATCGGAAAAGTGCTCGTATTCAGTTCGGAAGAGATTTTTATATAACAAAACAAAAAGAAGTTTTGTGTAGGAAATGCTTTTTAAAAATAACGGGCAAAAAACTTTCTAGAGTTGCCGGGTGGAGCCGAAATTATAACCGCTGTATTAAATGTCAGACAACGCAGTATCCGCATTTTAGTAAAGGATATTGTGAAAAATGCACTCCTGAGTTTACGCCACAAAAAAGAGAAAAATTAATAAATGAGATGGGGGCAATGTGCAATAAGTGTGGTATCAGCAGAACGGATGCGCAGCGCAAATTTAAACGAGACCTATTTCTAACAAAAAACAATGGGACTTTATGCAAAAAATGCTTCCACAAATATCGTTTTAATTCTAAGTATCTTTCTTCAAAGTAACTTGTAGGTGACGTCTAACGTCCATAACTTCATCCGCTCCGAAAAATTTTCGCCGTCCGTCTGGCAAGCGGGCAAAAAATGGAGGAGTTCAAGGGGAGGAAATTTTTTGCCCGCGAGCCGTTGGGTTTTTATGACCGCCGCCGCAGGCGGCGGACTACTCATCAATTCAGATTTCGCTTTTTTGACTTATGGATTAAATTCGGCAGGATAATTTCAAAAGTTTGTTTTGATTTTTCATCGGGAGCCATTTCAAGCAAAGCATCCCCTTGCGGGATGTTTTTTAAATTGTTTTGAGAATAAGGACTCGAACCTAAAAGGTGGGGTCGGGAGGAAACTTGTGTCCTCCCGTGGTGGAAAGATTAAAACCGCAAGGTTTTAAGGAGCGAAGCGACAGGTTCTATGAGCGAAGCGAAGGAGTCCTACCCGCGGAGCCAAATTGTATGTTCGGCGTTTGTTGCCTTAATAGGAATATAAATAGGTTTTCTAAAAATAAAAAAAATGTTAAGTGGATGGTAAAAATTTATAGTAAACATAAAAAATGAAATATTTGATGCAAAAAATTGCAATAAAAATAATATTTTTATATAATTAACTAAAGAAATATAAAATAAATGTTACCTTTTCCCATACATCCTGAATATGTTTTAATTACTGTTTTAGTCTGTGCTTTTTTTACAATTTTTTCTTTTATACGAAGCTCTAAAAAGAATAAATCTTATAAAAGTAAATATTTTTGGAAAGGTGTTGTTGTTTCTTATCTTTTTCTGGCATTTTTAGGTATTATTTTAATTTTTATTTTAGCGGAAAAAGGAGATACAATATCTAAGGAGTTAATTCTCGTTATATTTCATCCTATTCTTATTATTAAATTTATAGTAGACTCAAACTTTCTCCTTGGTGTTCCTTGGGTTTTAGGTGTAGCTTTAGTTTATCTTTTAATCCATATTTCAGGTGGAATGACTTATTATTATTTTTCTCATCATATTAACAAGAAGGGCTTTGGAATATTAATATCTATAAATACTTTATTTTTATTTATATCTTTTGCATTCATTTTATTTTTTTCTGCTATGGGTCTTGGTCTACAATAGATTAAGTATAATTTATTATGAAAAATTGATTATAAAAAACTTTCCTATATTTCATCAAAGTTTTCAAAAGCATTTAGATTTTATTTGAAATACAAAGCGATAGGTTCTACGAGCGAAGCGAAGGAGTCCTACCCGCGGAGCCATGGGAATGAAAATACATTAAAAAGGTCGAACAATAATCCGGAAGACAACTTCCGGAAGTTGAAAATGTGAAGAGTTCTTCACAAAAAAATATAGTTAAAACAAAAATATGATGAAAAAAATATCTAAAATAATAATTATTGTTTTAGTGCTTCTGTCTCTAAACGGAAGCGTTGTTGCCGAGAATTCTAAATATCAGAATTTAATTGATTTTTTAAGAGAGCAAGTAAATCAGATTCAAGAAAAAATACTCGAATTACAATCTTCTCTTTCGCAAATAGAAAAAGGTGTAGATAGAGTTGAAGAGATTTTAATCACTAATCCTCTGAAAATGGGAGATAGTGGCAAAGAGGTTGAAAATCTTCAATCTTTTTTAAGCGATTATCCAGACATTTATCCCGAAGGAGTTGTTTCCGGATACTTTGGTCCCTTAACCAAAAAAGCGGTTAAGAGGTTTCAAGAAAAGTATTCTGAAGAAGTGCTTAATCCTTGGGGGTTAACCGCTGGGACCGGCTATGTGGGGCAAACCACCTTAACTAAAATCAATAAACTTTCTAGTTATGGATTAAAACCGAGTTTTGAAGAAAAACAAAATGAAAATGAAGAAAACTCTTCGTCTTCATTTGAGTTGTTGGATATTACCAAAGTTATTGACGGGGACACTGTGGTAGCAGAAGGCGGAGACCATATCAGATTGCTGGGGATTGACTCGGAAGAAAGCGGAAGTTCTTGCTATGCTCCGGCCAAAGAAAGATTAGAAGAATTGGTTTTGGGCAAAGAGGTAAAATTAGAAAAAGAGAAAACAGACAAAGACAAATACAACCGGTATTTGCGTTGGATTTTCTCCCACGGGGAAAATATTAATTTAAAAATGGTAGAAGAGGGATTAGCTATTTGCGATTTCTATAATCCAGATAGCGAGTATAAAGAGGAATGCGCCGAGTTGGAGAGAGAAGCAAAAGATAAAAAAAATGGTTGTATTTGGGAAGAAAAGCTATCCTGTTATTGTGAGGAGTGGCAAGATACCGCTTGCGGTTCTGGTAGTTGCTCTTCCGAGCAGATGAGGCAAGTTAGGGAATGTTATCCGGACAAATGCCAAGCGGAGGAAAAGTGCGTGGAAAAAAATAGTTGTTTTGCGTTTCAATGCGACTGGAATAAAGTAACAGAAGAAAATAAATTATCGGAGGTTGTAGAAGCTCAAAATGCCGATAAATATATTGGGGACTACAAAATAGTGGAAGGATATGTAGCTTCTGTGAAAAGATATAGCAATCCTGCTTTGTTTATTAACCTTTGCGACCCCTATCCCAACCATTGCTTCCTTTCTATTATTTGGGATAGTGATTGGAGCGCTTTTCCGTCTAACGCCGACCAACTTTATCTCGGGGAGAAGGTTAGAATCTCCGGATATATTCAAAAATATCAAGGAAAACCGGAAATAATATTGAAAAGTCCCTCTCAAATAGAAGTGTGTAAATACGAGGAAGAACCAGTTGCTCCTGAAGAGCCCATAGAAGAGGAACCCATTGAAGAGGAGCCAACTGAACCTGGGGAGCCCGTTGAGGAAGATCCAACTGAACCCGAGGAACCCATTGAAGAGGAGCCAACTGAACCCGAGGAACCCATTGAAGAGGAGCCAACTGAACCCGAGGAACCCA
>CAZYWT010000024.1:0-1949 GCA_964651635.1 uncultured Candidatus Saccharibacteria bacterium | reverse complement strand
TTGAAGAGGAGCCAACTGAACCCGAGGAAGAACCCGATGAACCCGAAATAGAGCCCATAGGACCAATCATTCAAAGTCCTGTTAATGGGCATTATTATCAAGTAATAAGCGAAGATTCAATTTCTTGGATTGAAGCAAATAAAAAAGCTAGCGCCTTGCAACACGACGGCATGACAGGACACTTGGCAGTAATAACTTCTCACGAAGAATGGGATTGGTTATGGGATAATTTAGAAAATTGGTCTAATAAATGGCTTGGCGGTTATCAAACAGGACCTGGTGTTTGGCATTGGATTACAAGAGAAGACTGGGATTATACCTATTGGTATAAAAAGAAAAAGCCCGAGACCAACGGAGAAGAAAATCTTCTGTGGTGGCATCAAGCAAGATGGTGGGCTAAAAAAGGAGAGCGAGGGGGATATATTGTTGAATATGAAGTTGAATATAAAGAAAATATCTATTTTAATTCCGAGAATGGTCATTATTACGAGGTTGTCTCATCCGGTCCTATTACTTGGCATGAAGCGAAAGAAAAAGCGGAAAACTCTGCTTACAAGGGAATGTCCGGGCATCTTATGACTATTACCTCTCATGCAGAAGTAGATTGGATGTTTCATCGTTTGGCTTGGATGCTAAAATGGCTTGGCGGTTATCAAGACACAGAAGATCCAAATTATAACGAACCTGATGGCGGATGGAAATGGATAACAGGAGAGGAGTGGGATTATACTCGTTGGTCTACAAATTCCCCAACCGAAAGCAAAGAGGGAGAGGATTATTTAATTTGCGGTTCTACCGCTAGGTGGGGAGACGAAAGAAGCGATAGCGTAAAACATGGCGGAAGGGAAATTCGCGGCTATATCGTAGAATACGAATAGAGCAAAAAGAGAAAATAAAAACGGGCTGGACCATTAAAAATTCAGTCTGTTTTTGTTTGCAAAATTATAATATTTTCGTTTTAATAAGATTATTGTTAAAATCCCACCTCTTACTTTCTTATTTAACCTCTTAACAAGGCTGTTTTTGGGCTAAAATTTGCCCTCTCGGCTCTTGTTTTATAAAAAATGTGGTATAACTCATTCAGCATATTTCCCACCCCTCATATTGCAATTTTCCATTTTTTTTTACCCCCGATTATTTTTCATGTTTTATGATATTAGGTTTATATTTTTAAGTGTAAAAATATATTCTTATTTCTTTATTTGTTTCTTATGTTTTCTATGATATAAATTAGCTCGCGCTTTCTAAACTGGGAAAAAGGGGTCAGGAGACTTTTTTCTTTTAAGATGAAAGAAAGGGTGAAAGATTTATAGATTCTCTTAAAATGTTAATATTTAACGCCTCGCGCGGAGACTATTCCTCCGTGCTTTTTTATTATGAATAAATATTAATTTTATCCAACCCTTTGCTAATTTCATTCCAATCTATGTTTCTGAATGCGTCCAACGATGGGAGCCAGTTTCTATACCTTATTTTGTAAGGGTTTTTGTTTTGAGTCGGATAATTATGATATTATAAATTAATATGGAAAAGGAAAATAAAAAATTAGACAAAGGAAGTATTGAAATATACAGATATAAAGAAAACGAAATAGAGTTACAAGTTCATTTTCAAAATGAATCCATTTGGTTAAATCAATCTCAAATTGCAGAGCTTTTTGATAAAGATAGATCTGTTATAACGAAGCATATAAATAATATATTTAAAGATAAAGAAGTTGATAAAAAAAGTAATGTGCAAAAAATGCACATTAGTGGATCGGATAAACCTGTAAAATTTTATAGTCTGGATGTTATTTTATCTGTTGGATATAAGACAAACTCTCCAAAAGCTATTCATTTCAGAAAATGGGCAACCAAGGTCTTAAAAAGCTATCTTTTAGAGGGTTATGCTATAAATCAAAAAAGATTAAATGAAACAAATAAAAAACTAAAAGAATTGAAAGATTT
>CAZYWT010000023.1:0-9766 GCA_964651635.1 uncultured Candidatus Saccharibacteria bacterium | reverse complement strand
GATATTCAAATGAGTAATTATTCAAAAAAATTAAATAGATATTAAAATTTAAAAAAGGCGTTTTAATAACGCCTTTTTTTAATAAAAAGGTCGAAGTTAAAAGTATAAACATAAAAACAAATATATGAATAAAATCAAACAAGTAATTAAAAAAAGCCCGTTAGCCGTTGTAGTAGTCGGTATATTGGTGGCTGGAGTCGCTTCCGCCGCTTTTTTGACGGTTTACACCACGATGACGGGAGACGGCAATGTTGAGCAATCTGTTGTATTTGGAAATGGAGATAAATCCAAAACTTATACAATAGGTAATTCTCCTGCTATTGCCGGCAATACTTATACACAAGAGTATAATCTGAAAAATAAATCCGAAACCGTAGCCCCAGTAGAGTTTGTTACCAACCAATGTATGGTTGGTGATGCTTCTTGTGGTTGGCAACAACACGACGAAGAAGGTGTAGAAACATCTTATTGGAGCACATTAGTTTTGGAAAATAAAAATAGATCTGACTGGTCTGTAATTTCAGGAGATGGTACCAAAGCAGAATTAACTTATGAATTGGAGTCCAACGAATTTAATTATGAAATTTGGGCTACAGGTCTACCCGGAGCTTATAGTAATTATGTTTTGGTTTACTACGCTGACAAGCAAGATAGGTTTGTAAATTGGGGAGGAGATAACCCTGGAAAATTAATTGCTGAATTTCCCGTTGATTTTAATAGAAGAATAGCAACTACTTCCGGTAGTGTTAATCTTGCAATGAATCTTCCAGCTTCCGATGATTGGAATGCCGTAGCCAGCCCCGATTATTGCGAAGGTAATAATGGATTTGATAGTTATGATATGTGTCGTGGAGCTAAACTTTGGTTAGTTCCTAAAAATGAATATAATCAAGGACAAAAGAAAGTCATATGGAATAATCCCGACCACTATCTTTATGAGACGGATTTGATAACTTATCATGACACGAATAAGGGGGGAGGATTAAATCTTTATAAAGGAATGCTTAATTTCTTTGTAAAAAATGTTCTGGCTGTTAATCTTGCTCCCGGGGATTATCAAGTTAAGACAGAGGTTGTCCCTTATGTAGCGGGCGACTAACTAACCTTTCTACTCTCTGCTTTTTTGGCGGAGGGTAGAGATGGGGTTGTTTTTTTAAGAACGCAAAGATAAAAACTGCTCCATCTCTGCCATAATAAAAATATGAAAAAATTTATCTTAATTTTAATGGGACTTTTTCTTGGCTCGGGCGTTGCTCTGGGCGTTTATTTATCTTCGTATGCAACTTTCCTCGGGCAAGCAAATGTGAAAAGTCCAAAATTTTATACTGGAAATGTTAATTCGGAGGAAATTATTTTTAGCGCTTTTCCCGAAAGTTGCGGGGCTAACTTTGGTGTTTCTGGAATAAATAGGTCTTTTTGGACTAATTTAGAAAAACCGTTAGAGTTGAATTTTGATTTTAATGTAAAATTTGTTGTTTATGGAAGCGTTGATACAACAACAACACCGGAAGCGTTAGGAGTTGAGTTTGGTTATAAGGATAAAAATAATAATACCATTAAATTATCAAAGGGCGTTGTTAATTTAAGCAATGTTGCCGGCCAAACAACATTGACCGTTGGCGCTTCTGTTCCTTCGCCCATAAAAGCCAAGCAATTTTATTATGAATTTGAGAGAAAATGTGTTTCTTGCCAATATTTTATAGAAAATTGTAAAACAAAAGCGGAGCTGGTGGAAAAATAACAATGTTAAAAATTTTAAAAAAATTAATAATTATATTGCTTTTTATTCCCGCCGTGTCTCTTGCGGGAAGTTTAGAGACGGAATTAAAAGAGAAATGCGTTTTACAAATATCGGGCGATTCTTGTTCTCCCAAAATAAATGTGATAAATAATAGCGGAAAAAAACTTCTAAACGGAAAGGCGTATCTTCATATAAACTTTAATGGCAATGATTTTGACGGAAAAGGAGTAAACGCTCAATTTAGAATAGGAAATTCGGGGTTGTTAAATGCTTCTTCCGGGTTTATAAACGGCAATTTATTATTTGAAGGATTCGAAATAGAAAAAGGTGTTTCTTTTTCTGAAGTGAACATAAACACTAATCCCGCTCTCTATCCCGGAGATTATAAAATTTCCTTAAAATTGAAAGGAGAAAAATCTTCCGGAGAAACGGTTGAAGCCCAATCTTCTATTGGCGGAATGGGGGGAAGCGTTTCGCCGGAGAGTTGGAAAAATCAAGTTTTTAACGAAAAAAGCTTGGAAACAAAAGATTATTCGACGCTTATTAGTTGGCAAACAAATTATTTATCTACCAGCAGAGTGATTTACGACGAAGTTTCTCATCCAAGTTTAGGAGATTTTCCCAATTACGGCTATAAATTTTCTACTAAAGAAGACGCAACTAAAAAAACTAACCACCTTGTTCTAATTGCCGACTTAAAACCCGGGACTAAATATTATTACAGATGTATATCTAAATCCTCTCCGGAGGTAGTGGGCGAGGAATTTATTTTTACCACTAAAAAAGATATATCAACAGACGTCGAAGAGGAAGAAGCGTCAGAAAACAAAAACGAGGGCGACAACAAATGGCTTGAAGAATTGCTTCCTATTTTTCAAGGAGAAACGCAAACAGGAGAAGAAAAAAATAAAAGCGAAGATGAGTTATTAGGAGAAGTTAGGGGAACATCCACCGAAGAAAAATTAGAAAGCGAAGGAGGTGAAGAAGGCGATGTTTTAGGAGAACAACAAAGGGATAAAGATGATAAAGACGGATTAAAATTTCTGGGATTTATTGGAAAGTTTTTCTCTAACAGGGAAGTAATAATTGCTTTAATTGTTGTCGCTTTATCCGCTTTAATAGTTATTATTCTTAAGAAAAAAAAGAAGAGAATTAAAGTTAAAAAATAAGTTTTAATTAAAGATAAAATAATCGCGCCTCTGGCGCGGTTATTTTTATTGGACGGACTCAAGTGTTATTATAAAGGTAATGGAGGAAGAATTTAGAAAAAGATATAGCAAATTAAACAAAGAGCAAAAAGAAGCCGTGGATAACATAGAGGGTCCTGTTTTGGTAATATCGGGCCCCGGAGCGGGCAAAACAGAAGTTTTAGGGATGAGAGTCGCCAACATTTTAAGAAAAGGAGATGTTTATCCGGGCAATATCTTGTCTCTTACTTTTACCGAATCGGCCGCCTTTAATATGCAAACTCGCTTGAAAGACATTATAGGTCCCGACGCTCATAATCTGCCTATTTTTACCTTTCACGGACTTGGCTCTTATATCATAAACAGATATCAAGATTATTTTTCCCAATTTTCTTTTCATAACTCGGCCGGAGAAACGGAGCAATTTGAAATTCTCCAAGAAATTCTGCCCCAAACTTCCCATAAAAATTCTCTGGCAAAACTAACTCGTTCTAATTTCCATTTTAACAATCTAAAAAATCTCAAAGAAAAAATTTCTCAACTAAAAAAAGCGGGGCTTTCTCCCGAAAAGTTTGAAAAAATACTGGATAAAAACAAAAAAGATTTGGACTATCTTTCCAACATTATTTGCCCCGTTTTTAACGAAAGGATAACCAAAAAAACGCTCAAAAAAGCGGAGGAGGCGCTAATCAAAATAGAATACGGAAACTTTGTCATAACTCCGTTTAGGTCGCTTGCGGAAGTTTGCCGCGGGACGCTAAAAGAAGCGATCAGAAAAGCCAAAGAAGAAAACAGGACGAATTTTCTTACCAAATGGAAAGATAACTGGCTTTGCCGAGACGAAGACAAGAAATTGGTTTTTGTTGATTTGGAAAAAGAGGAAAAACAAAGAGACCTCTTGGAAATCTATAAATTATATCAAGAAAAATTGGCGGAGGAGGGAAAATACGACTTTAACGATATGATATTAAAAGTTATAGAAGTTTTGGAGAATAATAAAGAATTAAAATACACTCTTCAAGAAAAGTTTCAGTATATTTTGGTTGACGAATTTCAAGACAGCAATGATTCGCAAGTGAAACTTTTGGAAATTTTAACCGACAACCCGATAAACGAGGAACAACCCAACATTTTTGCTGTCGCCGACGACGACCAAGCGATATTTAAATTTCAGGGAGCCAACGCTTCTAATTTAATTCGCTTTGTGAAAAATTATCGCGAGACAAAGAAAATAATTTTAAAAAAGAATTACAGAGCGGTTAAAAATATCGTTGATTTTACAAAAGAGGTAATAAACCAAAAAGAAAATTCAATTTTAACTGAAGAAAAAGAAATGATTTCTTCGCGGGGCGGAAAAGGAAAAATAGAATTAAAAGAATTTGAAAACGAAGATGAAGAGTATTTTTGGATTTCTCAAAAAATAAAAGAGATTGTCGCAAAAGGGGGAACTCTCGCTAAAATCGGAGTAATTTCTCGAAAACACAAAGAATTGGAAGAATTTTCTAAATATCTCTCCGTTCCTTATTTTTACGAAAAACAAGGAGACGCCCTCAAAAACGAAAGAGTGTTGGAGATTTTTAGTATATTAGAACTCCTCTGCTTGTTTTTAGACAACCCCCAAAAAGTAAACGCTCTAATGCCAAAAATTTTAAGTTTTCCTTTTTGGGAGATTGAGAGGGAAAAAATTTGGGAAATTTCTTTGGAAAGAGATAATTGGATAAAAGCAATGAAGAAAAAGGGCGGGCGATTAAAACAAATAGCCGACTTTCTAATTAAATTGAGCGTTAAAAGCCAAAATTATCCTGTTGACAAAATAATAAACGAGATAATCGGCTCTGACGAAACAAAAAACAAAAAATTGCGAAGTCCCTTCAAAAATTATTATTTTAGCGAGGAAAAATTTAAGAAAGACCCTAACAATTATTTGCGATTTTTATCAGCCATAAGAAGTTTTCTTTTTGCTCTGCGAGAGTATAAGCCGAAAGAACCGCTTTATCTAAAAGACGCTTTGCGATTTGCGGAAATTCACAAAGAAAACAATCTTCCCGTTCCCAACACTTTTTTCTCTTCCGCCGGAAGCGGCGGGGTAAATCTTCTAACGGCTCACAAAGCCAAAGGATTGGAGTTTGATGTTGTTTTTGTTCTAAATTGCCGAGAAAATGTTTGGGCTAAAAAAGGGGCTGGCGGAGGAATGTCTTTTCCGAAAAATTTGCCCATTACCCCGGCCGGAGACACAAGAGACGACCAACTTCGCTTGTTTTTTGTGGCGGCCTCCAGAGCCAAAAACGATTTATTTCTTTGTTTTTCCAAAAAAAACAAAGAGGGGCGGGAAGTTCTTCCTTTAAGTTTTATTCCCAAATCGGCAAAAAGTTTGGAGGAAAGCGTTTCTTGGGCGGAAAAACGGGATATTTTAGAAAAATCAATCGCTCCCTTTCAAATTTTGTCCTTCAAGAATTCGGAGAAAAAACTTTTGGAAAAAGAATTGGAAAATTATAAGTTAAATGTTACTCATATAAACAACTTTTTGGATGTTTCCGACGGCGGTCCCCAAAACTTTTTTGAAACCAATCTTTTAAGGTTTCCCCAGCCGAAGACAACTCCTCTTTCTTTTGGAACGGCTATCCACAAAACATTGGAAAGAGTGGCAAAAGAAAAGCGAACAGACACGGAAAAAATAGAGCAATGGTTTAGAGAAGCGCTCGTAAAAGAAAGGTTGGGGGAGAAGGATTTTAAAAAATTCTTTGAACAAGGAAAGGAAGCGCTAAAAGTTTTTTACAAGCAAAAACGGGATATTCTAAACCCCAATTTTTTAACCGAATTTAATTTTAACGAGCAAGGGTGCCGAGCGGGAGATATTCCTATTTCGGGGAAAATAGATTTGATGTTGCCAAAGGAAAAGGAAAAAGAAATGTTTGTTTATGATTATAAAACGGGGAAATACGCCCGCGATTGGAAAGGAAGAGGGGATTGGGAGAAAATAAAATTATGGAAATATAGAAATCAACTCATTTTTTACAAAATTTTGGTGGAATCTTCGTCCGATTTCGGGAATTTTAAGGTGAATAAAGGAATTTTAGAATTTGTGGAGCCGGATAAAAAAAGCGGAGAAATAGCCGAACTTTCTTTAGACATAAGCGAGGAAGATGCGGCGGAAATGAAGGAAATTGCAAAAGCGGTTTATAAAAAAATAATGAACCTTAATTTTCCGGATATAGAAAAATATCCCAAAAGCATAAAGGGAGTTAAACAATTCCAAGAGGACATTTTAAGTTAAAAAATCAAAAAAATTATTTTTATTTATAATCCTTAAATTAGCCTCGGGATAAATATCTAAAAAGTTATTATTCTTTGGAATTTTTTCTTTGTTGTATTTAAATTCAAATCCATAAATCTTTCCGCCTCTTTCTTCTATAAAATCAACTTCCTTCTTATCCCAAGTTCTCCAAAAGTAGTTATTTGAATATATATCTTGATATGTTTGTTTTTTAATTCTTTCCACTAAAACAAAATTTTCCCATAATTCTCCTATGTCGTTTCTTTCCTCTATGTGATTAAAATTTTGAATAACGGAATTTCTAATTCCATTATCATAAAAATAATAACGAGGTTTTTTAGATATTTCTTTTCTTAAATTTTTAGAAAAACCTCTTGACTTTATTAAAATAAAGGATTTTTCAAGTAAATCTAAATATTTTTGAACGGTATTTTTACTCATTTGCAATTGAGTTCCTAATTCCTCCAAAGATATTTCTTTTCCTATTTGATAAGATATTAATCTAAGCAAATCGTTTATTTTTCCCGAGTTTTTTATATTTTCTAATTCTAAAATATCTTTATATAAATACGAACTCCTTATTTGATTTAGATAATTAACCTTTTCCTTAAAAGTTTTGCTGGTTATAACCTCCGGGTATGAACTATAAACCATCAAATTATTTAAATTTTCATACGCGAAAGTGTTTCCAAATTCATTAGAGAGTTCCGATATTGAGAAGGGGTATAATGTTAATATATGTTGCCTTCCAACCAAGGGCTCTCCAACTTTATTAGAGAGGTCAAAAGAAGAAGACCCGGTGGCTATTATTTTTATATTCTTAATATTATCAACCAATATCTTGAGTCCATTCCCAATATTTTCAATTTTTTGAGCTTCGTCTATAAAAATAATATTATAATTCTTAAAATAGGGGATTATGCGCGAGAAATCCGAAAATTCCAAAATTTCCTTTAATCTAATATCTTCTCCGGATCCTTTATATATCTTTTTTTCTGTTATTTTCTTTAAATATTCATTTATTAAAGTGGTTTTTCCGGTTCTTCTGGGACCATAAACCACCAAAACTTTATTGGGTTTTAAGTATTTATTTTATCTAAATAATATCTTTTTATCATATTCTTATCTTATCATCTTTTTAATTTCCGTCAGTGGTAAGATTTTTATTCCAATAAAAATGCTTTATTTTTTTTGACTTTTGGTTTTTGAGTTTTAATATAAAAATATATGTTATCTGTGGGAATAGTTGGTTTGCCAAATGTGGGGAAGTCCACTTTGTTTGAGTCCCTCACAAAAAAGCAGGTGGACAAATCCGATTATCCTTTTTGCACAATAAACCCCAATGTTGGAGTGGTAGCTGTCCCCGACGAGCGAGTAGACAAACTTTTTGAGCTTTGTAATTCCAAGAAAAAAATATATACAGCCATAGAATTTGTGGACATTGCCGGCCTCATAGAGGGCGCTAATAAGGGCGAAGGATTGGGAAATAAATTTTTAGCCAATATCAGAGAAACAAACGCTATTTGCTATGTTTTGAAAGGATTTCGGAGCAAGAGCGATGAGGAATTTCTCTCTCTCAAAGAGCAAAAAGAGATATTAGATACCGAACTTATTCTAAAAGATTTAGAAACTGTTGAAAAAAGATTGGGGGAGTTGGAGAAAAAATCAAGAACGGGGGACAAGGAATTGTTAAAAGAAATGGAAACGATTGGAAAAGCGAAAAAATTTTTAGAGGAAGGAAAAGTTTTAAGTGAAACAGAGTTAAGCCCCGAAGAAAGAGAAGCGCTAAAATCTTTTTGTCTCCTCACAATGAAAAAACGGCTTTATATATTAAACGGAGAAAAGGGGAGCGTAGATGACAGTTTTTTTAAACAAAATAATATTCCTTATTTAGTTGTAGATATATTAACGGAACTTGAAGCGGCGGATTTAACTCCAGAGGAACGGCTGGAATTAGGGCTAAATCCTCGCTCCGCTCTAAACGAGTTGATTAAAAAAACCTATGAATTACTTGACCTCATAACATTTTTTACCGTTGAAGAGGACGAAACAAGGGGCTGGACAATAGAGAAGGGAACTCCCGCTCCCAAAGCCGGCGGAGTTATTCACTCGGATTTTGAGGACTGCTTTATAAAAGCGAGCGTTATAAATTGGCAGGATTTAATAAATGTAGGAGGGCTTAAAGAAGCGAAAAGCGAAGGACTTTTGAAAACGGAAGGGAAAAACTATATAGTTCAAGACGGAGATGTGATAGAAATAAAGCACAACGCTTAAAAAACCAAAGCTCCGCAACCTGCTCGAGCGGTTGTCCCGATATTACATCGGAACAACCGCTCATTTTATTTATAATTTTGTTTGCTTTTTCAGTCAGATTTTAGATTATTTAATGCGGAATGTTGCGTTTTTGAGCTTTTTATATATAATAGGGATAATAAAATTTTATTATGGGCGCGGAAAGATATCTAACAAAAGAAGCTTTTGACAAACTCAAAAAAGAGTTGAGTTTTTTAGAAACAACAAAAAGAAGAGAAATTGCCGAGCAGTTAAAACAAGCCAAATCTTATGGCGATTTAAGCGAAAACGCCGCTTATGACGACGCGCGAGAGGCTCAAAGTTTACTGGAAGGGCGAATAGCCGAAATTAGGGACAAACTTGCCAATTCCAAGGTGGTGGAAAAGAGTAGCAACGGGCTTGCGGGGCTCGGTTCTAATATAAAAGTAAAATCAGACGGAGAAGAGCGGGAATTCTCTATTGTTTCTCCCGAAGAGGTGGATATTGCCAAAGGAAAAATATCTAACGAATCTCCGCTGGGAAAAGCGTTTTTGGGAAAAAAGAAAGGGGATTTTTGCGAAGTAGAAACTCCTTCCGGAAAAATTAAATTCAAAATAATAAGCGTAAATTAAAACTAATCCCTGTTTTCTATAAAAATATAGGAACCCAAAAGAAGTTTCGGCTCTTTTATGGAGCCGTTTTTAGTTTCTATAGCGTATTTTGCCGGAGAGCGAGATTTGAATTTTGCGGGAAAAGTGTCGGGAGAGATATTGATTAAAACATCAATAATTTTATTGTTTTTATCCACAAAGAATATATCAATAGAAAAATTCATATCTTTCATCCAAAACTCTCTGTAATCTTGGTCGGAAAAAACAAAAATCATTCCCTCGTTTTCTCCTAAATTTTTTCTGCCGGAAAGTCCGCGAATTCGCTCTTTGGGCGTGTCGACGATTTCCGCTATTATTTCTTTGTCTCCCAGCGAAATCCGCCATTTATTCTCTTTGTTTTGAAAAACAAAGAGAATTAAAACGATTATTAAGGCGAAGCAAAGAGTTAAAATGAATTTTTTTAGTTTTTTATTTTTCATATTATTATTTTATCTTGATAATCCCACAAAAGTCCAGATATGTATAAAAATACTTTTAGTTTGGCGGTTGTCCCGAGGCGGTTGTCCCGAGGCGGTTGTCCCGAGGCGGTTGTCCCGAGGCGGTTAACCCGAAATTACATCGGGGCAACCAGTTGCTTGGTCGGACTAAGCAACCGCCCTAATCAATGTCCAGTTGCTTGGTC
>CAZYWT010000022.1:0-10181 GCA_964651635.1 uncultured Candidatus Saccharibacteria bacterium | reverse complement strand
GCAGTATGTATTTTGCTTTTTTGGATATTGGAGGAAGTTTGTACTCAAAAGAGGACATTACAAAAGACGGACAAATAGATGTCCGAGACATTGGAGCTCTTATGTCCTATTGGGGAATGTCCGGGTCGGCGGGAAGGAAAGCCGATGTAAGCCAAGACGGAACGGTGAACATATCCGACTTGTTGGAAATTGTGGAGAGTTGGGTGTTTTAATCTTCCCCTTACAAAGGGGAGATATTTTTTTATAATAATTATTAAAGAAATATGAAATTCTTTATAAAGTTCTCGGTTTTGTTGATTCTCGGACTTTTGGCCGGCGGACTTGTCTTTAATTTTACCGGCTGGGAAGGAATAAAAGAAGCGGTAATTCTCACTTTTAGTTTGCGGGGATTTGCCGTTGTGGCGGTTAGCGGAATCATTTTCGTCAGCGCCGTTTGGAAGTGGAAATTTATTTTAAAAAAAATGACCGGCAAAAGAAAATTTAAGGGAATAAGCAGAATATCTATTTCGGGTTTTTCCATAACTTATCTCCTTACCCCTATAGCGATTGTGGGGGGAGAACCACTCCGCGCTTGGCTGGCTAAAAAAGAATACGGAATAGGTTGGGAGAAAAGCGTGGCTTCGGTTATAGTGGAACGGCTTTTTGATTGGACTATATATGTTATAACGACTATCGGCGGATTAGCGCTTTTTTTCTTTCGCTATCAGTTGTTCTCCCGCAAAATTAGCTTTATCTCGCTGATTTTTTTCTTTTTTCTTTTATTTTTACTTTTTCTTTTCTATTTCAAAAATCTACGGCAAAAAAGTTTTCTAAAATTCTTTGTAAAAAAATTTTTAGGGAAACAAAAAGAAAACGAACACATAATAGTAAAAATTGAAAAAGAAATTACGATGTTTATGTCTCCGGCTAAAAAAATTTTTTGGCAAGGAATGGGAATGGCGTTGGTAAAATATATTTTAATTTTTGGCAGAATCTCCCTTTTAGTTTTCTTTTTAACAAAAAGTTCTTCTTTGTTTGATTCCTTTATTGTTTACGCCGTTACAAATTTAGCGATGATTGCCCCTACTCCGGCAACGCTTGGGAGTATGGAGATAGCCGGCGTTCTTTCTTTTTCCGCTTTAAGTTTTAACGTTTCTTCGGGCGCTGTTTTGGCTATAGCTTTAAGAAACGCCGAGATTTTTCTTTCTCTTTTTGGATTGTTTTTCCTTATTAAATTTTTGTCTTCCGCCACCGAGAAAAAGATATTGGGTTTTATGCAAAAAATAAACAACAAAAAAAATGGAAATAATAAAAGTTAATGTTATGATTAATAAATTAAACTTATGAAGATAAAAATATTTATCATACTTTTAGCGCTATCGTTTCTTTTTTGGGGACAACTTGCTTCCGCGCATATAACAAGCCCTTTTACTTGCGCTATGCAAATTTTGCCCGAAGACAACAACTCCCCGGAAACATCTTCGGGAACAAATTTAGACAAATTTATTGAAAGACATAAGGAAATGGGTTTTAAGTGGGATAGGGCGAGCATAAAACAAACAAGGGTGGAAAAACCAGACGGAGACGATTGGCAAGAAACGGATGAGAGAATAAATAAAATGTTTCAAAACGGCATTCAGCCCTCTTTATGTATTTTCGGCAAAGGATACCGAGACCCTTCCGCTTACAAGGGGCAAATGGGGGCAGAATATATTGAGTTTGTAAAAAAAGTGGTGGAAAGATACGACGGAGACGGACTCCAAGACGCTCCCAATTTGGCCGGCTCCATAAAAGTTTACGAAGGATTAAACGAACCGGTGGTTATGCTCCACTTTGATTTTGACGAATCTGTAGAGGTGTTTAATAGATATTATAACGCCGTAAAGGAAGTGTGTTCGGATTGCAAGGTGGCTTCGCCCGGTTACGCTTATTGGGCGGTAAAAGAAAAAAATTGGTATAGAGAATTTATCCAAAAAGCGGTTGGCTTTGATATGATATCCGTCCATAATTTTTATTATCCTCCCGCAGAAGACGACCCCGAAACAGATTTTTTTAGCGATATAAAAAGATTTGACGACAGAATGAAAGAATACGGACTGGGTAATCGCCCTTGGTGGATATCAGAATTTGGTTATGGCGGCAATGGCAGAACTTTATCCGATGAAGAATACGCCCATAACAGCGCCCGGATGCATATTGCGGGGTTAGCGAGAACTTTTGACACAAACTTGGTTGCCATAACGCAATGGCCGGATGAAGGAGAAGGAAGGTATAGATATGTGAATTGGGACAATTCTCACTCGCTAAAAAAAACAGGGGAAGCGGTAAAAACAGTTCTTTCTATTTTTCAAGATTCTTCTCTTAACGGTTACGAAATAATATTAAGCGGAGATATTGGAAGGGGTTTTAAGTTTATGGGAGAAGGCGGAGTTAATAAATACGCTATTTGGACCTGGAGACATTCGGGAAATAAAACGCTAACATTCCCCGAAATAGACGGAGATGTAATTATAAAAGATATGTATGGAAACAGCGTCGCGCCAAGATACTCAAACAATGGAGAGTTGGAAATTCATTTAACCTATAAACCAATCTATATAATAGAAAACGGCGGAACTTCTCCCGACTGCGACTGCTCTCCGTGGCAAGAGACATCCTGCGGGGACGGAGATTGCCCAGAAAATAGAATGCGAGAGGAGAGAGAGTGTTCTCCAAGCGGATGTCTAATGGAAGAGAGATGCGTAATTGACTCTTCTTGCCAATCTCCCGATTGCGATTGTTTTCCATGGGAAGATGTCTCCTGCGGAGGTGGAAGTTGTCCGGAAAGCCAAATGCTCCAAGAAAGAGAGTGTTCGCCAGCGGGGTGTTCTTCGGAGTTTCAATGCGTAAACAATTCTTCTTGCGGGAATGAAAACCCGGGAGAGTATGGGTTAAAAGAGAATGTTTCCGAGGGAGATAAATACTACATAGACAGGAATTATACTCTAACTCGTCTCCCCTCTCGCCTTTCGGGAACAACCCTCTTACAGACCGCCAATAACGACAAGTTTTCCAGCGACCCTTCTCTTTTCAACTTGCAAGCGGGAGAGAAAACAACTCTGTTTTTGGCTTGGGACAGGAGATTTCCCCTCCCCTCTTGGGCGGCAGGGTTTGAAGCGACGGAGTATACTTTGGGAACAACCGACCCAAAAACAAACTTTGAAGTATATTACAAAGAATTCCCCGGCGGAAACATAGTTTTGGGAGGAAACGAGTGTCCTACCAACTCTTGCAGTATGTATTTTGCTTTTTTGGATATTGGAGGAAGTTTGTACTCAAAAGAGGATATTACAAAAGACGGACAAATAGATGTCCGAGACATTGGAGTTCTTATGTCCTATTGGGGAATGTCCGAGTCGGCGGGAAGGAAAGCCGATGTAAGCCAAGACGGAACGGTGAACATATCTGACTTGTTGGAAATTGTGGAGAGTTGGGTGTTTTAATCTTCCCCTTACAAAGGGGAGATATTTTTTTATAATAATTATTAAAGAAATATGAAATTCTTTATAAAGTTCTCGGTTTTGTTGATTCTCGGACTTTTGGCCGGCGGACTTGTCTTTAATTTTACCGGCTGGGAAGGAATAAAAGAAGCGGTAATTCTCACTTTTAGTTTGCGGGGATTTGCCGTTGTGGCGGTTAGCGGAATCATTTTCGTCAGCGCCGTTTGGAAGTGGAAATTTATTTTAAAAAAAATGACCGGCAAAAGAAAATTTAAGGGAATAAGCAGAATATCTATTTCGGGTTTTTCCATAACTTATCTCCTTACCCCTATAGCGATTGTGGGGGGAGAACCACTCCGCGCTTGGCTGGCTAAAAAAGAATACGGAATAGGTTGGGAGAAAAGCGTGGCTTCGGTTATAGTGGAACGGCTTTTTGATTGGACTATATATGTTATAACGACTATCGGCGGATTAGCGCTTTTTTTCTTTCGCTATCAGTTGTTCTCCCGCAAAATTAGCTTTATCTCGCTGATTTTTTTCTTTTTTCTTTTATTTTTACTTTTTCTTTTCTATTTCAAAAATCTACGGCAAAAAAGTTTTCTAAAATTCTTTGTAAAAAAATTTTTAGGGAAACAAAAAGAAAACGAACACATAATAGTAAAAATTGAAAAAGAAATTACGATGTTTATGTCTCCGGCTAAAAAAATTTTTTGGCAAGGAATGGGAATGGCGTTGGTAAAATATATTTTAATTTTTGGCAGAATCTCCCTTTTAGTTTTCTTTTTAACAAAAAGTTCTTCTTTGTTTGATTCCTTTATTGTTTACGCCGTTACAAATTTAGCGATGATTGCCCCTACTCCGGCAACGCTTGGGAGTATGGAGATAGCCGGCGTTCTTTCTTTTTCCGCTTTAAGTTTTAACGTTTCTTCGGGCGCTGTTTTGGCTATAGCTTTAAGAAACGCCGAGATTTTTCTTTCTCTTTTTGGATTGTTTTTCCTTATTAAATTTTTGTCTTCCGCCACCGAGAAAAAGATATTGGGTTTTATGCAAAAAATAAACAACAAAAAAAATGGAAATAATAAAAGTTAATGTTATGATTAATAAATTAAACTTATGAAGATAAAAATATTTATCATACTTTTAGCGCTATCGTTTCTTTTTTGGGGACAACTTGCTTCCGCGCATATAACAAGCCCTTTTACTTGCGCTATGCAAATTTTGCCCGAAGACAACAACTCCCCGGAAACATCTTCGGGAACAAATTTAGACAAATTTATTGAAAGACATAAGGAAATGGGTTTTAAGTGGGATAGGGCGAGCATAAAACAAACAAGGGTGGAAAAACCAGACGGAGACGATTGGCAAGAAACGGATGAGAGAATAAATAAAATGTTTCAAAACGGCATTCAGCCCTCTTTATGTATTTTCGGCAAAGGATACCGAGACCCTTCCGCTTACAAGGGGCAAATGGGGGCAGAATATATTGAGTTTGTAAAAAAAGTGGTGGAAAGATACGACGGAGACGGACTCCAAGACGCTCCCAATTTGGCCGGCTCCATAAAAGTTTACGAAGGATTAAACGAACCGGTGGTTATGCTCCACTTTGATTTTGACGAATCTGTAGAGGTGTTTAATAGATATTATAACGCCGTAAAGGAAGTGTGTTCGGATTGCAAGGTGGCTTCGCCCGGTTACGCTTATTGGGCGGTAAAAGAAAAAAATTGGTATAGAGAATTTATCCAAAAAGCGGTTGGCTTTGATATGATATCCGTCCATAATTTTTATTATCCTCCCGCAGAAGACGACCCCGAAACAGATTTTTTTAGCGATATAAAAAGATTTGACGACAGAATGAAAGAATACGGACTGGGTAATCGCCCTTGGTGGATATCAGAATTTGGTTATGGCGGCAATGGCAGAACTTTATCCGATGAAGAATACGCCCATAACAGCGCCCGGATGCATATTGCGGGGTTAGCGAGAACTTTTGACACAAACTTGGTTGCCATAACGCAATGGCCGGATGAAGGAGAAGGAAGGTATAGATATGTGAATTGGGACAATTCTCACTCGCTAAAAAAAACAGGGGAAGCGGTAAAAACAGTTCTTTCTATTTTTCAAGATTCTTCTCTTAACGGTTACGAAATAATATTAAGCGGAGATATTGGAAGGGGTTTTAAGTTTATGGGAGAAGGCGGAGTTAATAAATACGCTATTTGGACCTGGAGACATTCGGGAAATAAAACGCTAACATTCCCCGAAATAGACGGAGATGTAATTATAAA
The DNA here is from genome assembly GCA_964651635.1 of uncultured Candidatus Saccharibacteria bacterium. Taxonomy (GTDB): domain Bacteria; phylum Patescibacteriota; class Minisyncoccia; order Minisyncoccales; family CG1-02-41-26; genus CAZYWT01. The sequence goes on along the minus strand of CAZYWT010000022.1, from coordinate 4,438 downwards.
AGATATGTATGGAAACAGCGTCGCGCCAAGATACTCAAACAATGGAGAGTTGGAAATTCATTTAACCTATAAACCAATCTATATAATAGAAAACGGCGGAACTTCTCCCGACTGCGACTGCTCTCCGTGGCAAGAGACATCCTGCGGGGACGGAGATTGCCCAGAAAATAGAATGCGAGAGGAGAGAGAGTGTTCTCCAAGCGGATGTCTAATGGAAGAGAGATGCGTAATTGACTCTTCTTGCCAATCTCCCGATTGCGATTGTTTTCCATGGGAAGATGTCTCCTGCGGAGGTGGAAGTTGTCCGGAAAGCCAAATGCTCCAAGAAAGAGAGTGTTCGCCAGCGGGGTGTTCTTCGGAGTTTCAATGCGTAAACAATTCTTCTTGCGGGAATGAAAACCCGGGAGAGTATGGGTTAAAAGAGAATGTTTCCGAGGGAGATAAATACTACATAGACAGGAATTATACTCTAACTCGTCTCCCCTCTCGCCTTTCGGGAACAACCCTCTTACAGACCGCCAATAACGACAAGTTTTCCAGCGACCCTTCTCTTTTCAACTTGCAAGCGGGAGAGAAAACAACTCTGTTTTTGGCTTGGGACAGGAGATTTCCCCTCCCCTCTTGGGCGGCAGGGTTTGAAGCGACGGAGTATACTTTGGGAACAACCGACCCAAAAACAAACTTTGAAGTATATTACAAAGAATTCCCCGGCGGAAACATAGTTTTGGGAGGAAACGAGTGTCCTACCAACTCTTGCAGTATGTATTTTGCTTTTTTGGATATTGGAGGAAGTTTGTACTCAAAAGAGGACATTACAAAAGACGGACAAATAGATGTCCGAGACATTGGAGCTCTTATGTCCTATTGGGGAATGTCCGGGTCGGCGGGAAGGAAAGCCGATGTAAGCCAAGACGGAACGGTGAACATATCCGACTTGTTGGAAATTGTGGAGAGTTGGGTGCTTTAGTGGGACAATTTTTCTATCTCTTAAAAAAATTATTCCACCAACGGAACAAACATAAATCCGTAATGTTCTTCGTTCTTGCCAATTTTCCCGTTTGTCTTTTTAATCTTAACAATGCTGTTTTTTACCGGACACACCAAGATACCATTTTCCGCTAATTGATTTAATAACTTTTTAGGAACATCCTCGGCGGCGGCGCTAACCAAAATTCTGTCAAAGGGAGATTTTTCTGGCCACCCTAATTTTTCGGGAGTATAAGCCACTTTTATTTTACTTTTTTGAGTAATTTCCGATAAAGTGTTTCGCGCTCTTTCCGCCAATTCTTTTATTATTTCCGTCCCATAGATTTTTCCGCTTTTTGAACTTTTTGCCAAAAGAGATAAAACGAAGCCGGAGCCGCAACCAACTTCCAAAATTTTTTGATTATCGCCAACCTCTAAAAGTTCTAACATAAAAGCTATGGTTTGCGGTTGAGAAATAGTCTGCCCATATCCAATGGAAAGAGGAATATCTTTCCAAGCGAGATGTTTCTCCTCTTTCGGAACAAACTTTTCTCTGTCAACTTCCCGAAAAGCGTTAATGATTTTAGAAGAAAATCCTTGATTTTTTAATTTTTCAATAAGAAGGCGCTTATCTTTCATCGCAATTATATTATAAAAGATTCAATGAAAAATCGCAAAAACATAAGACCTCGCAAGATACAAAAAGAGCCCTTAACATAAAGGGCTCTTTTTGTTGTAAATCTATTTTACTCGGCTTTGGGTCTTGCTTCGTCAACATTTAGAGTTCGTCCGTCAATTTCCTTTCCGTTTAATTCTTCTTTGGCTTTTTGAGCCTCCTCTTCGGAAGACATCTCAACAAAACCAAATCCCTTGGATCTCCCCGTGGCTCTATCGGTAATAACATTAACGGATTCTACATTTCCAAACTCCGAAAACAAATCTTCCAAAGTTTTTTCCGTGCTGTCGTAGGAAATATTTCCCACAAAAAGTTTTTTACTCATTTTTTTATTTTACTTATTTACCTCACTCACTCGACTTTCCTACGGCAACGAACTGAATTCGAACCAATAGTTTTTGCAACTAACTTACAAAATGTGAGCTTTCGTCTTATCTAACTACAACTTTAATTTAATATTTATAAACCCAAATGTCAAGAAGGCGCGATTTGTAGTTATAATAAACTACAAATCCATGATGAATACAGAGCCAGACCCCTTTTGGTTAAATAGTTAAATTATTTGACACGCGAGAAGCAAATTATACTTTCTGTGGAAAACTTTTGTTTATAAAATTTTGTTTTATACTTTTTACCGCCAAGGGCGGTATGTTCCAAAATAGAACTAACTGATTTTTTTAATTTACCGAATTTAAAAACATTTCCCAATTGTCGCAAAAAAATCCTACAAAGCAAGGATTAAAATAAAGTTGTTCCGCGTAATAGAAAATATCAAACCTTTAGTCCTTTATAGCAGAATATAATATCTTCTATTCTATAATCAGTTTAGCGGAATCAATAAGAGCATAGGCGGTTGCTTCACTTTTTAATATTCTTACTCCCGCCTTGCCGTCATATATGTTTATAGGAAGAGAAATACTTTTTCTTTCTTTGGCGTTATACCTGCATGAAAGATAGCCGTATGAGCCATCGGGCTTGTATTCTTCGCTGGGTAGGCCCTCTCCAAAACGCGCCCATTCGTTAAATTCGGTAAGAAAATAAAGCCCTATGCCGGAAGAACAAATCATCTCTATTTCTACCTTAGCGTTATCTGTATTGGATACGCTATCTGGAATATGGAAGTATATCTCAACCACTCCGCTGTCTTTTTGAGATAATAATTCATCCACCGTCATACCATCGGGTTTCTTTTTATCCAGATAACAATACTTGTCGTCTCCCTGTTCAACTAAATCCTCGGCGCAATTATTCTTTAGCTCTATCTCGGCAGGAATTGCAGGTCCTGTTTTCTGAAAATATCCATATTTAGCCAGACTTGGGAAGACAACGAACCCGCCAGAATCTGTTTCTTTCACCACTGACGCTTCAAATTCCCTATCATCTGATTTTGGCTTTACAACAATAATAACTACTACAGCTACTAAAATAACCGTTATTATAATTATAATAATTTTTTTCATAAAACTTATTTAATTTTCTAATTATTAATTAATAAATCAACCTTTATTTTTTTATTTATCACCTCCAATCCTAAAAGACCCTTTCGCAGAATAAAATATAAATCATAAAAATCACGGGGTTTTTTTCTTTTTAATAAGGCATCAAAAATTTTCTCTTCTACAAGTTCAACCTGAGGTAAATGATAAACATTTCATTAATGCATTTCCAATTGTTCCAGATGCTCCGGTTATAAAAATTTTCATATTCAAAATAAAATTGCGATAAGTGAACGCTCGTGGCCATATTCTTCCGGATTTTTGTCATTCATTTCTCTTGAAAATTTCGCGATGCGTTCCTTAAAATTATCGTTCCATTCTATAAAAAAAGTGAGGAAATCAGAATTTTTGACATAATGTTCAAAGCCATCAGTAAATACAAAAATACGGTCACCTTTTTCAATATCCAAAATACCACTTTCTAAATGCTCCACCATTTTTTCTTCACCGTTTATGACAGCATATGGAGTACATCGGCCTGATGAAATAAACTTTGTATTCATTTCCTTGTCAAAATGAGCGACAAAAGAATCACAAATAGAAGCCCAGTACGCTTTACTATCTTTAATAACCACGAATGCTCCTGTAGCTGAATAAAATCCTGTAATGTTTCCAGATATATCACTTTTACCAATTCTCCGATTGTATTGGGCGATTTCGCTATTTGCTTCTTTGAAAACTTCTTTAATATCCTCTGCATCAAATCCATTATATTTCTTCTGGACACTCCTCACCACGGCCTCGCAGAATATTTTAGAGACCTCTCCCGCAGGAGATGGATTTGGATATTTTGTGTTACTTTCAACTAATTTTTTAAAATCTAAAGTAACGCCATCGGAAACAACAAAAACCGGGGGCGAATCTGATTCAATAAGATAATCCTCTTGTGGATGTTGATAATTTTCTGGCTGGGATTCGGTTAAGTTTTCTTTTTCTGCAAAAAGTTTTATCGCTTCTTCTGTGGGTTGTTCAAGAATTGAAAAATGCTGCATATTTTAATTTTAACATAAAACCGCTCTCATGACGAAAGCGGTTTACTCGGTATGTTTGACTTTTCCTTGCTGGCTTCCCGTACTGAACCACGTGTTGGATATCGCATGTCCAATATTTACTGTTTTTTGCTAAACACGCCATCCCCTCCTTCGCATAAAGTTTCGAACGGACGCAGGGGGTGGCAGGTTTATTTTAAAATCAGTAAAATTTCGATAATTGTGAAATTATAATTTTGTCATAGCTTCTTGCAAATCCTTGGCAGTAAAACCGATTATTTGAATATTTTTTTTGATTAAAAAATTTGAAA
>CAZYWT010000021.1:0-10637 GCA_964651635.1 uncultured Candidatus Saccharibacteria bacterium | reverse complement strand
ATTGAAAAGCAATATATTCGTGAATTTTGACATTCTGCTCTAAAATAATTATTGGGCGCGGAATTGTTAATCAAAAATTGCCTCTATTGTTATAATAACAAAGTTTTTAGGTTCCAACAATAAAAATAAGGAAGTTTCTTGTCGCCACCCATATTGGGTTCTTGACTCGCTATGCGTCTATGGATAAACTAATCTTTAATATACACAAACAATGTCTCAAAATCCGGGATTTTGGAAACTTTAGAATGTGTTGCAACTTTTTCGGTTGGTTGCCAATTTTGAAAATGAGATGTATTTGTTATGACAACCGCGCCTTGCCTCAATTCTTTTTGCAATTTCTTTTCCAATATCGGCATAAGGTCATACCACAGATATGTATATACCATATCAGCATTTCGTAAATCAATTTTGAAAATATTTTGTTTTTGAAAATTGATTTTACGCTTCAAGATTTTGCTTTTTAGGTTGGCAAAGAAAATCCGTACCGCGCCGTTATCTATGGCATAAATCTTAAGACGAGGTAAAATTTTCTTAATTCGCAACGAAAGCGCGCCGTGAGCGCAACCCAAATCGTAAAAATTCCTTGCGCCCGGTTTATATTTTTCAATCGTCCTTGCCAACGCTCTTGTTGCTCGTCTGCTCGTTGGTAAATCATGCCCCCTAACCAACGACTCTATCGCTAAAACAAGAAACGACAACAACGCAATTACAAAAATTACCAGAATAATAAAAAGTAAAATGTAGGCAAGAAAAATCATATATAATATTTGAAAAATAAATCAACAAGAGCATTGGCAATATTTTGCGGAGCGCCGGACGACGGATAATGGTGCATTTCAATACACGGAATACTATTTAATTCCAATACCGCGCATTTCTGATTTCGCCAAGAACTTGATATATCAGGAGCAAGAAAATCTATCCCCACCAAGCGGATATTAAAAAACTTTGCGATGTCTTTGAAAAATTGAATGTTTTTCGGGTGAACTTTTTTCGTCACTTCGACAAGGTCGCCGCCTAATTTTAGAAATGGATTTTTCTGTAAATATACGACCTCGTCTTTTTTGGGCGCGGTTTCCGCGTCGTAATCTCTTTCTGATAGTAATTTCTTTGTTGTTTCGTCAATAACAAGTTTATACAAAGTAAGATTTTTTTGATTTGGCTCGCCTCGTCTTTTATCATTATTTTTCTTTTCCACAAGTTGTTGAATTGTTGAAACGCCGTCACCAACAACATTTGCGGGTACTTGTTTAACTACGGCAACAAAATCAAAATCAACAACCGTTGCCCTATAGACGAATGAATTTTCAACAAACCTTTCGATAAGAAAGGCGGGCGAATAAACAACCGCTTTATTGATTGCCTTCAACAATGCGTCTTCACTTCTTATGTTTGTCGTAACATGTCTTGCCACCGAGCCACCCCGTGGTTTTACAACCAAAGGAAAACCGAGCTCACTGCTTCCAAATTTTAGAGCGCGATTTTTCTGTAAAAACCAAAAAGATTTTCCTTCCGCAATCGGAAAGTTACCTTTTTTGAGATGGTTCTTTGTTCTTTCTTTGCAATCAACGAAAGTTGCGTCATATTTACTAGCATGCGCGGCAACCGGCAAACTTTCAAAACGAATTTTTTGTCCATTTACCTCCGCGCAAAAATAATTGGTATAGCCAACAGGCCCTTTGGCAGCTTTGAATTTTACGCCTCGCTTTCGCGCTTCATCAATAAAACAAGCTGAGCGCATTTGAATTTCGGATAACAAAAAATCATCTTTCATCTTTATCAATCTAATTGACGAAAAAGTTTTCTCAAGCGCAACATTAAAAAAAGATTCAATTTTTCCGGGCAATTTTAGAGACGGCGTAATTGAACTCACTATTTCGTCAATCCATGTCTGGATATGATAAACAGAGGGCAATCCGCAATCTTTACAATATTTTTTGAACATAATTATTTGATTGGTCCGCCAGCAAAAAAATTAAAAACTTTGGAAATTTTTGAACCGCGTCAGTTATTGGGCTTTCTATTTCCGCCTGACTTAATTTTAATAATTGAAAAGCAATATATTCGTGAATTTTGACATTCTGCTCTAAAATAATTATTGGACGCGGAATTGTTAATCAAAAATTGCCTCTATTGTTATAATAACAAAGTATACTTTATTTAAGTATACCATTAACTAATCTTGAGTGTAAAATGAAGGAAACCTATCCCCCGCTCCGGACTTTGTCGCGCCGTAGCCACGCTTTGGCGTGGCGAAGGCGGGCCTTTTTGCCCTTTTGCTTTTCGGGCTTCGCTCAGATTTTTTTCGGCGGGAAATTATTATGGATTTTTAATCAACTTAACTAATTCCTCGGTTGATGTTCTTAACTCCTGCGGTGTAAAGTTTCCGTTATTCGTATTTTCCGGGTGATGTATGATGTTCCTAACAAAAGTCATCAATGTTACATCTTCTTGCGATTGAACTTGCCCACTCACAATTTTAGCCCATTTTTTAGATTTTGTCATTCCCTTGATCTCAAAATATGCTTCGGCGTCGGCTATAATATATTTTTGTTGTTTTTCCTGTATGTAGCCGTAAAGCTCATTATGAAATTCAACCGTCGGTAAATTATACGCAGAATAATTGATTTCTCCCCACGACGGGCTCCACGGAAAGATTCCAAATTGTGAGCCAGTATCCTCAATTACAATGCCGTCCGCCGAATTTTTTGTTATCAATAATTCAATCTGGAGGTTCTGCAAGCAATTTTTGAAAAAATACGGTGAATGAGTAGAGATGAAAACTTGATTTGTTTTTGAAAATTCAATCAAGTATTGGACTAACTTTTCCTGTAACTGGGGATGCAAATGCAACTCCGGCTCATCTATCAAAACAATGACTTTTTCCTTTGACAACGACGCCAGTGTTTCCAAAAACAATAACGCCACTATCATTTCCACACCTGAGCCAAGGGTTGCTACAGGCAAATCAAGTTTTTCAAGTTTTTGTGAAAGAAAAGCGTTGTCAAAAGGTGCATTGCTATCAATAAACGAAAGATCAATATTTCCAACCCCAAAGTTCTTTAACTTGTCGTTTAACGCATCAAAGCTCTTTTTGATTGAGGACTCGTCAACTTTGCTTATAATCTCTTTTTCAAAAGCGCCTTTTTTCACAAAAAAATCTTCATTGCCTTCAGCTATTTCCTCGTTTCTGACGCCCTTGGAAAAACGCCAGTTAAAATCGTCAAAAACGGAAGAAATAGAAGAATTAAACCCTCGTCGCAATTGTCTTTCCCTGTTTTTGCCAAAGTAAAAACTTTTTGGAAATTCGTCCAAGTCCACGCGCGGCAAAGAAAGTAATCTTTCATCAAACTGAAATTTCGTTCCACTTTTTCTTGTTATCTCCCAGCCTTGTTCGCTATCTTTTTGTCTGTTCGGAATAACATGGTGTGTTAATACCACCGTGTCGGAAAATGCTTTCCCGGGCGTTGCTTTATCTCTTTTTTGAATTTCAAGATAAACGCCATTACATTCTACTTTTTGTGTTGCATAGCCGTCTGGCAGAGAAGCGGTGAAAATTTCGTCAAACTCAACTTTAATAACAATCGGGTCGTCCGTCCCTCGATAAAAATCCGTGTACTTTATCTTCCCCGCTAAAAAATGAGGCGAGAGAGAATAATTTATCGCTTCAATTATCGAAGTTTTGCCAGTGGTATTGTCTCCAATAAAAATTGAAAGCTCTTTTGAATTGAGCGTTTGGTTTTTTATACCACGAAAATTACTGATTGTTAGGTTTTTAATTTTCATAATTTCTCAACCGCTTATTAGCTAAATCAACATATCTTTTTTCCTTCTCAATTCCTACCCAATTTCTACCAAGAGCCTTTGCGACAACGGCAGTTGTCCCACTTCCCAAAAACGGATATAGAACTAAATCGCCTTTATTGCTCGCTGTTAGCAAGACTTGCTGAACAAGTTTAAGCGGTTTTTGTGTCGGGTGTGCTTTTATGCCGTTTTCGTCTTTTAATCTTTCGGAACCTCTGCAAATTGCAAAATTCCAATCCGTGTCTTTCATTTGTTCCCCGCCGTTCATCTTTTTTAACAGCTTAAAATTGAAAGTATAGTTTTTGCAATTTTTATTTTTAACTGCCCAAATCAAAGTTTCATGATTATTCGTAAATCTTCGACCATTAAAATTAGGCATGGCGTCAATTTTTACCCAAATAACATCATTCAAAAACCAAAAATTACTTTAATTTCTTTTTATCTTCGGATTTTGGCAAATAATTTTGTCGTGTTGAAACTTTTTTACCGCTTCTTTTTTCTAAATCTTTTTTTGCTTTGCCAGCCACACTTCCGCCCTCCTGCGCGGCAAACTTATTTTTAACAAAGCCCTGAGAGTTTTTGTTTTTTGCAATTTCTGTTGTTGATGCTTCACCAAGCATTGTAAAAATAAGCTCTAAATCATTCATATGATCACGCAAATTTTCTCGTTTCAATCTTTTGAATTTTTGATATTCGCTCGGTGTCATGTCGAAAGTGGCTTTGGAAATTTCTGCTGTTAAAATCGCATATTCCCGCCCTTCCTTCACGCCTCGTTTTTTCCATTCGTCAGTTAAAGTTTCGCGCACTTCAATGCCTCGCATCCTTTTTTCAATCCACGCATTAGAATACCCTTTAGCTTTATAAATCGCACGGGTTCTCTTGGTTGCCAGCTCCGGATCCTCTATTTCTTTTACTCGCTCATATCCAACCCGAGCCAGCCAACGCTTAAACGGCTCGGCTTTTGGGGATGGAATTGACTGAATTATCCGAAAAATACCTTCTGTATTCGCGCTGGTTATTTTTCTTTTTTTGCCATCTTTAGCAATCATTTCTACTGGGGGACAATTTGTCCCCCAGTAGGCGTTTAATTCCTTGTCTCTCTTTCGCATTTTCTTTATATAATCTCTAACATCAACCGTATCGGTAAGTGCTTCAATTACATCCGCAACCGAAAACCACCATTCGTTATTATGAATAGTTTTGCGTATCTCTTTTTTTTGAAAAATAGCAATTTTTGTTGTTGTAATTTCTTTGCTCATATTGTCAAAATTTAAGTTTTTCTAATTCAAGTCGCTTGTTGTAATAACTGATGATGGCATCATAATTTTTTACAACAAAACGATCTTTCAAAATTGAATATGGCTCTCGCTCAATCATTTGTTCAATTTTTAACTGATGATTTTCGGGATGCAATACTAAAAATTCAGCTCTAAATTCTTTCAACTGATACATCCTGTTTAACGATTCGCCAAGTGTGCCAATACTGTCCACAACTTCAATAACTCTCTTGGGAAATTTATAGCCTTTTTTGTGAAACCAAATTACATCAATCCGTCTGGCAATTTTGTTTATCTCTGGATAGGTAAATTCAGGAAAATCTTTTACTGTAGCCAGTTGGTCTATAAAAATATTTTTTTGAAACTCCGCTGTTGGGTCAGCACAATGCGTATCAAACTGCTCATAATTTCCAAGCTCAACCATAAGGCCCTCAATATACGAATGCATACGAACTTTGTCTTGCTTAATCTCGGAGATTTGCTTTTCTTGTTCATATTCACGCAAGGCAAAAGTGCCAAAGCCAATCTGCTTAAAATTTTTGTTGTTTCTTTTGTTGTTTCTAATTTCCCTGTATAACACACCGCGAAGACCAGCCTGCCATTCTTGCGAAAATTTTGCCGCGGGATAATACTTCTCTATGCTGTCATAGATATATTTCCAAGAGGCAACTCCACCGTTGTCCTCCATTAGTTTTCTGATTGCTTCAACTTTTGTCATATTATTATTTGTCCTTTGGATTATTTTGCTCATCATCAACTTCTATAATATCGTCTCGTCCAATGTCTAAAGCATCAGCTATTGTTTCAAAAAACAAGCCCTCTTTTCTTAATTTCTCACAGGTTTCAGATGAACATTTAATTTGAATGATAATTTTGTCCATAAGCTAATTGAAAATTATAATTAAAATTAGTTGAATGAACTTTATCCCCGTTTAATTTAATTCTTTCTTTACCATTACAAATAGGAATATACCAATCACTTCTCATTTGCTTATCATCACCATATACTTTCATCGATTTATAATGAAAAGTATATTTTGACTTTTGGCTTTTCGCCGCCCAGATTAAAGTTTCTTGAGCATTATTAAACCGAGTGCCTCTAAAGTTGGGCATAGGATTGGTTTTAACCCAGATAACATCATTCAAAAACCAAAACCCTAAATCTTGCATTATTTTTCCCACACGAAAAATATTATGATAACTACCAATTATCCAAATAGAACCATCTTTTTTTAATACTCTTTTACAACTTTTAATCCAATCGTGAGTGAATTTGTCATATTCTTCAAAAGATACAAATTGGTCCCACTTATCATCAACTCCGGCTACTTTTGTTTGGTTTGGTCGATAAAGATCGCCTCGTAATTGCAAGTTATATGGCGGGTCAGCAAAAATTAAATCAACAGAATTTTCCGGCATTTCTGTTAATACTTCTACGCAGTCGCCTTTGATAATTTTGTTTAGATATTTATCCATACTATTTCATTAAATCGTCAATGCTAACGCCCAACCCTTTAGCAATTTTTACTACGGTTTGAATTGTGGGCTTGGTTATGACATTTGATTCAATCTTTGTCAGCGTTGTATAGGGCAGTTCTGCTTTTCGCGCTAAAGCGTCCTGCGTTAGCCCTTTTTTATGTCTAATCTGTTTTATTTTATCCCCAATATTTGCTTGATTATTGTTTTGACTTTTCATAGTTTCCAATATATGATAGTATTAGTATGAGAGATAATTTTATCTTTCATTTATATACTATCATGAAATCAATTTTTATACAACAAATTTTATCAGGGAGTTCCTTATTGTCGCCTGCGCACGGGTGCGGTGGGACAAGGGCGACTAAATATAGACAATAATTTCCTGCCGAAAAAAAGCTGAGCGAAGCCCGAAAACAAGCGGGCAAAAAGAAAAAGGGGTGTGGGGAAAATGAATTTTTGCCCGCCCTCGCTTTCGCCGCTTCTTTTTTCGCCGCCGCAATTTTTCGTGCCAACAAAGTTGGCGCGCCGCCTTATTTATTACTTTTCGGGAAAAGGTATTCTACGGCAATTCGCAACATTAAATAAATTTGCGTAATCGTAGCGCTTACTAATAACCTAAAACTCCATTCCTCTAATTTAAAATTTAAAAATGTCGTGGCTTGAAGAAATGCAAATGAAAAAAGAACAAAAGTTTCAATCCCTAAAAACCAAAGTAAAACTTTTAATGTTAATTTTTTAAGTTTTATATCTTGCTCAACATCAACATTTTTAAGTTTCTCTCTTTTTGCTAACTCATCTTTCATTTTGATCGGTTTTTGTTCATCAACCTGAAATCCACTAGAAGTTTTTAATAACTCACTTATTGCTTCAATAGAGAATGCAGGAGCCTCATTTAGAGCTTCAATCTCGGTATTGGGTTTTTCTTTCTTGTTTGTCATATCTTTATACCACAAGCCCAAGCTTGCTTAATCTTATAGTCATTGCCTCGATTGAAACATTAAACACTTGCGCGCATTCTTCAACATCTTTTAATTTTTCCCACGCTTTCTTAACAAGATCGGCAGGCATAAGAAAAGAGGCGGCAAAATTATTTGCTTCAACTTCTAATTTTGTTGATAATGCTTCGTCTCGTCTGTATAATATTCCAACTCTGTCAAGCACATTATCTCCATCAACCATCAATTCTGTTTTAATTTCATCTTGGTGTAAAAAATAATGGCCAAGTTCGTGAGCAATCGTAAAATTTCGTCTAGTTATGGGTTTATTTTTATTAACCAGAATTACAAAATTATTTGATTCTTCAGCAAAAAATCCAATAATACCCGAAACAGAATCGGGTAATTTTTCTGTAAGCAGTATTTTTAGATCTTGCTTATCTTTTTAGATCTTGCTTATCTTTTTGGATATTATCAAAAGGATAGGGCGAAAGACCCTCTGGGTTATACTGCTTTGAAAGCTGTTCGGCGTAATTTTGAATTTCTTCTTTAGTCATAATTTAATGCTAATTTTCGCTGATTGGCTGTGGCTAAATTATGAATATCAATTTTTTCAATTTTGACTTCGGGCATTGCTTCAGTTTTTCCATTTTTATGAATTATAAACAGATATTCTTTGTTAGCCCCATTTTTTTCGTTTATCCATTCGTTTGTTGTCCGAGTTATTGTCGCCATCACATTCTTTTTATAATCCATTTCAATAATGAAAACTTTTTTCTTTAAGTTTTTCAAAATTTCCTTTATTGCCTGCAAGGTTGCCCTGCCATTGTTGTTATAAGATAAAACCACATATTTTGCTGGCGTATTTTTTATCAATCTTTCTATGGCTTCAATAACCATGTATTGTCCTTCATCGTTTTTCCTAAATTCCTCAAAGATAGAACCGGAAACTATATCGCCGACATCTTCCCGCCTGTTTGCTACGCCAACTAATTTTGGCTTATCGTTTAAGCAAATAGTTTTCCAGATGTGATAATAGGAAGCGTATCTAACGCGAGAAGGCGGCATTAGCTCGTTTGAAGAACCGTAGGGCGGATCGTAATACGCCAAATCAACCTCTCCGCCAAGGGCGGGTACTAAATCAAAAATATCTTTTTGATAAACTTGATGATGTTTATCATCAATAATCAAACGGGGCACTTCCATTTTCATTGTATTGTAGGCGCGAGGAGCCCATTTTCTCAAATATGAAACTTGATGACCGACAGAACTATCAACTTTATCCATCGCTATTATCAAACTGGTAAGCAACACGGATTTTTCAATATCGTCTTTTGCGATTTTGTCTATTTCTTCTCTTATCGCGTCCAGTTTTTTTGTATTGTGTAATTGCCAAATTCTTTTCCTGCCGTCTTTTTGCATGGCGGAGCCGCCGTTCGGTTCGCCGCCATAATTTTCAGAAAACCAGCCGTATTTTCCGGGAAGTTTATTAAGATGTTCTATAACTGGCAGATAATAACTCGCTGGCTTTCTATTCAATAAATAACACTCGCCGAAAACTTTTGACCAATCGGCAATATCATCGGCATAAACGATATAGCCAGCTTGCTTTAACGCTTGGGAAACTCTTGTTGTGCCAGAAAAACCATCTAAAACCGTTTTAACATTTAACGGTTTTATCAATTCTAACAAAGCAGGGAGTATTTCCCTTTTAGAGCCAGTATATTTTATACCTTGTGTTTCCATAAATAAAAACGCTAAATTAACTCCTATTGTTATTTTAGCATTTTTATTTCGTTTGGTCTATTTTGAGAAATTGAAAAATTGCTGGAGTATTTTTTCGTGAATATCTTTGCGAGAAACAAGGATTTTAGCGATTAGGGTGATGAGCGGCTCGTTTATTTTATAGCCGCCAGCGAGCAATTCTTTGAAAAATGGCTCTGCATTTTCCGTATGTGTCCACATTCCGCGTTGTAGAGCGTTAGCTTTTGCCCCGCCATATCTAACCTCAAAAATATAATTGCCTTTGTTGTCAAAAAATTTATAAATTGGAAATGTTTTTTTCTTGCCGATTTTACGAGGTGACAAAAATTTTATTTTTCCAACAGAGGAATATGCCTTTTGTAAATCAAAGACTATAACCTTAAATTTCATTTCCTTTTCGTTATAAATCAACGGCAAAACATTAACCGCCCCGAAATCGTAAAAACATTTGCTACTCAAAATATCTTTTATTTCCCCCGCATCGCTTGTCCCTCTTTTGCCAATTTCTTTTTGCAAAAGAGAAAACATTGACCCGTCTTTATTTGTGGAAAGTTGAAGCGGGCCAAATCCATAAGTTTTGATGCTAATTGGAATTTCTTCCTTAGTATTGGTTTCGATAATTCTTATGTCTTCTTCAAATTCTTTTGCCCGAAATTTTTCCTTGCCGGTATGTTTTGCCGTAAAACCACCGACAAATTGATTGATGTATTCAGTCAGAGCAATTTCTGCAAGATCACCGTGCGTTTTGTTTCCAATAATCCTCATTGAAAAAACATTGCCCAAGACACTAAAAATCATCGGGTCTTTACCGCTGAAACTTTCTACAAACTTTTTTAAAAATTTATCAAATGATGACATAATTAAAAATCTCTAAAAAAATCAGATAATTTTAAACCGAGTGCTTTTGCCACTTTCTCTATGTTTTCTAGGGTTATATTTTTTTCTGCTCTTTCAATCATTCCGATATAGGTTCTATGAACACTGGCTTTAGTGGCTAATCTTTCTTGTGATAAACCCAATTTATTCCGTTCTTTTCTAACCTTGTTGCCAAATTTTATTAAAATTTCTCTTTTCATATTTGATAATTTTAGTATACACCTCTTGCTAATTTTAGTTCTACATACTATAGTTAGCATAGGGAGTTCCTTATTGTTGCCCGCGTATGGGCGGGAGAGACAAGGGCAACATCCTTTGGCGGCGCATTTCGCAAAGCGAAATACGAAAAATTGCGGTGGCGAAAAAAGAAGCGGCGAAAGCGAGGGCGGGCGAAAATTTTTACCCCGTACCAAGCTTCGCTTTGGTATTCGGGGCCTTCCCCCCAGACCCAGTATGAGAAAAAGTCTCTACTGGGTTTTTTGTTTTTCTGGTAGAATACGCG
>CAZYWT010000020.1:0-10766 GCA_964651635.1 uncultured Candidatus Saccharibacteria bacterium | reverse complement strand
AAAATATATTATTTGGTTAATAATCCATAACAAAATTGGACGATCGTCCGATTTTGTTATGAATATGTTTTTTGTAATATTGCTGTGTCTTTTGGACAAAAAACCAATTTGTAAAGTTTGCGTTTTTCTTGTCATATCATCAATAAATATTTGAGTGGAATTTTAATAATAGAATTATTTACTATTTCCAATTTATCGCTGCCAAAAATTAAGCCATATTTTCCGCCAGTTTTTTTAAGAGTACTTTCTACTTGTTTAATTTCTTCTTTGTTAAACCCAACCTCAATGACTATATTGCTTCTATCTTTTAGTGTAAGGACAAAGTCGGCTCCGCCTTCGGCAAAGTCGTAAGAAAGATTAACAGCATATTCATTGTGACTTAATAAATTATTCATATAAATAAGAGCGAAATAATCTTCCAACTTTTTACCTTTTAATCCGGACATATAGATATTGTTTAATACGGCTGAACGGATAGAAGGGCTAATAAAAAGCAATTTTGGTGTTTTTCTGGTGCTGCCATAGGTTTTACCATAAGCTTTAATCTTGACCAATATCCCGCTCATCACCAAGACATTAATTAAATTCTCCAGAGTTTCTTCTCTCCTAATCCTTAACGCGTCTTTCAACTTGCTGTAACTTATAACATCAGATTGCGCTAATAGATAAAGCAAATCGCCGACCTTTGCGATAGTTGGCGTTTCAAATCTCTGAAGGGCGATAACATCTTTAGCAATAATGCCATCTATGACACCCTTGATTCTTTCCATCGCTCTTTGTTTATTGCTAATCTTTATAACCGACGGGAAACTACCCGACTCAAAAAAATCTTTTTCCGCTTGCGGCAGGATCGACTCTAAAAAAAACCTATTCACTTTTCTCGCTTTTGTTTTTAATCTATCAAACACCTCTTTGGCGTTTAGCGAATCAAAAAGCGCGTTTTGCAGATTATCGGATAATCCGGAAATAGGAAATTTTTCATATTTTAAAATCAAGTATTCATTGAATTTCATCGGATAAATTTCCCAGATATCGGTCCTTCGCCCAAGATCGGGAATCATCTTTATTTGTAAAGCGGAAGAACCGGTGGCAATAACCAGTATATCTTTATGTCCTTTTGTTCTATCAAATATTGTTTTCAGGAATAGACCCCAATTCTCATCAAAATGAATCTCATCTAAAAGTATTAGTATTTTTCTATTAGGATTTTCAAAACTGAATCCTTTAATCTCTTCGAAGTAATTAAAAAAATCATTCAAAGAAATTTGTTCGGCTCGCAATTGGCTAACATCCAAATATAGTCTTTCGTCCAATTTTCCAATGTTTTGCAACAAAAATGAGTCCCCTGGTTTTAGAAATTTCTCCATTGCGTAGGTCTGCGCCTGTAATGTGCTTTTTCCTATACCTCTAATGCCGGGCATCAATATGATTTTTTCTGTTTCCCAAAGTTCATTATTCAAAAATTTTTCCACAATCTTCTTGAATTTTGCAAACATAAATCGTGTAGGTAATTTTCTTTTCTCTTCATCATAAATATAACCCTCAATTCTTTGAGGTAGATTTACTTGCCATTTTTTATAAAACTGTTCTATTTTTGTTTTATCCATAAGTTTTCTATTCAGTTTCTATTATAATAGGAACTGAAATGATGTCAAGTCCCTATTATGATAGGGTGTAGATAATTAGAGTGGGCAAACAGAACAAAAAAACTAAATACAAAAAACTAAATACAAAATACAAAATACTAAATATAAAATATATTATTTGGTTAATAATCCATAACAAAATCGGACGATCGTCCGATTTTGTTATGGAACTAATATGTTTTTTGTAATACTGCTGTATAATACTGCTGTCTGTCTTAGACAAAATCTGACTTGTCCGTCGAAGTTTTAACGAAGGCGGAACTTTTTTCGCGAAAATCCGGCTTGCCCGCCATAGCTTTAGCGAAGGATGGACGCTAACTTTTGAAAAAGATTAAGGTTGTTTGCCTGTTGCCGCCGAATTTCGCGCTCCATAAAACCGCCGTAAAATCGATATTTCACGCGCTTCCCGCTCCGGCAGGAATGTCGCCGAGCCAGTTGCCCCGATAGAATCTCACTTTCCTTCAGGGTCAAGATTAGAGAGTCTGTATTTTGGGTATGTTTGCGTTTTTCTTGTTATATTAACGCTTAAACAACTGGACATATTCGTGTAAGATAAAAACGCGGTTGCGAGAAAAACCGGTTATTTCTTTTAAAATGCCTGCTTGCTCAAATTCGTTTACCAACCTATGTGCCGTGCTGGTGGAAATATTTAGTTGTTTTTCAATTCGGGCAACCGATACCGCTGGATTGGAAAAAAGATGTAACAAAAGTTCGTGCGCCAGCTTAGCCCGACGGCCAAAAGTCATAATTTTCTTTTCATACCGTTTGCGCAATTCAATAATCTCTCCAAAAGTGGCTGTTCCTTTTTTGGCCGTTTCAATCATCGCGGAAAGAAAGAAAATAAGCCATTGGTCTAAATCATTGCGTTCACGGACAAAAGTCAGCGCGTCATAATACTTACTCTTATTTCTCTCAAAAAAATCAGATAAATATAAGGTCGGCTTGCGCAATATACCAATCTCAATGAGATGTAGTGTAATTAACATGCGTCCAATTCTACCATTGCCATCGTTAAACGGGTGAATTGTTTCAAACTGATAATGCGAAATTGCCATCTTGATAAGATGGGGTATATTGAGTCCTTTGTTATTCCAGAAAAATTCAAGGTCTTTGAGCGCCTTGGACATATCGTCTGGATGCGGCGGAATGAACACCGCCGATTGAATGGAAGGACCTATGTAGTTTTGCATCGTTCGCACTTCGCCAGGTTGTTTATGTTCTCCGCGAACACCGGAAAGCAAAATAGCGTGGGCTTCTTTCAAAAGTCGCATGGAAATCGGCAACTCTGAAAGGCGGGCAATGGCGTGGTTCATTGCTTTTACATAATTCTGAACTTCCGCCCAGTCATCGCGTTTTTCGGGATTGATTTCTTCTTCTGGCAATATCGCCTCATCCATTCCAGTACGCGTTCCTTCAATGCGACTTGATTTAACCGCTTCGTTGCGTACATGCATTTGGATGAAAAAATCAATATCAGGTACCAGCGTTGAATACGCGTTTAGTTCACCAACCAAACGGACGGCTTCCTCAAGCAGAACCGGAATTCTCTTGTCCTTCCATTCATACAGCCGATTTACTAAAGTTGGAACAAAACTTTGATATTCATATTCTTTGCCGTAGAAGTGTTTTTTGTAGTTTCCGGCAATAAATTGGTTGTTTTGATTGTTTTTCATAATTTTTTATCTGATACCATGTTTTTTCATATTATCAGATAATATGTAAAATGGCAATACAAGTTTTTATATTATCACTTAGCATCTTTATTGATTTCTTCTATCAATTTGGCTATCTGTTGTTCAATTCTCTTAATATCTATTCAATGTCTTCTACTTCTCTTGGCGGCTGGTATTTATAGAAATACCGTGTAAATGGAATTTCATAGCCGACTTTACCAATTTTATTGTTTTTATGGTCTCGCGCGTTTTCATCTATCCACGCATTCGGTGCGTAGGGTTTTACCTCTTTCTCAAAGTATTTATAAACATCCTGCCCAAGTGGCGCGCGTTCGTAGTTCTTTAATTCATTATCCAGCTCCGGATTGTCATCGCTGTTAAGACAAACTTTCGCTTCTTATTCCCGTAGCCCTCCTGTAGTCCCTGTAGCGTCCATAGCGTCCCGCGAAAGCGAGACTGCTTCCAATTATTTAATAATATCTTTTACTGATTTTATATTTAAAAAATTGTAAATAAATTCTTTGTTTCTTTCAAAAACTTCATTGATAAAGCCTGATATTTGAATATTATTGTTTTGAGTCACAGTTATCCAGATAGTTCTTGCCTTTTCAAATGATTCAACCTCTCTCTTTTTAATTTTTTCTAAAAATTCTGGCTTCAATGAATTTCGTATGGGATTATTTTCTCAAAGTATAATATGTGCTAATTCCGAATCAACTATATTACCATCGGTAAACTTCATTCCTCTATGATGATGGGAATGTCTATGTCTATATCTAGATACATTATTAAAAATATTTTCTACTTGCCCCACAAGATGTTTTAATGCTCTGTCTATTTCATTTTTATTTATAGCAATCTTTTTTAAATCATTTTTCAATGCTCCAAGAAAATGTTTGACTTTATTTTTTAGTATATCTAAATCTTCTAAATATGCGTGTATGTGATGTTCCAATGCTTCCGTTTTTGTTATTTTTTCTGTTTCTGGGTAAAATTCTGCAAAGTATAATTTGTATTTCACCAATTTTTTATAAACAAAATTCACTTCGTTTTGAGAACGCCATGATTTTGAAGTGCCTTCGCCTTTTGTTTCAATTAAAAAATATCACGAGTAGCGATTATGTCGCACTCTAATATCTACTCCCTTATCACGCAGATCACCGAACTCAAGATTAGTTCCCCACTCATTGCGAGTAAGCCATTTTATCATAGCTCGCTTCACAAATTCTTCTGAGACAGGTTTTTCTCTTTTTTCTTCCTTCGTTTTCTTTTTGGGTTTGTATTTCGGGTTTAATGTAAATTGCGACGGGCCAGTTTTTCTAAACTACGAATTTTCTTTTCTGCTCTCAAAAAGAAGCAATGCGTTCATTGTGGCCGCTGGCGTTTTACCGGCCGTTTTAAGCAACCCGCGCTTCAAAGCAAATTCTGTAATTTTCTTTGAATGTAACGGTTTCCCGCTCTCTTTTAAAATTTTATATGCTACTTCAAGAAAGGTCATAATTTATAATATAGCTTTTCTAATAATTTCATCTATTTTGTTTCTTTGAGTTTCGATTTTCTTTTTCATTTCTTCCTGTTTATCAAGTTCTGTTTTAATTTCATCAACGATTTTTTGTTGGGATTTTTTATTAAACAAAATAGGCATAGTCTCTAAGTCGTTATTTTTCATGTATCTAACGCTTTTTGTTTCTGATTCTAGATAATAGAATAATTCTTTTCCAAAAAATGAGTTGAAATAATAATTTAAGTACAAAGGGTTTATTTTATTTATGTTAAATTTCACTATTGAACAGTTAGCATCGGTTGTTGCGAGATCATCAAATATATAAATTCCGAATTTGCCTCTTCCCTCTCCGTGAGTAGTGACTAAAATATTTTTATATTCTAAAATTTTTTCTGCCTTGCTCACAAATTTATCATCGTCAAACTTTTCGACAAATCCATCCTTATTAACGTTTATTGTTTTTACAATTCTACATTCGCCATCTTCAGAATATTTTGGAGTAGCACCGCTAATAATGCTGCTCATCAAAAAATTTTTCAACAGAGTTGACTTGTTATTTAAAAATTTTAATAAAAATTTAATGTAATAATTATTCGATTTAAAACTAGTTCTTAATTTATAGTCGTTAAAATTGCGGAAATCTACCTCAAAAAACTTTTCTTTTTTCAGCTCTTCAAATTTTTCTAAATCAAATCTAAATTCTCGCGCGAAAACTTTGTTGATAATTTTCTGCGACGGACTAATTTGGTTTTTAAGTTCTTTGATTTTCTTTTCAATCGGCTCAATTTCAGCAACAATTTGGTCCTGTTTTGATTTTGGAACTACTGGGATTTTTATTTTCTTCAAATCATCATCTTTGTATGCGGAAATACCAATGCCTCTATAAATATTATTATCCAAGATACTTTTTAGCCGTTTCGTCCGCAAAATATATAGAATAAATTTTTTATTCCATCCTTCTTTTACTTTATAAATGTAAAAACCATTTGAAAAAACATAATCAGTCAAATTTTCATTTTCAAAACACAAAGCCGGCGACTTCGCCAATCTCAAGCTCGAAATAAGAATATTATCGTTTGATGCTTTATATTTTAACCTCCCGGGATGATCTTCCGCTGTAACTGGTTGAAATTCTTTAATATAGCCATCTTCATCTAAGTAAGTTTGTCCTGTTGGTATTCCTTTATATTCTTCGCCTTCTTCATACTCAAAATTATTATAGTCATCAACCAAAATATTTTTTAAGGAAATCAGATTTTTGTTTTTAACATTGAATAAATCCCAGTTAGAAAAATTTAAAAAGATATGATATTTTTCATCATTTCTTAAATACGGATCTTTTCCTAACTCTTGAAAATTAGTTGTAAATTGTTTTAGTGACATAAAATAAACATTAAAATGACGTGTATATTGGCCTGTGGATAACTCTTGACTTGTTTTTCTAATTTGCTATTATAATAGTAATCACGCCCCAAGGAGCAATCCTTGGGGATATTTATTTTGCTATAAATTGTTTTAACTTGTTTGCCGAGCAAAGAAATAAACCCACCTTAAAATCTTCGTATTCTTTGCCTTTATGTCCGGGCGCGAAAACTACAATCACTTTTTTGCCTTTTGAGATAAGATCTTCTGCAAGGGCGGCGTAATCACCGTCGCCACTAAAAATAATCATCGTCTCGAAATTTTCTAAATTATTATAGACATCCCGGCTGATTTCTACATCAAAGTCGCATTTCCTACGAAGAACCGGCTGTTTAAGTTGTTCTTGCAGTTCACCTATGTTTATATTTAAGTTCTTCAAATCAACATCTAATCCTTCAATTGTTTCGTAAATTTCTTTAAGTTGAGTTTCGTTAGTAAGTTGAAAAGCCACATTTTCATTGCCTATAGAAATTTTGGGCAATCCTTTTATCTTTTGTAGTAATTCGTAAAGACGATTTGATAAATCAGAATTAGTATTTTTTACATTATCTAATACATCGAAAAGTTTCTGGACAATAATTTTGAAATGAGCAGTTGTTTCAAGCGATGCAGGCACCCACTTTACCTCCTTACTTTTGTGAGAATAACCAATGTTCTCAATTTTTTCTTTGAAAGCAACCGACTTTGGTTTACCAGATTCAACGCCAAAATAAAAATTTATATCAGCAATATTTTGATATGATTTTAAATATGTAAAAAGTTTATTTGGGTCAACTTCCCATCCCAAATAAGTTCTACTATTCGGGTCAGAAAACCAACCATAGACATTCGCCCAATCAATCATAACTAATGTTTTACCCCTTAATTTGAATTTAAAAATCTCTTTTTCCATAATTAAAATATCTCAACCGCATAACGTGGCACATAAGTCTGTCCTGTTATTTCGACTTGCGTTATTCGTTCTAAACTAAATCTTCTTATACCGGCCCTTGAAATATCCCAAGCAAAAAGACCTTGTTCACCTTCATCTTTGCTGAAACTATACGGCTCAACATACCGCCATCCTTCGCTTGTACCATCTTTCTCAATATAAATAATACGTAACACCCGCTTATTTCTCGCCGCCTGTTTAATTGTATCCAAAATTTGATAGTGCATAGCTAATTTATTCCCACTCAATTTTCCGCATATAATCCAGCGCCGTTTTCATAACTCCATCGTCAACTAAAATCTCGCCTTTATTATTAGTGCGGAAAAGTTCGTTTGGCATGGGTTTTTCGCCTCGCTTTGTCCTTTTGTAACCGATATTTTCAACTTCTGTCATAAAGATTTTGTAATTTAATTCTTTCGCCACTTCGCCAAACACCCACCAAGTATTTACAAAGCCAAAAATATCTTTAGTGTCATTATCATATTTACAGAGTTCTTTTAATTCATCTTGATATCTTTCTATAAGTTCTTTGGCGGAAAGTTTTTTGTCTCCGTTCTCTATATAATCTTTAAGCATTCTTGCTAAAATTTCTTTTTCTTCCGAATTTTTCAGATTTTTAATTGACGGCAATTTACTTCGGTCTTTGCCGTCAATATATACCACCAGCAGGTTTTCGCATCGGGTTTTAAGGTTGCTCCACTCGTTTGAGTATTTGCTCCAAAGTTTATTCCACTCTTGAATTTCCGCTTTTGTTTTCTTCTGCGCGAAAAGCAAACTGGTTTTTGTGGAAGTGAACGGCTCAAAAGTAAGCTGGGGCAAACTGACGATTGCCTTTACTTTAAAATACTTATAAATGAAAAGACGGATGTATTTATTTTCCGTAGTATCAAAAACACTTTCCGGTAAAACAGCTCCAAGTCGGCCGTTTGGTTTAAGCAGTTGATACCACCTTTCCACGAACAGATTTTCCGAATTCTTTTTATTACCGAAAAGAAACCCGTTGGAAAGATGCTTTTTGGTTTCGTTGTCCAAATCAACACTGAAGGGCGGATTGGTAATAATAGCGTCAAACTGTGCGTTCACATCCCTATCAAAATATAATTTGTCTTCCTCGTATTGCTTCAAGAAGTTCGGCGCGGTTTCTTTGTCGTAGAAGTTGAAAGGCAAAAGCCCGTCTTTAACAAAAACATTGGTTGAGCCGTCGCCATGCAAAATCATATTTACTTTCGTAGCCGTTCCTAAGTTAAAGTTCATTTCTATGCCGTAAATATATTCCCTAGCCCATTTGTTTTCTCGGTGGTTGGGCATAAACCACTCATTAAATTTATCTTCAACCGCTCTTTTCGTGGCTAATTTATCTTTGAATTTGTATTTCAGGTTTTTTGTAATGAATTTCATATACTCAATCAAAAATGTTCCACTACCGGCAGCTGGATCAATTAAATAAGGGATTTCCAAATCGTTATTCACTCTTTCAATGGCTAATTTATCAAGCTGTAATCCCCAAAGCAGGAATTTTACAATATGAATGTGAGTGAAAAACTGGCCCTTGGTTTGTTTAAATCCTTCGCGAATAATTCCCTCAAAGAAATCTCCGAGAATATCTTTACCGTCAAAGCTATTTTTTCCGTCCACGAATGAAAACCTTTCCAGTTCCGCCACTGTGTATTTTAACTTCGGGAGCGATAATTTATTTTCGTCTATGACATAGGACTTTTTGAGTTTTGCCTCGTTTGTGATGTTAAGTTTTTGCTTTAATGCCCGTCTGTAAAGTTCGTTTATTCTTTCAAAAAGCTCTTCATTAGATTCAAAACTCTTGCCATCTTTAAAAGTAAATACTTGAAAATCGTATTTTTCGCCTTTTTCTTTTTCGTCTTCATCTTGGATTTTTGCCAAAATTATATTTACCAGCGAAGAAAAAATATCGTTGTCATCGGCTCCTCCGCCGCCCCAAAGCACATTGTGAAGATTTTTTCTAATTCCATCTAATTGTTCGTAAGTAAAGCTGGTGTCTAAATCCTTTTTCCCGCCTTTAATATACGGCTCTTTCTGGGCTTTTCCATATCTTTCCGGCAATTCATCGGTAAAATTACGAACATCTTTCCATTCTTCAAAAGAAGGAAACTTTTCATAATCAATTAAAATACATTTGTCTTTTATTTTATCTTCAACTATCTCAACCGTATAAAGGACGAGGTACTTTACTTTTTTGCCTTGGCCCTGTTCTTGCGAGGCGAGGTTGAAAAGCTGTTTTTCAACGACTTCATCTTTATTTTTTTCGTAATCCTGAGGGCTTTTTGCTTCTATATACAAAAAGGCGTTGTCCTTATCGTCTCTTACTATCACATCAATTCTTGGTTTATTCACTTTGGGCCTCCCGATATCATATTCTTTTTCAAGTTCAATATTTTCTTTCTTGTACCCCAGCTCATTAATTAATTTCGTTACAAGATAGCTACGCACTGCCTCTTCGTCTCCGGAAATAGTTTTAATTTCTCTGTGGGATTTAATACTTTTGTCGTACTTTACTTTTTTCTCTCGCACTACAAAATCAACTACTTTTTGAGAGCTTTTTTTCAAATAGTTTTCGATTGGTTTTTGAATATCTTTATTCATTTTTGTTATTAAATTATACTGCGGAAATCTTTTGTGGTTATTATAATATGGTCTAAAACTTTAATTCCGAGCAATTCTCCTGCTTTCATAAGCTGCTTAGTGATTTTAACATCTTCTTCAGACGGCTCTGTGTTACCTGAGGGATGATTATGAACAAATATTACAGAGGAAGCATTATTTTTAATTGCTTCGGAAAAAACCTCTCTAGGATGAGCCACACTTGAATCAAGCGCCCCAACAGAAATTTCGTTTACGGTCCAACCGCGAGCGTTTAGGGCAATAACATAAAGTCGTTCTTTTTTGTAGTCTTTGATCTTACTTCGCATAAACTTGAAAACTTTTTCTGGATTGGTAAGTTCTTTGCTTTTGTAAGATGTGGTTTGAGTAGAAAGCCGATGGCCAATTTCAAATGCGGCTTTTATTTGAGCGGCTTTGGCTAGACCAATTCCCTTGACTGATGACAATTCCTCAATGTTTGCCTCGGATATTTTTTGCAAGCTGCCGAATTGTGTTAATAGTTTTTGCGCCGTAACTGCCACTGACTCACCGGCAATACCTCGTCCCAAAATAAGCTGTAGTAATTCTTGAGCCGAAAGCGCCTGTTCGCCAAACTTAACTAATCGCTCGCGTGGACGCTCGTCTTTTGGTAGGTCGTGGATAGTAAATGATTTACTCATATTTTCTTATTTCGTTAAATCTTCCAGGCCAACACTTAATGCTTTGGTGGGTTTTTCTTATGTTGCCATTGTTGGGTTTGGGTTTTCTCCTGTTTCTATTTTAACAATGGTATTCAAAATCAAAATAGTTAGTAGAAATATAATAAATCCACTCTCATTATTTAGTATAGGAAATTTTTGGGACTTATTCAATAAATTTAGGAAATTTTTTGTTATTGCCTGTTGGCAAACAGAACAAAAAAACTAAATATAAAATATATTATTTGGTTAATAATCCATAACAAAATCGGACGATCG
>CAZYWT010000019.1:0-11092 GCA_964651635.1 uncultured Candidatus Saccharibacteria bacterium | reverse complement strand
AAAACAAACACGGCGAGAATTATTGTTTTCTTCAAATTTTTGTCAAACCCCGACTGTGGAAAACTCCCCACAAAAATTATATTTACCGAGCGATTACCCCGATATCATAGAGAAAAAACCAGAGACCCGCTCTCTGGCGATTTGCCAGAGACCCGGTCACTGGCAATTTGATAATCTTTTTTTCATTCGGATTTTATATGATTAAACGCATTTTGTTTTTAGTTTAATTTTCTTTTTGATATAATAATAAATATGAAAAGCGTTTGGCATAATTTATCAAAAGAAAGGGTAATAAAGTCGCTAAACACCGAGCTCGTTTCGGGACTTTCGGAAGAAGAGGCGCGAAAACGGCTTGTTAGGGTAGGGGAGAACAAACTTCCGCGAAAAAGGCGAGCCACTAATTTTCAGATATTTATGGGGCAGTTTAAGAGCCCTTTAATTTATATTTTAGTTTTTGCCGGGATTATTACACTCTTTATGAAAGAGTGGACGGACACTATTGTAATTTTCGCCGCCGTTTTTGTAAACACTATTGTTGGGTTTGCTCAGGAGAACAAAGCGTCTAGGGCGCTAGAAAAATTAAAAAATGTTCTCAAAGAAAAGACAATTCTTATAAGGGAAGGAAAACAGAAAGAAATTTTTCAAAAAAAAGTGGTTCCCGGCGATATAATTTTGTTAAAATCGGGTGATAAAATACCGGCCGACGGAAGAATAATCGCCTCCGAAAATCTCCAGATTTCCGAAGCCGCTCTCACGGGAGAATGGGCGAGCGACAAGAAAAAAACCAACGCAATGGCGGCGCAAACACCCCTCGCCGACAGAGAAAATATGGCTTACATGGGAACTATCGTGGAAGCGGGAGAGGGGAAAATGGTGGTAACAGAAACCGGTGAAACCACAGAACTTGGAAAAATAGCCAGACTAATAAAAGAAACGGAAGAAGAAGAAACTCCTTATCAAAAAAAACTCGCCAATTTTTCAAAAGTTCTCGGAATCTTTATCGGCGTTTTTTCGTTGCTTATTTTTTTGATAGGAATTGCCAGAAGAATAGATTTTGCCGAAATGTTCACCACAACAATAGCGGTGGCGGTTTCGGCAATCCCAACAGGACTTCCTATATCTTTTACTATAATTCTCGCTCTTGGAATGCAAAGGATATTAAAGCAAAAAGGGTTGGTTAGAAAACTCTCTTCGACCGAAACACTCGGAAACGCTTCGGTAATAGCCACGGATAAAACGCTCACCCTAACGAAAGGAGAAATGGAAGTGGCAAAGGTTTTTACCAAAAATAAAGAGCGGGCAATTCAATCCTGCGCTTTATGCAACGAAGCGTTCGTGGAAAACCCAGAAGACAAAAAAAGCGAATGGAGCATAAAGGGTAGACCCACAGACAAAGCCTTGCTTCTTTTTGCGGGCAAAAAAGGAATTGAAATAAAAGAACAATTTCCTCAAATAAAAGAAGTCCCCTTTAACAGCAAAGATAAAATTATTCTCTCGCTCCATAGAGAAAAAAATGAAAAAGAAAAAATTCTTTTTGTCTCGGGAGCGCCGGAAAGCGTTTTGAGAAGAAGCGCCTTTTTAGACAAGGGGGAAGGAGCGGAAAAACTAACTAAAAATGAGAAAGAAAAAATAAAAAGCAAAATAGACAAAATGGCAAAGGAAGGAATGAGGGTTGTGTCCACCGCTTACAGAAAACAAAAAGGAAACAAAATAGAAAACCCCTCCAAACTCGTTTTTACTTCTCTTATAGGATTAAAAGACCCGTTAAGGGAAGATGTAAAGCCGGCGATAAGGTTGGCGAAAAAAGCGGGGCTTACTCCCATTATTGTTACCGGCGACCATCTTTTAACCGCTATGGCGGCGGGAAAAGAATTGGGGCTAAAAGTTGGAGGACAAACTTCTATGGAGGGCAAAGATTTGGACAAACTCACAGACAAAGAGTTGGATAAAAAATTAGACAAAATAAATATATTCGCTCGCGTGGAACCCTCGCATAAATTAAGAATTATAAAAGCGTGGCAGAGGAAAAACAAAGTAATAGCGATGACGGGGGACGGAATAAACGACGCTCCCGCCCTTAAAAAAGCGGATATTGGTGTTTCTTTGGGTTCGGGAACGGATGTGGCGCGAGAGGTTTCGGATTTGGTGCTTTTGAACGACGGTTTTTCGGTGATTGTGAAAGCCATAGAGGAGGGGAGGGGAATTTTAGACAATATCAAAAAGGTTATCACATATTTATTGTCAGACAGTTTCACGGAAATTATTTTAATTGGAGCGAGTGTTTTGGCGGGATTGCCTCTTCCCTTAACCGCGGTTCAAATATTATGGATTAATTTGGCGGAGGACGGAATACTCGGGTTTGCTCTGGCTTTTGAACCGAAAGAAAAGGATTTGATGAAAAAACGAGCAACCGATTATCGCGGCTCGCTTCTCACAAAAGAGATGAAAGCGATTATATTTATTATAGGGATTTTAACTGACCTTATTCTTTTCTCCGTTTTTATTTATCTTTTGACTGTTTGGGGAGCACAATCTTTAATACACATTCAAACATTTATTTTTGTGGCGCTGGGAATTGATTCTTTATTCTATTTATTTTCTTGTAAAAGTTTGCGTAAAAATCTTTGGAAAATTAATCCGTTCTCCAATAAAGTTCTAAATATCAGTTGGTTTTTGGCTCTTTTGGGGATAGCGGCGGGAGTTTATGTCCCTTTTCTCCAAAAACTCTTGGGAACCGTTCCTCTTAACATATACGACTGGAGCTTGCTTTTTGGCTTGGGACTCTTAAAATTAACCCTGATAGAAATGGCTAAACATTATTTTATCGTAAAAAAACAGGTTGAATTATGATTTTGCTTTATTCTCTGATATTTTTCGCTTCTTGTTTCCTTTTAGTTAAAACGGGAATTTGGCTGGCGAGGTCGGCGGGAAGAATATCCGATTATCTAAATTGGAGCGAATCCGTGAAAACTTTTCTAACGCTCGCTTTTATCGCTTCCTTGCCGGAAATTTTTATTGGATTGAGTTCCGCTTTCCACAGCAGCGCCCAAATTAGTTTTGGCAATATATTCGGAACAAACATTCTTAATTTAAGTTTGGGAATTTCGCTTGTCGTTTTATTGGGCAACACCCCTCTAAATATCGGGAGGCAAGCAAAAAAAGAAAATTGCGGATTTGTTGTTTTTCTATCTCTCTTGCCAATTTTGCTTATATTGGATAAAAAAATGAGCCGAATAGATGGAATTATTCTTTTGCTCGCTTTTATTTTTTACATACAAATTATTTTAAGAAACAAAAATTTATTAAAGAAAAAAGCGGAAAATAAAGAAAAGCAAAAAATTGAATATGGAAACTTTCTGAAAGATTTTTCCGTTCTTTTGGGCTCTTTGGTGTTACTGCTCCTCTCCGGAGAAGGAATTGTTCGTTCTGTAAATTTTGCGGCGGCGGAGATGGGAATACCTCTTGTGGTTGCCGGAGCTATTTTTGTAACGGCAGGAACGGCGCTTCCGGAAATTATATTCGGTATCCGAGCAAAATTTATAAAAAGAAGGCGGGAGGTTCTGGTAAATTTCCTAAATTTCGCCGCCGTTGGTTTTTCGTTGGTTTTAGGCGTTGCGTCCTTAATCTCTCCTTTTGAAATCGTAAACTTCTCTCCGTATTTAATAAACATTTTATTTCTCTTTATAATTGGAGCGGCGCTTTTTATATTTTCTAAAACAAATAAAAAAATTTCCCGTCGCGAAGCGTATATTTTAATAGCCCTATATTTAATTTTTATCTCCGCCCAACTTTTGATATAAAACCAGTTGCTTGGGGCGGTTGTCCCGATATCACATTGGGGCAACCGCCCAAACTTAACAAAATAGAAATAACCAGAGACCCGACCTCTGGCGATTTGCCAGAGGTCGGGTCTCTGTCACTCTGCCAGAGGTCGGGTCTCCGACATCTTATATTGGGCTTTTTTATTGCAATTTATAAAAGTTTTGTTAGTATAAAATTAGTATATGAGCGAGATAATAGTTTCGATTTTATTTTTTGTCTTTACGGCGGCAATTATAACTTCTTTTTTTTGGGTAAAAAAAGAATTGGAAAAATTAAAAAAATCAGAAAATAGGGGAGAGTCCCTCGGAATGATAAAGCAAGATTTGGAGAATATAAGAAAAGGATTTGAAGCGGGATATAATAAAATGTCTTACGAGTTGGGAAAAGTTCAAGAAATGAATCGGGCAATGAAAGAATTTCAAGATTTTCTCCGCTCTCCAAAATTAAGGGGGAATATAGGAGAGCAAGTTTTACGAGACCTTTTAGTTCAAGTTTTGCCAAAAAAGAATTTCGCTCTTCAATATCAATTTCACGAAGGACAAAAAGTGGACGCCATAATAAAAACAAATCAAGGAATAATACCGATTGATTCCAAATTTCCGATGGAAAATTTTCAAAAAATGAAAAAAGCGAAAAACAAAGAAGAAAAGAAAAATTTCAAAAGAGCGTTTTTAAGGGATATTAAAAAACACATAAAAGACATTTCACAAAAATATATTTTGCCCCAAGAAGGAACCGTTGATTTTGCCGTTATGTATGTGCCGTCAGAAGCCGTTTATTACGAAGTTGCTCTAAAACAGCCGTCAATAACGGAAATTAGCCAACAGAGAAGAGTTTATCTCACTTCCCCCAATTCCTTTTATTATTTCCTCAAAACAATTATGCTGGGGTTGGAAGGGGCAAAAATAGAGGAAAGCGCCAAAGAGATTTTAAGAGGTATGAAGTCCGTAAAACAAGAAGCGTTAAAGTTTGAAGGCGACTTTTCTGTTTTAACATCCCACATAGAAAGAGCCAAAAATTGCTCCGAAAGAGCGCGAACAGAATTTGAAAGGTTAAAAACAAAAATAGAAAACTTGGGACAAATAAAAAGTCCCGAGGAAAATAAAAAAATAGAAAAATAAAAATATGGATTTTGCGGTTATTAAAACGGGGGGGAAACAATATCTTGTTCGTTTCAATCAAAAACTAAAAATTGAAAAAATAGACAAAAAAGAAGGAGAAGAAATAACATTCAACGAGGTTTTGCTTTTAGGCGATAAGAGCGGAAATGTAAAAATAGGGGAACCGTTTGTTAGCGACGCCAAAGTAAAAGCGAAAATTCTCTCGCAAGGAAGAGGAAAAAAAGTTATAGTGTTCAAATACAAACCTAAAAAGAGGTATAAAAAGAAACAAGGGCATAGGCAATCTTACACAGAAATTCAAATAGAGAAAATTTTGGAAAAATAATTTAAGAAATTTCACTCTCTTCGCCGAAGAGCAAAGGCGAGAGTTTCTTCGTCCGTGTATTCCAACTCTCCGCCAACAGGCAACCCTTTCCCCAAATGGGTAATTTTAACCCCCTCTATCCGGGGAGAGTTTTTTATTTCCGCTTCTATCCAACGAGAAGTCGCCTCTCCTTCGGGAGTAGGGTTAAGCGCCAAAATAATTTCTTCAATAGCGGAGTTTTTTAGTCGCTCTATTAACTCGGAATTTCTTTTTTTAATAAAATTTCTCTCTCGTTTCAAATCTTCCATTTTAGAAATTACTCCGCCCATAATAAAATAATAGCCCTTGAATTTTCCTGTTTTTTCAATCGCCTCAAAATCGGTTTCTTTCTCCACCACCATTAAATATCTTTTATCTCTGTCTTTGTCAAGACAAAGGGAACAGATTTTTTCTTTGTTTTTCGGTTCAAAATAAGCAAAACATTTTTCGCAGTTGTAAATATCGCTTTTTATTTTCTTTATTAAATTCGCCATTTCTCGGGATTCTTCGGGAGAAAGAGAGAGTATATTATAAACAAGACGGGCGGACGCTTTGGGCCCTATTCCCGGGAAACGAGCAAAAATTTTAATTAGTTTTTCTATGGAAGGGGAGTTCATAACTATTTTTACTCAAATTCGTTTGGGACTGGTTCGTCTCCGCCAATATGCTTTTCTATATCTCTAAATGTAGCCCTGCCATCGTCAAAATAAAGTTCCGTTTTGCCCACGGGACCATTTCTGTGCTTGGCGATTATAATATCGGCTATATTTTTTTTATTCGTGTTTTCGTTATATCTCTCCTCGCGATAAATAAAAAGCACTATGTCAGAATCTTGCTCTAGAGATCCGCTTTCACGAAGGTCGGCGAGGCGGGGAATTTGGGGAGTTCTATGCTCCACGGAACGAGAAAGTTGAGAAAGCGCCAAAACGGGAATCTCTAGTTCCTTTGCTAACGATTTTAATGCTTTGGAATTTTCGGTAACTTGTTGAACCATACTTAAATTGGGATTTATCGGGTCCATTAACTGCAGATAATCAACAATGATAAGACCCAATCCATGCCTTGCTTGAAGCCGCCGCGCCATCGCTCTCATTTGAAGTATGTTGGAACTTGAAATATCGTCTATAAATATTGGGGCTTCGGACAAAACTCCCATAGCGTTTCTAATTCTTTGGAAATCATTGTCTTCTCCCTCTCCGGAAAGTCGCCCCGTTCTCAACTTCCAAAGGTCAATATCAGCTTGCGAAGCGATAAGCCGGTCGATAATTTGGTCTTTTGACATCTCCAAACTAAATATCCCCACCGGAAGTTTTAAGCGAGAAGCCACATTGCGAGCAATATCAGTGGCAAGGGCGGACTTTCCCATACTGGGACGAGCGGCGAGGATAATAAGGTCTGATTTTTGCAATCCCGCCAGCATATTGTCTAAATTCTTAAAGCCAGTGGCAATTCCTCTGATTCCGTCTTTACTCTCGGAAAGTTTTTCTATTCTTTTGAAGGTTTCTTCCAATCCGTCTTTTACGGAAAAGAATTTTTGAGTAAGAGATTTTTGAGCAATGCTAAATATTCTTTTTTCCGCTTCGTCCAGCAAAGCGTCTATATCTTTTTCTTCGCGGTAACCCAATTTTCCAATATCATAACTTGCCGAAATAAGTTCGCGCAAAATCCGTTTTTGCTGGACTATCCGAGCGTATTCCATTATATGAGCGGCGGTGGGAACAAAATTTACCAAAGAAGTTAAATAACTCATTCCTCCAATATTTTCCAATTCATTTTTTTCTTTTAAGCGGTTAGACACGCTTAAAATATCAACACTTTCCATTCTTCCAAATATATCCAAAACCGCTTGATATATTTTGGAATGTTTAATGTTGTAAAAATCTTCCGCTCGAAGAAAATCGGCAACTTTTATAATCGCTTGCGGGTCCATTAAAAGACATCCCAAAAGGGACTTTTCCGCTTCTATATTTTGCGGGGGAATTTTATTTACGCTTTCTTCTGCCATATTGTTATACTAAATAAAATAAAGAATGTTTCAACTCTTTTTTAAGCAAAACCCTCTAACCTTGCATCCTTCGGGGCAATCCTCCAGAGCAAACCCTTCTTCTTCCACTCTCTCTCTAATTTTATCGGCTTCCTTAAATTCTCCTTTTTTTCTTAACTCTTCTCTTTTTTTGAGAAGTTTGGAAATTTTGCGAGGAACTTTTACTTTTCTAATTTTATTTAATTTTAATCCCAAAATGTTATCAAATTTTAGAATAAGAGAATACTTGTCTTTATTTGCTAGATCTTTGTCCTCGCTCACTTCCCACAAAATAGCGAGAACTCGGGGAATGTTTAAGTCGTCTCGGGCGGCGGAGAAAAAACTTTTAATATATTTTTCGCTCTTTGCTTTGCTATTTTCGCTGTTTTTGCTTTTTTTATTTTCTCTCTCGCTCCGAATTTCCGCCACTTTATCATAAATATTTTTTAAGCCATTTTCGGCCGAGCGCAAAGCCTCCCAAGAAAAGGTGAGCTTGCTTCTATAATGAGCGCTTAAAACAAAGTAGCGAAAAGCGAGAGGGGAGTATCCTTTTTTTGTTAAACTATTCATCGTTATTATATTTCCCGCCGACTTCGCCATTTTACCTTCTTTTAATATCAAGTGTTCTCCGTGAATCCAAAAGCGAGCCAGATTTTTTCCAAAAGCGGCTTCGGCTTGCGCTATTTCATTTGTGTGGTGAACCAAAATATGGTCTACCCCTCCGCAGTGAATATCTATGGGAATGCCGAGTTCTTTTGTTGCCATAACAACGCACTCCGTATGCCAACCGGGAAAACCAACTCCCCACGGAGAATTCCACTCCATCTGCCTCTTTTCCTCTTTGGGACTAAATTTCCAAAGAGCGAAATCTTTGGAATTCTTTTTTTCTCCGCAAGCAACTCTCACTCCTTCTTTTAGTTCCATATTGCCGGGCCAAAGTTTTCCGTAAGAATAAAGTTTGGAGGTGTTAAAATAAACTCCGTCGCTCGTGGTATATGTAAAACCCTTTTCTTCTAATTTTTTTATTAAATCAATTTGTTCTTTTATGGTGTCAGTGGCTTTTATCCATTTGTCGGGACTAATAATGTTTAGTTTTTTTAAACTTTCTTTGAAACTCTCGGTATATATCTTGGCAATTTCCCAAACCGTTTTCTTTTCCCGACGCGCCCCTTTTTCCATCTTATCCTCTCCGCAATCCTCGTCCGAAGTTAAATGTCCCACATCGGTTATATTTATAATATGTTTAATTTTATAACCGCTCTTCGCCAAAACTCTCCTTAAAACATCTTCAAATATATATGTTCTCAAATTGCCAATGTGAGCGTGCCAATAAACCGTGGGTCCGCAAGCGTAAAGCCCAACCGATTTTCGCTTTAAGGAAACAAACTTTTCTTTTTCGCGAGTTAGAGAATTGTATAGATAAACATCTTCCATATTTTTCATATTTTTCCTAACGCTTTAATTTAATTATATACCAACTATTCTATAAAACCAAAAGAGCGCTAATAGATGTTAGAGACCTGCTCTCTGCCAAAGTGACAGAGAGCGGGTCTCTGGTTTTTTCTTTGGTTTTTTAATTTTGGGCGGTTGCCCCGATGTCATATCGGGGCAACCGCTCTAAACAAAGTTCGATTTAAAAAAATTACTCAGAAAGTTTCTGATTTAACCAAAGGCGTTTCGGTTAGATAGTTATTTGATTTGACGGGGGTTAAAAAACCCCGCTTTTTTATATCTCTTTTTTTTGGTAATATATAATAAAATCAACAATAAAAAACAAAAAAATGAGCGCAGAACTGGAAATATTTTTTCTCTCCATAACCCCGATAGGGGAATTGAGGGCGGCAATTCCTTACGGAATTTTATTTAGAAATTACAACATCTTTTTAACTTTTATTATTGCCGTTTTCGGCAATTTTTTGCCTCCGATTCTAATTCTTCTAACAGCCAAAAAATTCTCGGAAGCGATAAAAAGAAAAGAAATAAACAAAAAAAGATTTGTTGGAAAAATTCTAAATTTTTTCGCCAAAAGGGCGGAGAAGAGAGGAGAGAAAGTTCAAAAAAAGGGGTTTTGGGGATTAGTGGCTTTGGTGGCAATTCCCTTGCCGGTAACGGGCGCTTGGACGGGCGCTTTGGCGTCTTTTATTCTAAACTACCCCCTTAAAAAAAGTTTGCTTGCCATATTTTTAGGAGTGACAATAGCGGGGGTAATTATAACTTTGCTTGTTTTGGGAGGCGTTTCCATATATAATTTTTTGGGAGTTCAATCTCTTTTGGGCACAATTATTGCGGCTTCTCTTTTTGTGTTTTTCTTTTTTAAAAACAAAAAAATATGAAAAATCAAGTTCTATACAGAAAATATCGCCCGCAAAAATTCTCCGAAATGATTGGACAGGAGCATATTATAAAAACGATAATAAACGAAATTTCCTCCGAAAATATAGCCCACGCCTTTCTTTTTACCGGGCCAAGGGGAAGCGGAAAAACAACCACCGGCCGTCTTTTGGCAAAAGCGTTAAACTGCCAAAACAGAAAAGAAGGAAAGTTTGAGCCCTGCGGAAAATGCGAATCCTGCCAAGAAATTGTAAATCAAAACGCCATTGATTTAATAGAAATAGACGCCGCTTCCAACAGGGGAATAGACGACATCAGGGAGTTAAAAGAAGGTATCGGTTTTTCTCCCGTAAAATCAAAATACAAAGTATTTATTTTAGACGAAGCCCATCAGTTGTCCAAAGACGCAAACAATGCCCTTCTAAAAACATTGGAAGAACCCCCCGAGCACGCCATATTTATTTTAGCCACCACTGAATCCCGAAAAATGCTGCCGACAATCGTTTCTCGTTGCCAAAGATTTGATTTTAGAAGGTTGTCCGCCGAGGAGATTGAAAATTACCTAAAAACAATCCTTAAAAAAGAGGGGGTTGATTTTGAGGAAGAAGCAGTTTCCGCCATCGCCGAAGCGGCCGACGGCGGATTGCGAGACGCTCTTTCTATGTTAGACCAAGTTTTGAGTTTCACGGAGAAGAATATAAAAAAAGAAAAAGTTTTTGAAATTTTAGGGCTTGCCGAAGAAAAAATTTCTTTGGATATTATAGAAAACATAGCAAACAAGAAAGTCAAAGAAGCGATAGAAATTCTCAATCAAAGCGTCTTTAAGGGTTCTTCCCCGGAAGAAGCGGCGCGCTCCATAACAAAACAGTTGCGGGATATTATGCTTTATAAAGTTAGCGGAAAATTTTACGGAAATTACTTAAAAAACTCTCCGAAAGAAGAGGGAAGAGTAAAAAAAATTATAAAAACTCTCGGTGAAAAAATTCCTCAAATAACCGAAAGGTTCGAAAAAGCGGAAAAAGAAATTCCATTCGCCTCCATTCCTCAACTTCCGGTAGAGATTGCTATTGTTGAAATTTCGTCCCAAAAAGAGTAAAATAACAAAGAGTGAAACAATTTCTCTTTGCCGGGTCGTCCAATGGTAAGACGATGGGTTTTGGTCCCATTAATCTAGGTTCGAATCCTAGCCCGGCAGCAGTATTACAAAAAACATATCCCTTGCGAATATATTTTTTAATATATTTTGTCGGGAATAGGATTCGAACCTAAAAGGCGGGGCCGGGAGGAAACTTGTGTCCTTCCGAGTAAGGAAAAGCGAGGATTTATCCGAGTGTTAAAACCCGTGGGGTTGTAGGGAGTGAAGCGACAGGTTCTAACGCAGTGGAATCCTATCCCGGCAGCAGTATTACAAAAAACATATTAGTTCCATAACAAAATCGGACGATCGTCCGA
>CAZYWT010000018.1:0-12674 GCA_964651635.1 uncultured Candidatus Saccharibacteria bacterium | reverse complement strand
AAGGTTTAGGACCTTGTGTCCTTTTTGGACTTGTGGGTTCGACCCCCGCCCCTGACACGATTTTTTTATAAATTTTCCAAAAGAAAGCGCCTCTTTTGAGGCGCTTTTACATTTTTATCTTCCGCATTCCATTAAGGTTCGCGCGGAAGATTTATATCCATAACCATATCTATACCACAAGGGGCGGTGTTCTACCCCTGTTTTAACCGAATCTGTGATGAAATAATTTCCCTTGTGGGTACTAACAACCCCGCCAAGAGAACCGTCTTTTTTAAGAACCATTACAGATTGGTTCCCAAAAAAGATCCGCTTTGTTATAGTGGGTGTTTTGGCGGGGACTGCCGCCGAATCGCCCCTTACGATAGTTGCCCCGCTATAATAATCCGGGGGGACTACCGTAATTTGGGAGCAAGATAAAAATAATATCGCTCCCAAAACAAAAAAAACATTCAGGGTTTTCATAAACCCTCCTTTTATTTAGTTTATTTAGTTGTCTAATTATCTATTGTGAACTGATTTTTTTATACCATTAATGAGCAAAAAAATCAAATTTTATAAAAAAGAGCCAAAGATTGTTCATTTATATTATACAATAAAAACATAAAAATTACAACATTTAGGACCCCTCGGATTTTTTGAAATTGGAAAAATTTAACACCAGAGTAAAAAGGGAAATATACAAAACAATATCGCCTGTTTTATGATAAGGGCTTCGCCCATTTTTTAAAGGAATGAACATTGCCACAAACCCCTCGCCCTCGGAGAGAAGTTCCAGAATTTCTCCGCTTGGAGATATTATAAAGGACTCTCCCCCGTTTGCCGAACGGATTAAAAACTTTCCGCTTTCGGCCGCTCGTATTTTAGAAATTTGTAAAACCTGTCTGTCTAAAATGGAAGAGTTGCGAGCAAAGGACTGGCTTGCCATATTTACCATAATACTCGCCCCCTTCGCCCTTTTTCTGTATATAGCTGGGGATAAAAGTTCCGAGCATAGAACAAAATTTATCTTTCCTTTTTTATAATAAACAGAGCCGCCGAAAACATCTTCGGCGAGCGAATAACTTCTAAACTTTTTGAAATTGGCGCTCCATTTAGGGGCTGTCCACTTCAAGGGAGCGGCTAAAAACGGCAAGTATTCCCCGAAAGGAATGAGAGCCGTTTTGTCCCGAATTGCCGCTATTTTGCCTTTTTCGCTGGTAAAAAAAACTTTTGAATTTGCTTGATTCCCGCTCTCCTCTCGCCCCGAAAAAATAAAAAGTGTCTCTTCCTCTACCTCCAATTCTTTTATGACCTCCAAAACTCGAGAGTCCTCGGGCAAAACTATAATATCCGCCCCCTTCTCCTCTTTTAATCCCTTTTTTATCAATTCTCTATAACTTTCCTCCCGCTCTCTTTTCTCTTTAGCGTTTATAATAAATCGGGGCGGGAAATCCGCTCTTATCGCCAAAACGGAAAGCCGCTCTTCCCCCTCTCCCCTACCTCCCGGCGAGAACGCTTTGCCGGGAACAAAAAAACCGCTAAAAAGAATTGTAATTAAAACTATGGATAGAAAAACAAGGGGGCGTTTTCGAGCGCTTAAAATGTCTCCCCTGCCTTTTTCCTTTTTTATTTTACTAAAAACCCAAAATATCAAAACATTTATAAAAACAACGGTAAAACTTAAAAGCCACACGCCCCCTACCTCCGCCAGAGGCAACAAATATTTATTCCCGGCAAGAGAATAACCCAAAGCGGCCAGCGTCCAATTTGCTCCCAAACTACTCCCTTCTCCGGCAAAGATTAAAGAATAAGAAAAAATTCTTAAAAATTCAAAAGCCGCCCAAAGAGCGGGAATTAAAAAAAGAGTTTTTTTCTCCATCGCTTTTTTGGCGAGAGCGGAAAAAGCTCCCGTAAAAACAGAAGAGAATAAAACAGCCAAAACAAAAAAAGAAAAAAGCAAAATAAAAGACCGCCAAGGAGAATAAACACCCAGCCAATTAAGGGGCAAGATATTAAAAAACCAAATTCCGGCTTGGGAAAAATAAAAAATACCCAAAAGCGTCCCCGCTATAAAGGGCTTTTGTTGATTTTTAGAAAAATAAAAAAGAAGGGGCAGAAAAGCGAAAAAAGATAAAAACTCCCACCCGCTCCAAAAAAGAGCCCCCAATAAAATACCGGAGAAAATAGGTAAAAACATTATATCCCAAAGAAAAATCTCACCAAAGCCAAAATAAATTTAGATAAAATTATAATCCCCACGCCTATAAACCCATAGGAGAAAAAACTTTTCGCTTTTTCCACCATCTTTGAACTGCCTCCGGCGCTAATGAAGAGTATCCCGGCAATCATAAAGACCGCGCCCGCCAATACAAGAGCGACTACATTTACAATGTCGGTAATTGTGTAAATTGCGTCCAGTGTGCAAAATATCGCCCAGTCGCTGCGGGGCTCCTCTTTCGCGCCACCCGTAGGGGAAAGGTCGCAAGTAGCGGTAGTATCATCCGTTCTAACCACACTGCCGGCAACTATTGTAATTTCGTTCCCTTTATCGTCTTTTATTGCAATAGTATGCTTTATTTTACAACAATTGGCGGGACCTTCTGTTTGCCCGGCGGCAAAAGAAAAAGCGCCGCTTAAAAAAATAGTTAATATAAATATTAAAAATATCTTTTTTGTTGTCATATTCCTATAAAATACCGCGCCACCCCGGGCAAAAATTGAGACAGGGCGATTACCAAAACCCCAATTAAAGAATACTTAAAAAACTTTTTCGCGTTATCCACCATTTCCGGGTTTCCTCTAGAGAGAGCGATTACCGCTCCGGCCGCCATAAGACCAACGGCGCTTACCACCGCCCCCAGCCATAAGACCCACTCCGCCAGAGACATAATAGAGTCCAACAAACAAACTCCCGCCCAATTGTGAGTGTTTTCTCTCTTAATATCCATACCGATAGTGCCAAGGGGACACACATATTCGTCTTCGGGCTTTATTATGGAACCGGCTGAAAAATCTTTCTCTCCCACTGTAATATTGTGCTTTATTATACAGCATTTGCTTCTTTCAGGGGGAGGTTGAGAAGGTTTTGGTCCAGTGGGGCCATCGGGGTCAATAAGTATGCCGGCCGCCAATACTATGGCCGGAACAATTAAAATGAGCGGAATTATATATTTGACAAGTTCTTTTTTTGTCATATTCCTATAAAATACCTAACCAGCCCGGGGATAAATTGGGAAAGAACGGATATTAAAACGCCAATTAAACTATACTTAAAAACTTGATGGGCTTTTTTAATCATCTCGGCGTTCCCCCCGGCCGACACATAAACAATCCCGGCCGCTATAATCCCTACGGCAACAGCCGCCAAAGAAATCCACAAAATTGTTTCGCTAAATGTCATAACGGAATCCAATAGGCAAAGCCCCGACCAATAGGGAGTAACCTGGCCTCCGCTTCCTATGCTGCAAATAGCGTCGTCTCTCCCTTGCACTATTTCTCCCTTATGAAAGGGAGTGTAGCCGATTGTTATGGTGTGCTTTAACTGACAGCATTCGTTGGATTCTCCAAATTCTTGTCCGTCTATTATCACTGTGGCGGAAGAAAACAAAGGAAGAGCAAACATTACAATCAAGATTCCTCCCAAAACTGTTTTTTTTGGCGTCTTTCTCATACTCCTATAAAGTAGCGAATAATTCCCGGGATAATTTGCGAGCCGATAATTACGGCGATGCCCCCTATCCCCCATATTATGGCTTTCTTCGCCTTTTTTATCATTTCCTCGCTGCCGGAGGAAACGGCGAATATTATGCCGGCGATTATAACGGAGGTCACGGTGGCTATTATGCCTACCCACATTATCCATTCGGAAAATGTTAAAACGCCGTCCAAAAAGCAAAGCCCGGCCCAGTGGGGGGTGGAATAATAAGGACTGCTAAGCCCACTCCCCAAATTAGAACAAGTGGTCCCAGGTTTGCCAACCGAATACCCGGCATTATAATCTTGACCGCTTGTTCCTCCCCTCATCGTTATTTTATGTTTTAACAGGCAACAAGTAGCCGGCCTCATCCCTTGTTCTTGAACATCTATCTCGTCGTCTCCGTAAAGATACTCGCTACCTCCTCCCCAAGCAAAAGTTTCTCCCGGCAAAAAGAGAAAGAGCGCCGCCGCCAAAATAAAACAAAAAACAAAAGAAATGAAATTTTGATTTTTGGATAAAATTTTCATATAAACCTTTCGTTGAACTCTTTACTTAACAAGAAACCGAACTACCAAAGGAACTAATTTGGATATAATCGCCAAAACCATTCCCACAATTCCAAAAGTTATCGCATTGCCGGCCTTTTTGGTTTTCTCGGGGTTCCCTTGAGAGAACATAAACTGAATGCCGCCAAAGAGGACGACCAAACCGCCGATTATAAAAGCGAGCCAAAAAATCCAATCGGTAATTGTGTAGATTGTGTCTATTAGGCAATACGCCCCCCAACTTCTTCTCTCCACGCGCGTTCCTCCCTGTAAATCGCAGTTGGGGCAATTTCCGCCTCCGTTTCCCCCTCCCATAGGATTGGAAGAACCTTCTTGGCCGCCGGGGGGGCATATTATCGTTCCTTTGTCTACCCCAGTGGTATCTTCGCTTAAAGCGTCTAATTTGTGGTCTATAATGCAACACTCGTTGAAAGAACCCGC
The DNA here is from genome assembly GCA_964651635.1 of uncultured Candidatus Saccharibacteria bacterium. Taxonomy (GTDB): domain Bacteria; phylum Patescibacteriota; class Minisyncoccia; order Minisyncoccales; family CG1-02-41-26; genus CAZYWT01. The sequence continues at coordinate 8,012 of CAZYWT010000018.1, read as the reverse complement.
GCCCGGAGTGTCGGCCGTCGCCAGCGCGGGCAACACCATAGTAAGCAAAGAAACCGCCAAAACTAATTTTTGCGCCCCGCTTTTTTTTATACACATACAATCTAAATTCTTTGTTTTACCTAACAAAGAATTGAGCCACCGAAGGAATTATTTTAGATACAATGGCAACCACTATGCCGATTACTCCAAAAGTTATAACATTACCTCCTTTCTTGGCTGTTTCGGGGTCTCCTTTGGCAAACATAATCTGAATGCCTCCAAAAAGAACAATCAAAGCGCCAATTACAAAGACAACCCAAAAAATCCAATCAGTCACCGTGTAAACTGTGTCAATCAGGCAATACGCTCCCCAGCCGTCTCTAGGATTATCCTCCCCTGTTAAATCACAATTATCACAATTTAACTCACAATCATCTTCATCTTCATCACAATCGGTATCTATCACAGGACACACAACATCGCCTTTATCTACCCCATCCGTGTCCCCGCCCAAAGCGCCCAAGTCGTGATTTATATAGCAACACTCTTGCGGAGAGGATTCTCCCGGCACGCCTTGCGCCGCGGCTAAGGCGGGCAAAAGAACCATCGCCAAGGTTAAAGCCAAAATTGTTTTCTTTTTACTCATATTTTTTCTTTTATTTTTTATTTATATAACGCAAATTATATTGTTATACCCCGCGGAAATTTTAACTTCCCGGGGAAACGACCTTTTACTTTCTGCCTATTATATATAATACAAGATTTACCAACCCGTTGGCAAATAAAATAATCCCAAATCCAACTACCGTCCATTTTATCATATCTATCGCCTTCTTTTTAAGTTCGGGGCTCGCTCCGGCCAAAACATACATAATCCCCGCCACCAAAATCAAAAGCGGAGCCACAATTAAAGCGATATAAAAAAGTTTTTGCGCCAAGTTATCCACAATGTCCCCTATTTTCTCGTACTCCAACGGATTTTCTATTATTATGGAATTTTGCGCCAAAGACAAAAACGGCCCGCCCAAAAGAAAGCAAACTAAAAAACTCGTCGCGGCAAACTTAATGATTTTTATTGTCTTTGTTTTTTTTCTAAACATTGCCGTTTTTGAAAAGCAGGGCAAAATGATAATCCCCGGCCGAAACTTCTTTTAGTTTTTCCAGCCCCTCGCTCTTTGCCAACTCTTCCACCTTTTCGGGAGAAAGTTTTCCTTCTTGGGGACCTATCGGCGAGGCGGGGTTCCACTCCACCGCAAAAAGCCGTCCCCCGGGAAGCAAAACCCTCTTCGCTTCCGCGAAAACTTTTTCCGGTTTGTCCACTTGAAAAAGCAGGTCGGTCATTAAAACAAAATCGCAGGAATTATCTTTTATTTCTCTTACTCCTTCTTCGGCGTCGGCTAAAATTGTTTTAATGTTGGAGACGCCGCTGATTTTCGTCTCCGAGGAAAGCGCCGAAAGAGCTTCCTCTTGAATATCCACGGCAAAAACCCTTCCTTTGTCTAAAATTTCCGCCAAAGGAATTGTCCAGCCGCCGGAACCGCAACCAAAATCCGCCGCTGTTGCCGACGGGCGGATATTCAAATTTAATAACATTTCTTCCGGTTCCACAAATTCTGGCATAAATTTTATAAACAAATTGCCGAAGCAACTTTATCGCCGGAACGCAACCTCATTGTTTTTACCCCGGCCGTTACTCTCCCCATTTTGCTAATCGCCTTTAAGGGAGTTCTAATCACCTGCCCTTTTTGGGATATTATAATTAAATCCTTGGCGGGGTCCCCAAAAAGAAGTTTGGCGTAAACTATATCCCCCGTTTTTTCGGAAATGTTAGCCGCTTTTATCCCCGAGCCGCCCCTTTTTTGCAGGCGATACTGGGAAACAGCGGTTTTCTTCCCGTATCCTTTCTCTGTTATTGTTAAAATTGTAGCGTTTTTCTCTCCCGGCGGCAAGAATCCCATTCCCACAACAGCGTCGCTTTCCCCCAATTTTATACCGCGAACCCCGGCGGCAGTTCGGCCCATAGCCCTTATGTCTCCCGCCTTAAAGCGAACCGACTTTCCTTTTTGGGTTATAAGCATCGCTTCATCCCCGGGGGAGATAATGCCAGCCGAGCGCAACAAGTCGCTCTTCCCCAATTTTATGGCGATTAATCCGCTTTTGCGAACATTTTTGAAATTAGAAAGAGCTGTCTTTTTTATTATACCATTTTTAGTCGCCATTACCATAAATCTGCTCCCGGCCTCTTCTTCTTTTTTTGTGTAAGGAATTATATTCAAAACTTTCTCCCCGAGCGATATTTCCAAAAAATTCATAAGCCCCCTCCCCTTGGAGAATCGAGACATCTCCGGTATCTCCCAAGCCGGAAGTTGGTAAACTTTTCCGGGGTCCGTGAAAAACAAAAGTTTATCCAGCGTATTGGCCGCCAAAAATATTTCCACAATGTCTTCTTCGGCAACCTCGAGCCCCGAAATGCCCGAACCGCCCCTTTTCTGCGTCTTATAAACGGAGGGCTTGAGCCGCTTTATATACCCGCCCTTGGTAAGCATTATTATCGTTTCATCGGCGGGAATTAACTCTTCTTCTTTTATGCTATTTACCGTTCCGCTAAACACTTTGGTTTTTCTTTTGGATGGGAATTTCTCTTTTTGTTCTTCCAGTTCTTTTTTTATAACTTCTTTTTGCCTCTTTTCCGATTTTAAGATAAGATTTAGCCGCTCTATTTCTTTTTTAAGATTTTCCAGTTCCTTTTCCAATTTTTCTCGCTCTAATTTCGCCAAATTTTGAAGTTTCATTTCCAAAATTGCGTTGGCTTGGTCCCCGGAAAGATTAAATTTGCCCATTAAATTTTTGCGAGCGTCTTCCCGGGAATTTGATTTTTTAATCGTTTTTATAACTTCATCTATATTATTTATCGCTTTTATAAGCCCCTGTAATATATGAGCCCTCTTTTGGGCTTTTTCTAATTCAAATTTCGTTCTCCTGACTACAACTTGTTTTTTGTGCTTCAAATACAAAGATAAAATCTCCGAAAGCGGCATAACCTTTGGCTGGATGTCGCCATCCAAGGCTAGCATATTCAAATTAAAGTTTCTTTGAAGGTTGGTATATTTATAAAGAGAATTAAGTATTTTTTTGGGAAAGCCCTCTCTTTTTATATCTATCACCACTCTCATTCCTTGCCTGTCCGATTCGTCTCTTACGGTTTTTATCCCTTTTATTTTTTTATTTTCAACCAATCTGGCAATTTCTTGAACAAAGGCGGATTTTTGAACTTGATAAGGAATTTCCGTAATAATAATTCTAAAATCGCCCCTTTTCTTTTCTTCTATTTCCGCCCTCCCCCTTATTACAATAGAGCCCTTACCCTGCGAATAGGCGGCGATTATATCTTTTTTCCCGTAAATTTGCCCGCCGGTGGGAAAATCGGGACCTTTTATAAATTGAGTGAGGTCTTCGGAGGTCAATTCGGGATTGTCCATTAAATGAATACAGGCCTCTATAACTTCTCCCGCGTTGTGGGGAGGGATAGATGTCGCCATGCCCACCGCTATCCCCAAAGAACCATTTAGAAGTATTTGGGGCAGAGGAGAAGGCAGAACAGCCGGTTCTTTTTTTGTCCCGTCGTAATTAGGCCTAAAATCCACCGTGTCTTTTTCTATATCTTTTAACATTTCCTCTCCCATTTTAGACATACGACACTCGGTGTATCTCGCGGCGGCCGCGGGGTCCCCATCGACCGATCCAAAATTCCCATGGCCTTCCACAAGTTTATACCTCATAGAAAAATCCTGCGCCATCCTAACAAGGGCGTCGTAAACAGCCGAATCCCCGTGGGGATGATATCTCCCCATTGTGGAGCCGACAACGGTGGCGGATTTTCTAAATTTAGCGTTATGGCGAACACCGTCCTCATGCATAGTGTAGAGGATTCTCCTGTGAACCGGTTTTAGCCCGTCCCGAACATCGGGAAGCGCTCGAGAAACAATCACCGACATCGCGTAATGCAAATAACTTTCCTCCATTTCTTCGGTAATGTTTAAGGGATTTACTTTTCCTATATCGAAATATTTATTTTTTTCTTTTTTATTGTCTTCCGCCATAATTTATTTTAATAGGACAAAAATTATTTCATTAGGACATCATAGGGACATCATTAGGACACGGCTGCCTGTCACTCGGACAAAACAACAATCTTTTGCTCGTCCTCTTTCTCGGGAATATCTCCGGAAGAAATCTTAAAACTATCTATCGCCTCCGAGGGGTCTTTCCCCGCCACCTTAAAAAACTCCCCCAAATCATCTTGCTTGTCAAAGGCGCAAAGGATTATTATTTTCGGCTCTATTTGAGAAGCGATGTAAAAGGCATCTTTGGAGGAATAATTTTTCTCCAACAAAGAAGATATGGGAACAATTAAAATATCCACCTCTCCAATTTCCTCTATTTTTGATTGTCTAATTTCTTGTTTGGCAAAATTCCCCAAATGGCAAATTTTAACATCTTCTATATCTATTTTATAAAAAAGCCCGTTATCCCCGCGGGAAATTGCGTTTATCATCGCTCCCTTGATTTCGTACTCTCCCGGCTCATTTATTATAAACGGCTCCCCTTTTATGTTCTTTTTCTCCGCTTTTCCCGCGGGAGACATTAAAAAAATATCTCCTTCTCTTTTTTCTCCGCTTTCTTCCTCGCCATCAAAAGGAAAAAACAAAACCCCGCAAGTTAAGGGTTTGCCGGTGTTGGATGTTTTCCCCCGAACCTCAAAACAATATCGTCCTTTTCTTTTTATTATCATATCTTAATAATAACATAGAGAAGAAAAAACTCAACGCCGAGATTCAGAACTGCCAGAGAGATTTGCCGCAAAAAAAACTAATCGGCGAGTTCTTGAAAACCAAAGAATAAAATGTTAATAGTGTATATATGCCAATAAAACTAAAACCGCTAAAAAAAATTAAAACCGAAATAGTGGCTCCACCCAAAAAAGGAGAGATTTTAACGGGTAAGGTGGTCGCCACGGACAGAAGCTCCGTTTTTTTAGATTTAGGGTCGAGAGGAATAGGAGTAATAAGGGGGATGGAGTTTCAGAGAGCAAGAAGTATAATAAAAAAATTAAAAAAGGGAGAAGAGTTGTCGGCTAAGTTAATAGAAACGGAGAATGAGGAGGGATATAGGGAACTTTCTCTTATTGAAGCGAGAAAACAAATGATTTGGCAGAAACTTAGAGAAAGAAGAGAAGCGAATGAAGTTTTTGAAGTAAAAATTAAAAAAGCTAACAAGGGAGGACTAATAGCGGATGTGGAAGGAATTTCCGCCTTTCTCCCCGTTTCTCAACTTTCGCCCGAAAATTATCCAAAGGTAAAACAATTTAACTCCGCAAAAATAGCCCGCCATCTTCAAGAATTTACGGGGAAAACTTTGAAAGTGAAAATTTTGGATATGGATAGCCGAAAAGAAAAGTTAATTTTAACAGAAAAAACCGCGGAATCAGAAAAAGAAAACAAAGCGGCGAGCAACCTTAAAGAAGGAGACGAAGTGGAAGGAAAGATTGCGGGAATTACCAATTTTGGAACTTTCGTGGAAATAGGAGAAAATATTGAAGCGTTGCTCCCCTCGGGAGAGTATAAAAACAAAAAAATAAAGGAGGGAGAAAAAATAAAAGGAAAAATTAAGAAAATAGAAAACAATCGCGTTTATCTTTCTCTTTCTTAAATATGAAGAAAACAAGCAAAACGCTAAAAAATTTTATCGCCGTGATTCTAATTTTTTTATTTATCTCGGGACTTTTTGCTATATTTGGGGAAACGGGAGAAAAAAAAGAAAAAATATCTTTTAGCCAATTTGCCACTGATTTGCAAAAAAACAAAATAGAAAATGTAGTTGTAAAGGGTTCGGAAGTTTCAATCCGCTACAACGGCGGAGAGGAAAAAGTTAGCGAAAAACAAACCGGCGCCTCTATTTTTGAAGACCTTTCCAGTTACGGCGTCTCCAAAGAAGCAATACAATCGGCGTCTTTTGATATAAAAAGCCAAGATGGCGGAGTGATAGGATGGCTGGCGCCCCTTTTAATGTTTGTCTTTCCTCTTTTGATATTCGGATGGTTCTTTTGGTTTATGTATAGACAAGCCAAACAAGGAGCCGGACAAACATTTAATTTTCTAAAATCCCCGGCTAAAAGTTTTGAAAAGAAAAAAACAAAAGAAAAAATTTATTTCAAAGACATCGCCGACCTAAAAGAAGCGAAGTCCGAAATAATGGAGGTAGTGGAATTTCTGAAAAGCCCCGCCAAGTTTCTAAAAATGGGCGCGCAAATCCCGCGAGGCGTTCTTTTGGTGGGACCGCCGGGAGTGGGAAAAACAATGCTCGCCCGCGCGGTGGCAAACGAAGCGGATGTTCCCTTTTTCTCAATGGCGGGCTCGGAGTTTATCGAACTTTTCGTGGGGGTGGGAGCGTCCAGAACAAGAAATCTATTTGAAACAGCCAAAAAAAACCAGCCCAGCATCGTGTTTATAGACGAATTAGACGCTATAGGAAAAGCGCGCAGCCCCGGTTTTGGCGGCGGGCATGAAGAAAGAGAGCAAACACTAAACCAAATACTTTCGGAAATGGACGGATTTGACAGAGAAACGGGAGTTATAATTTTAGCCGCCACCAACAAGCCCGAGCAACTCGACCCCGCCCTGCTCCGTCCGGGCAGATTTGACAGGAGAATTGTTCTGGACTTGCCGGATGTGGAAGGCAGAGAGTCAATCTTGAAAATTCACACAACGAAAAAACCGCTCGCTAAAAGCGTTGGTTTGCGAGAAGTGGCGGAAAGAACACCGGGTTTTTCCGGCGCCGATTTGGCAAATCTTGCCAACGAAGCCGCTATACTAACGGCAAAAAGAGACAAAACGCAAATTTCCCAGGAAGAACTATTGGAATCCATAGAAAAAGTTCTTTTGGGACCCGAAAGAAAGAGCCATCTTCTCTCCGAAAAAGAAAAGAAGATTTCCGCTTTTCACGAATCGGGACACGCTTTGGTTTCTTTCTCTCTGCCGGAAGCCGAAGAGGTGCGGAAAGTTTCCATTGTTTCCCGAGGAGCCGCCGCCGGCTATACTTTGTCTCTTCCCAAACAAGAAAGGAGAATAAAAACCAAAAAAGAGTTTTTGGCGGAACTCTCCGTTTTACTGGGCGGTTACGCGGCGGAAAAAATAACATTTAGAGAAATTTCCACCGGCGCCGCCAATGATTTGGAAAGAGCGAGCAAAATAGCGCGGCAATTGGTAACAAAGTTCGGTATGTCCGATTTGGGCCCCGTTTCTTTGGGAAGAAGAGAAACAATCCCCTATTTAGGCGTAGAAGAAGAAACAGAGAGAAATTATTCCGAAAAATTGGCGGCGAGAATTGACAAAGAAACGGAAAGGTTTATAAAGGAAGCGGAGAAGAGAACGGAAAGCATTTTAAGAAGCAAAAAAGAAACATTAAAAAAATTAGCGACAAAATTGATGGAGAAAGAAACGATAGAAAAGCAAGAGTTTGAGCAAATTGTAAAACAAAAGAAAACGAGCAACCAAAGAAAAAGAAAGAGCGGGCAAAGAAAAAAGCGCGTGTAGCTCAGTTGGTTAGAGCGTGTCTCTTATAAAGACAAGGTCCCAAGTTCAAATCTTGGCACGCGCATATTATTTGATAGGACGCGTAGCTCAGTCGGTTTAGAGCGTCGCATTGACATTGCGGAGGTCGCAGGTTCAATTCCTGCCGCGTCCACCATATTGAATTAGCCGCCTCGCAAAAATTTTTTCAATTAAGGAAAGAAAAAATTTCTGCTTTGCTTTTCTGCTGACGCAGAAACCGCCGCCGCTTCCTACCCTGACCGCGCCTTCCGCCTTCGCCGAGGCTTCGGCGGACAGGTCGGCGCGGTATTGGCGAGCGAGCAAAAATTCATTTTCCCCACACCCCTTTTTCTTTTTGCCCGCTCGCCTTGGCAGAGCCGAAAAAATTTTGGCGGAGTGGGTTATATTTTTTAGTCGCCCTTGCCCCACACCACCCGTGCGCGG
>CAZYWT010000017.1:0-13908 GCA_964651635.1 uncultured Candidatus Saccharibacteria bacterium | reverse complement strand
ATTATATCGGGGCAACCGCCCGAGTCAGAGACCCCCGAGTCAGAGACCCGACCTCTGGCAAACTGCCAGAGGTCGGGTCTCTGGTTTTTTCTCTGAGGTCTCTGGTTTTTTCTCTGATTTTTTTATTTATTTTTTAGTTAGTCCGCCGAGAATCCCAAGCCCCATATAATAGGCGAGGAGATGCGAGCCGCCGTAACTTACGAAGGGAAGCGGAATCCCTATCACGGGCAAAAGCCCCAAACACATTCCCGTATTTATAATAAATTGAGAAAAAAGCATAAAAGCAAAACCGGCTGAATAAAGACGGGTAAAATTATCGTAAGAGTAAAAGGAAACCCGCAAAGCCCCGCAAAAAATAAAAAGATAAAGAAAAATTAGAACAAAAACGCCCGCAAAACCCGTTTCTTCGGCAAGCCCGGAAAAAATAAAGTCCGTTTTTACTTCCGGTAAAAATCCATATTGAGTTTGCGAGCCCTGGCCTATCCCTTTGCCTAAAAGCCCGCCGGAACCAATGGCTATCTTTGATTGAATGGTATTCCAAGCTACTCCTTGCGGGTCGGATTGGGGGTTGGCAAAAGCTAAAATTCTTTCCTTTTGATAATCCCGAAGCCAAAACTGCCATCCCAATCCCAAAATAATCAAAAAAATCAAAAACAAAAAAACAAAATGGCGAAATTTAAGCCCGGAGAACATTATAACCCCGGCCCAAGCGCTCACCAGCGCCAAAGCCGAGCCCAAATCCGGCTGTATTAAAATAAGGGCGAAAAAGGGCAAAAAATACAAAGCGGAAAATGATATTGGAGCAAATCGTCCCATTTCCCGACTCCGAGAAGAAAAATATTTGCTAAGAATCACTATTAAAAAAACGGCGGCAAAGGGAGTGGGGGAGACAGAAACCGCCCCTAATTGATACCACCCCTTCACTCCTCGCAGGGTAGAACCAAAAACCAAAAGCCCCACCAAAGAAATGAGAGCCAAAAAGTAAAGAGTTAATATCAGATAAGAATTGGACTTCAAAAATTTAAGATTAAAACTACTTAAAAGCAGTCCCGCCGCGAGAGCGATTATAAAATAGGTTGCCTGCCGATAAACGGAAGTAAAATCGGGACGAGAAATACCCCATATCATAATCAGTCCCATTAAACTCAAAATAATGGCCGGAATAAAAAGGGAAAAATTTATATTTTTGATAAATTTAGCAAAATTATTCATTTTAACAACTCCTTAAACTCTTTTTCGCTTATTATTTTTATTTTTTCTTTCTTCGCCTTTGTTAGTTTAGAGCCGGGCCCCTCCCCCGCCACCACAAAATCCGTTTTTTGGGAAACGAACTCCGCCACTTTTCCGCCTTTTGCCCTAATGACCTCTTTCGCTTCGCTTCGGGACATATCGGACAATGACCCGGTCAAAACAAAAGTTTTACCGGACAAAGTTTTTGTCCGAGTATGTCCGGAATAAATTACTCGGACACCGCTTCTGAAAAGTTTTTCTATTAGTTCGTCTTTCTCTTTGTCCCGAAAAAAATTGTAAATATCATTAGCCATCACGGGACCAATATCTTTTATTTTTTCAAGTTCTTTTAGCGAAGCGTTGTTAAGTTCTTTAAGGCGGGGAAACTTTTTTTCTAAAAGATAAGCGGTCTCTTCTCCCACCCCCGGAATACCCAAGGCGTATAAAAACCGCGGGTAAGGAATTTTTTTGGACTTTTTTATCGCCGTTATAAGATTGTCCGCCGATTTTTCGGCAAATCTTTCAAGGGGGACAAGGTCGCCCTTTTTCAGTTCAAAAATATCCCAGGGACCTGTGATTACTTTCTCCTCTAAAAGTTGCTCAATTATTTTTGGACCCATCCCTTCTATATCAAAGGCTTTTTTGGAGGCAATGTAGGAAAAATATTTTCTTTGGCGCGCCGGACACTCAGAATTGGGGCAACAATACATCACCTCTCCCTCCGGGCGGATTAGTGTTGTTCGGCAAATGGGGCATTTTTGAGGCATCTTAAATTCTTTTTCGCTTCCGTCTCTCATCTCTTTTATTACCTTAATAACATCGGGGATTACATCTCCGGCGCGTCCAACCACCACCGTGTCCCCAATTTTCGCGTCTAACCGCTTTATTTCGTCCTCGTTGTGCAATGTGGCTCTGCTAACCGTGGTCCCGCCAATTTCCACCGGACGAAGAACGGCCACGGGCGTAATAGCCCCCGTTCTGCCAACTTGTAATTTTATATCCTCCAAAACAGTTTGCGCTTGCTCTAACGGAAACTTAAAAGCGATAGCGCCCCGAGGGGCTTTCCCCACAACCCCCAACCTTTCAAAGACCTCATTGTTGTTCACTTGAACAACCACTCCATCTATTTGAAAGGGAAGAGTTCTTCTTTTTTCTTCCCACCGAGAGTAAAAATTGGCAACTTCTTCTAAATTTTGGCAAAATTTAGTCGCTTTGTGAACCTTAAACCCTAAAATAGGAAGAATTTTATGTTTTTCTTGGTGGGTTTTCAGCTCCAAGTCGCTAACTATATCGTAAATATAAGCGTCTAAATTACGAGAAGCGGTTATTTTGGGGTCAAGTTGGCGGATAGAGCCGGCGGCGGTGTTGCGAGGATTGGCGTAGGGCGACTCGCCCCGCTTTTCTTTTTCTTTGTTTATTCTCTCAAGCTCCTTCAGAGAAAGCAGCGCTTCGCCCCTTACCACAATTTTAGGATACCCGTTCCTAAAATATTTTGCCGCCGTCTTCATTCCCACCTTTGCCAGTTCTTTTTCTATTTCTTGAGTAGGGCGGAGTTTTAACGGAATTGCTTCTATTGTTTTTAAATTTTGGGTAATATCTTCTCCAATTTTTCCGTCCCCTCTGGTGGCGCCAACCGAGAGTTTTCCTTTTTCGTAAATAAGTTCTATGGCAAGCCCGTCAAATTTAAGTTCCGCAAAATAGTTAATTTTTTCTTGCTCCTCTTTTTTTAAGACCCTCTTTATTCTCTCTTCCCATTCCTCCATATCCTTCTTGGAAAAAGCGTCGTTAAAAGAAGTCATCGGTTTGGGATGGCGAAATTTTTTGAATTTTTCCAGCGGTTTACCCGCCACTCTTTGGGTGGGAGAATCCGCGGCGATAAGTTCGGGAAATCGCCCCTCCAAATCAAAAAGTTCCTTTTTTAGGGAATCCAAGGCGTTGCTTGAAATTTCTTGCCGAGCCAACGCGTGATATTGGTAGCGGTATTTTCTTATAGTTTTCCGCAAACTTTTTATTCTTTTTTCCGCTTCTTTTTTTGTCATAATCAATATCTCGCCCTTATCGCCCTTTTTGTGGATTTACTTTCACCAATTGATTTTATAGTTAAGCCGTCCCCGCTTGGAGTAATGCTCACATCGTAAGAATTGGAATCCAAAACTCCCGTAAATCCTTGAATTTGCCCTTGTATTCTTATCCTGTAAAGCGCTTCTTCGACTCCCGTGTCGGCGGCGTAAAAAGCCCCCAATGACCTTCCCACAATCCCAATCACCCTTATTTGGCTAACAGAAATAGAAATTAGCGCTAAAAGTATCGCCATTAAAATAGCCATTACTAAAACGGAAAAATATAAAGAAACTCCTTGTTTTTTGAAATTAGCCATAAAATTACTCTAAATTTAATTGTCTTTGAGAAACAGCGGAACTTATTTCAATTTCTTCGGAACTGTCTTTCACCCTTGCTTTTAAGGAAAAAGAAAGCAAGGGTTGCCTTTCTTGCCCTAAAACGGCTTTTGTTACGGAAGAGTCCCCGTTTATTACGAAGTTTAATTTTTCCACCTTAATGTTAGAAGGAAGCGCGTCATACTTTTCTCCGTTTTTTTCCATTGTTGTTTTTAAGTTGTCTCCGTCTTTATAAAAAGAGCGGCAATTTCCTTCGTGGTCTATAAATGAAACTCCCTCGCCTTGCTTTATGATGCTATAAATTTCTCCCCCTTCATCCATAGAAAGACACATCTCCGGAAGTTCGTTTGTTTGCCTTTGCGCCATTCTTAAAGAACGAGCCATATATTCCGTGGCATAAGAAACGCTGTTTACAAGATAAGCGGAATTAATGGCTTCTCTTTGATAAGAGAAAGCCGAAGAGAAAAGATTTATAAAACTCACCAAAACAATAGAGAAAACCGCCACCGCCACCAATATCTCTATCAATGTAAAACCTTTTTTCATATTTTTTGATTAGTACCAGTTATATAACCTTTCTTTTATCTCCAGCGGAGAACCCTTGCCATCCCAAAGAACGGAAACCGTTATTTCCATATAATTGGGACTCGACGACATTGTTATTTTTCTCTTATACCCGCTGTTTTCCCCGGAATCATAGTTATAAAATCCGCTGGAATTTATCCGTAATTCCCGCGCTCCGTAAGAACTAAATTCCGTATCTTTGTAGTCCGCCGAGCATCCCGAAAGACAACCCGTAAACCCTTCCCGCCAATCTTCTTCCTCTATCCAATTAGTGTCTCTAAAATTTCTCGCTATTTCCATCCCTTCCCGCGCCAGTTGGGCGGCGATAAAACGGGACTTATTTACAGCCATTACGGAAATAATCCGAGGCGTTAAATAATAAATGCCCACTATCCCAATGGTCATTATAAGGATAGACATCGTCACCTCTATTATGGTAAAGCCTTTTTTTTGTTTTATATTCATTCTACTTCTATTCTCCCGGCCGGGTTAACCTTTATTGTTTTTTCTCCCCCCGAAAGAGAAGAGATAAAGAGTGTAATTGACGCTTCTTCGCTTGAATCGCCGTTTACAAAAGTTTTGGGCCCCGGGGGAGTAAAAACTATATTCATAGGATTTTCTGAAAGAGATTTTATCTCTATCTTTTCTTCAAATTGTTCCGTTCTTACAAGAGAGTCGCCTCCGTCTTTCTGATAATTTCCGTTGCAATCGGCAAAAATTTGATAAGAGTCCAAATTTTCCAAAGAAAGATAAACACCAAAACTATAAGCGGGAGAAGTGGGACAATTTTTTTCCTCGGCGCCCATTGATTTTTCCTGCGCCTCCCTAATGTTTTGAGAGAGTTTTACCGCGGCAATCCGCAAATTAACCTTTTCTTGTTCGCCGCCGCCTATGGATATTAAAAAAGCGGATAAAATTACAATAATACCCAGCACAATCAAAATTTCCACCATTGTAAATCCAGCGCTTTCTTTGTATTCCTCAAGGTTAAATCTTTGTTTTTTCATAAGATATTTAAATACCATTGGATGATTCGCTCTCCCCAAAAAAGCGAAATAAGCGCTCCGGTTATTAAAAAGGGAGCAAAGGGAATTTTGCTTTTTATCTCCGCTTTTCCGGTCGCTATAGTTATTATACCCGTTATCGCCCCGATTAAAAACCCTAGGAAAAGCCCGGACAAAACTTTGGGAAAACCCAATATAACCCCTATAAAAAAAGAAAGTTCCGCGTCTCCAAACCCCATCCACTTGCCCCCGGATAGCCCCCACAGAGCGAGAAAGAATATCGCCGCTCCCGCTCCCGAGAAAAGATACCCCCAAAAAGGAACAGAGGGATTAAAAAAATTGTAAAAAAGAGCGATAAAAACGCCCAAAAAAAGAGGAATTTCGGGAATTAAAAAATATTTAAAGTCATAGACAAAAATAAGGAGCAAAATCGCCATTATAATAAAATAATAGAAAGGGTAGGGGAGTAAAAGAGCCGAGAAAAGAAAAAGAACTCCCGCAGCCGTCTCTACCAGAGGATACTGCCAAGATATTTTCCCTCCGCATCCCCGGCACTTGCCCCCGAGAGCAAAAAAACTAAAAACGGGAACAAGTTCGAGAATTTTCAATTTTTTTCCGCATTTTGGGCAATACGACCTCCCAGTCGGCTTTTCTCCTTTTCTCATTCTATAAATTAAACAATTCAAAAAACTGCCAACGCAAAGCCCTAATATAAAAACAGGTAAATAATAAATAAAATCCATTAAATTATTATAACAAAAAACCGCTCTTTTGGATAAGGGGGCAGGATACTAATTCCCTTAAGGGCGGTTTTTATTTTAATTTTAGCTTGTTAAATCGCTCGGGCAAGTATAGCTTGTTCCGTCCACGCAAGTACCTCCCGGGTCAGTGGTTGTAAACCCGGCAACACCCGTAGAGTCGGCGCAATACCAATAACTATCTTTAGCGTTGAGTTTGGAATATATACAAGCGGCGTCATCACTGGTGCTTATATCGGGGTCAATTCCGTCGGGATTGTTGTTGGCTATATCCGCGCAAATAGTAATCATATCGGAGTGCGTACAAACAAAAGCGTTAAAGCTTCCGTCATTGGCTTCCACATAGGTCATAACGGTTCTCGCTTGGGCTATCCCCGAGACAATTCTTGAGTCCTTGGCTTTTTTAGTGGCTCCGGGAAAACTTACCAACACAATAGAAGCCAAAATCCCAATTATGGCGATAACAACTAAAAGTTCAATTAGCGTAAAACCTTTTCTCATATTTTTATATTTTTATTTTCCGACCTTTGCTGTTTTCTATTATCTATTGTTTGGTTTAATGGGCGAAAAGTCAAATGAAAGTTTTCCACAGGACTAAAAAATTATTCTACATTCCGCCAACACCCCCCATTCCCACCTTAAACAAGGGGATAAACACCGCCACCGCTAAAACGGCGATTCCAATTCCCAAAAACAATATTAAAACCGGCTCTAAAATTGTGGTTAAATTATCGGTGGTTCTCTCTATTTCTTCTCTGTAAAAACCGACTACGCTTTTTAACGATTCGTCTAAACTCCCCGTTTCTTCCCCCGTGCGAACCATTTGCTGGACAAAAGTGGGGATTTCTTTGGAATGTTCGGTAAAAACAGCGCTGATTTTTTCTCCCTTGGCAACCCTGTCTTCGGTTTCCGCCATTATATTTTTATAAACAGAATTTTTGAGAATATCTTTTACAATTTTAAGCCCTTGCGTAATAGGCAGCCCGCTTGATATTAAAACGGAAAGATTTTCGGCAAAACTGGTAAGGTTCAATTTCTTTTGAAAATCCCCTAAAATGGGAACTTTTAATATAAAGCGGTAATATAAGTCCCTTGTTTCTTTTCTTTTGGTTAAAATTTTAGGCAATAAAAACAAAACCACTAAAATAATTATAACAATTATCCATCCTCCTTGTCTGGTTAATTCCGATAACTTCATCATAATTTTTGTGACAGCCGGCAAGTTGCCGCTAAAATTTTCCAAAATCTCGTTTAATTTTGGCATTATAAAGAAAACCGCTAAAAAGAAAACTCCAATAAAAACCGCCACCACAAAAGCGGGATATATCATAGCCCCTTTAACTTGCTTTTGAAAATTATATTCCCTTTCCAAGTGTCGCGCTAAATATTCCAACGAGTCCGCCATTTTTCCGGTGGCTTCGCCGGATTTCAAAACGCTCACATAAAAAGAGTCAAAAAGTCCCGGGAACATAGCAAATCCTTGGCTAAGCGAGCCCCCGCCCTCCACAGTTTCGGCTATTCTCATTATTTTCTTCCTATAATTGGAGTTGGTAATTTGAGCCACTTGAGAGCGGAGCGCTTCCACGGGAGAAATTCCCGATTTTAACATAACGGCAAACTGCCTCGTAAAAGCGGAAATGTCTTTTAGCGATGTTTTTTTAAGTTCAAAATTAATTCCCAAAAAAGAAGCGCCGAGCTCCTCCGTTAAATCTATAACAAAGAGATTATTTTTCTCTAAAAGATAAACGGCTGAATTTTTAGAAGACGCTTCAATTATTCCTTTTTGAACTTCTCCTTCTTCTGTTCTCGCTTTGTAGTTAAAACGCATAATTTTATTATAACAACCTCTGTTTTAAATCTTCGGGGTTAAACGAATACCTTAAAGCCGCTTCTTTGGAAACAATACCGCGATTTACTAAGTCGGATAAAGAAGAATTCAAGGGGAGCATTCCTTTTTCTCCCGAAGTTTCTATCACGGAAGGAATTTCATGAATTTTATTTTCTCTTATTAGATTTTTTATAGCGGAGTTGGCAAACATTATCTCGCAAGCCGGGACCAAATTGGTCTCGTTGGTAATTATAAGCCGCTGAGATATCACTCCCAGAAGCGAAACAGAAAGCTGTGCTTTTACTTGGTTTTGCTGGTGAGGCGGAAAAACATCTATAATTCTGTGCATTGTTTGACTGGCGGAATTTGTATGAAGCGTGGCAAAAACTAAATGCCCCGTTTCGGCGGCGGTTATTGCCGTTGATATTGTCTCAAGGTCTCTCATTTCTCCTATCATAATAACATCGGGGTCTTCTCGCAAAGCGGCTTTCAAAGCGCCGGAGAAATTTACGGCGTCTCCCCCTATTTCCCGCTGACTTACAAGGGCTTTATCGTCTTTGAATATATATTCAATCGGGTCCTCTATTGTTATAATATGAACTTTTTTCTGATGATTTACCTCGTCCACCAAACTTGCCAAAGTGGTCGATTTGCCGTGAGAAGAGGCCCCGGTAATTAAAACCAGTCCGCGGGAATAATCGGTAAATTTATGTAAAACGGGAGGGAGATTTAATTCTTCCAAGGTTTTTATTCTTTGAGGAACAAGACGCAAAGCCGCGGCGATATTTCCTCTTTCCTTATAGATATTTACCCTGAATCTAACGCTTTTGCCAAAGTTGTAGCCAAAATCCACTTGTTTTTCCTTGTCAAAAATTTCTCTCAATCTTCTCCCTAAAAGAGCGGAAGCGTAAGATTCCATAGCCGAGGGAGTAATTTCTTCCTCTTTTTCCATATTAAAAAGTTCTCTGTGAACTCTTAAAATGGGTGGATGCCCCACCGCCAAATGAATATCTGAAGTGCCTTTTTTTATCGCTTCTTCCAGTATTTTATTTAATCTATTTGGAATACTCATATTATTATTCTTTGGCTATTCTCATCACTTCCTCCAGAGATGTTTTCCCTTCTAATACTTTTACTATCCCGTCTTCTTCCATTGTTATCATCCCTTGTTCTCGCGCCTCTTTGAATATAGCCGATTCCGATAAACTATTTGTTATGACATTAGACATTTCAGAGGTCATCTCCACCGACTCGTAAACGCCAAGCCGTCCGCTGTATCCTTTTAGATTGCACTTTTTACAACCTTTGGGTTTATATATATACTTTATTTCGTCTAAATTAACATTTTTGCGAACATTCGCGGGTAAATTATCTATTCGTTTTTTAATATATTCTCTCTCTTTTTCTTTTAACTCCGTTTTTTGCTTGCATTCTTCGCAAAGCACCCTCACCAACCTCTGGCTAATGGCTAAACTTAAAGTGGAAGAAACCAAAAATTGTTCTACTCCCATATCCACCAAGCGAGGAACTACCCCCACGGCGCTAGTGGTATGTATTGTGGAGAGAACCAAGTGTCCGGTAAGGGCGGCGTGAACCGCCAGCGAAGCCGTCTCTTGGTCTCTAATTTCTCCCACCATAATAATATCAGGGTCCTGCCTTAAAATCTGACGCAATCCCGTAGCGAATGTATAGCCAATATCAGGCCTAATTTGCGACTGGCTAACCCCCCCGATTAGATATTCCACCGGGTCTTCTAATGTTACTATATTTACCCCTTCGGTATTTAGAAGACGCAAAACGGAATAAAGCGTAGTGGTTTTTCCGCTGCCGGTGGGACCTGTCGCCAATATCATTCCAAAAGGTTTTTTACTGGCGTTTTCCAGGGCGGTTAAATTTTTCCAGCGCAAACCCAACTCTTTTAGCGTCTTCATTCCTTCTTCGGGATTTAGCACCCTCAAAACCACTTTTTCGCCAAAATTAGTGGGGAAAGTAGAGACCCTAAAATCAATTTTCGTTCCCTTTATAGTGGCGGAGAACCTTCCGTCTTGAGGTTTTCTTGTTTCGTCTATTTTTAA
The DNA here is from genome assembly GCA_964651635.1 of uncultured Candidatus Saccharibacteria bacterium. GTDB lineage: Bacteria > Patescibacteriota > Minisyncoccia > Minisyncoccales > CG1-02-41-26 > CAZYWT01. The sequence continues at coordinate 4,053 of CAZYWT010000017.1, read as the reverse complement.
GTTGCTTAATATCTTAATTCTCGCCACAATACCTCTGTGAACTTTCAGGGGCAAAAATAGGGAAGGGTAAAGAACCCCGTCCACCCTGTATCTAATCCTTAAATTACTTTTGGCCGGCTCTATATGAATATCGGACGCTTTTCCTTCCACCGCTTCTCGGAGAATAACTCCGGTCATTTTTACAATGGGAGCGTCTTCCACCAATCTCTCAAGTCCTTGAGCTCCCTTTGCTTGAACAGGTGTTTCGGTTTTAACATCTTCCTCCAATTTTTCCAGCGCTTTTTCCATTTCTTTTTCCGGGGTATGATATTTTTCGAAAAAATCCTTAAAATCGGACAAAGTAATCAGAAAAACATTCGGAGCAAGTTTTTGCTGGCGAGCCAAAAAATTAAGCGCTTCTCTGGCGCGAGCGTCTTCCGGATAAACCATACCAATATCCATCTCTCCTTTGTCTTTGTCCACACTTAAGGGAAGCATTTTATAAAATTGAACCGATTCTTTGGGAATAAAAGAAAGCGCTTCCGGGATAAACTTTTCTTCTTTTATTTCTCTAATGGGCGTCTCTAAAAATTTGGATTTCGCCTTAAATAAATCGCTTTCTTTTAATATATTTTTATCTAAAATAACCTCTTCCGTCTCCTTGCCGGTTTTTTTTATTTCCTCTCTCGCTTTTTTCGCTTCTTCTTTCTTTATTTTATTCTCTCTTACTAAAAATTCTATTAAATCCATTGATTTAGTAGGGTTCAAAAGGATTTTCCCGACCGGCGTTTTCAGGCCCCCGGGGTTCCATTAGGGGGGAAAGTTGATTTACCCGATAATCGTAAAGAGGGGAAAAATCAATGTTGAGCTGAGTATTTATGGGAGAAGGTTTTGGGATTTCTATTTCTTCGGGAGCAAGAAATAAGTTCCAAGCCAAAACCGCCGCGGCCGCTACCGCGAGCCCAACTGATAAATACAAAAAAGTTTTATCTTGATATTGTCTAGCCATATTTTAATAATAAAAACTTTTAATAGAGATATTGATTTGGAGAGCGTCTCCCTGCAATTCTTTTCTCGTAGAAATTGTTCCCACTTCTATTATTCGGCTGGAAGATTCTACCTCTTTTAAGAAATTCTCCAAAGCAAAAAGCGGACCTTCCAAATCCAAACTATAAACTACGGGCTCCGCTTTATTTTTTGAATTATCCGCTTGGTTTTCCTCTTTTTGTTTTGCCTCTTCCGAACCTCTTGACATTTCATTAAATGAGTTAAGAGAGACCCCCGTTCTTTTGGCCGTTTTCTCTAAAAAACTTAACATAGAAGAAAAAGAGGGCTCGGCGGGGAGGGCTGTTTTAACATTGGAAATTTCTTTTTCATATTCTCCCATTTCTCTATTATATTTTTCCAAACGCTCTAAAAATTGCTCTTTTTCTTTCAGAGCTTCTTGTTTTTCTTCTAATTCTGCGGAAAGTTTTTGGTAATCGCCAAAAGCGGGGTAAGTAATATAAACCACCGCCATAAATGTTAGAAAAAGTATAATAGGGATAAAATATTTCTTGTTAATTTCCATTGTTTTTATTGTTAAATTTATTTTTCAAAACTAATTTATCCGATAAATTAAGAGAAAATTCAAAATTCACTTTCCCCTCTTTATTTAAGGAAACGGTTGAAATTTTCACATTTTCTATGAACTCGTTTTCTTTGAGCAATATAATTTGCTCTATTAAGGTGTTAAAATCGCTTGTTTCAGCCGATATTTCGGCTCTGTGGGAAAAACTTTTCAAATTAAGATAAAGAGAGACAAATTGGACATTTGGATGGCAAAGTTCTTTTAAGAATCTGATGGCTTCCGAAGAATATCTGTGTTCCTTAAAAATATCGGAGAAAACTTTCACTTTTTCCGAAATATCTTTCATCTCCGACCTTTGCTTCATAGCGGAGCGAGACAACGAAAGTTTTCCTTCTATTTCTTCTATTTCTCTTTCTTTGGCTTGAATTTGAGAGTTAATAAAAAAATAACCCCCCGCAACAACTATTAAAAGCAGGACGGAAGCGCCCAACCAGTAGGGAATATATTTGGATTCCTGGGGTTTGCTTCTGGGGATAATATTGACTATGTTTTCTTTTTTCATAAATTTTTACGAGTCCAATCCCATTATAGCAGTTCCGGCGGCAACAGCAAAGGAGGGTGAAAGAACTCTTAATCTTTGAGCTAATTTTTCGGGATATTCCATGGAAGAAAAAGCGTCCACAATTTTAACTTCAATTCCGACGCTGTTTTTTATGTATTCTATCAGCCCCGTCATTTTAGCGCTTCCGCCGGCCAAAATAATTGAATTTATTTTTTTGCCGTTCCCGTTTTCGTAATTCTCTATCATTTTTCTAATCCCCCCGGACAGAGCGGATATCTCTTTTAATATAATTTCCCCGACTTCAGAATCTTTATCCAGCCCGTTCTTTTTTTTCAAATCTTCCGCCTCGTTTAAGCCAATGTCCAGTTTTTCCGCTATAATTTTAGTTAGTTTATTGCCGGAAACATCAAAACTATGACTGGCTTGCAATCCGTTTTTTTCCACAATGCTTATTGTGGCGCTTTGCCAACCAATATCCACAAGGCAAAAAGGAAACCTTTTTTCACTCTCCCTCGTAACTCTGATAAGCCCAAAAACTTCCGCTTCCATTCCTTTTAGATTGAGATTGGCTAAATTTATCATTTTATTATATCGCTCCAAAACATTTTTAGGAACGGCGACAAGCAAAACTTTCAATTTTACCCCCGGAGACACTTCCTTTTTCTCTACTATTTTCCAGTCGTAAGCCACCTCTTCCAACGGAAGAGGAATATAATGGCGAGCTTCAAATTTTATCGCTTTGGAAACTTCCGACTCCGTCATTGGTGGCAGAGTAAATGTGGTAAAAAAAGTGGAGAAGTCGGGGATAGAAAAAGCGGCTTCCTTTTGGCTTATCCCCGCTTTTTTCATTACTGCCCTTAATACTTCGGAAGCGTTTTTACTAATCAGGAGCATATTTTTGCTCTGAAAAGTTCTTATGGACGCTTCATCGGGCGATAAATTAAATTCCGCGTAATTTTCCAGTTTTCTTTTTTTGCCGGAGCGAGAAATCTCTACCACTTTAATGGAAGCCGCTCCCACATCAACCCCTATACATTTTTTGGTGAAAATTCCCATAAAGTTTAAGATAATGTATTATATAATAGAATTATGAAAATTTACACAATCCCTTTGTGGAAAAAAATTATAAGAGAAATAGTGGATATTGTTGTTCCTTTGTTTTGCCTAAACTGCGGGCAACACGGAGAAATAATTTGTTCCGATTGCCTTTCTTTAATAGATATAAACGATAAAATTTACTGTCCTTATTGCCAAGTTCCCCGTTTTGTCGGGCAAAACAATCAGGGTGACGGCCGTTGCCCCCGTCACCGGAACAAGTCGCTACAGGGAGTTTTATGTTCCTCTTCCTACGAAGACCGCTTTTTAAGAAATATAATAAAAAAGTATAAATACGCTCCGTTTTACGAAGAGTTAAAATACCCTCTCGCCAAACTTCTTATGGCGCACTTTGCCCTTGTTGAACCGCGGATATTAAAAAGCCCGTCGCTTTTAATAGTCCCCGTTCCCCTTTATAAAAGCAAAAAGAACTGGCGGGGATATAATCAAGCGGAGAAAATCACCCAAATTCTTTCTTTGCGAATGAATATCCCCTTTTCTTTGGCGCTTAAAAGAGAAAAAAACACCGCTCCTCAGCCGGGACTTGGCAAAAAAGAAAGGGAGGAGAATATAAAAAAAGCGTTTGCGGTTAAAGAAAAGGAAGAAATAAAAGGAAGAGATATTTTGTTAATAGACGATGTTTTTACAAGCGGCGCCACAATGATAGAGTGCGCCAAAACGCTCAAAAAAGCGGGATGCCATGCCATATGGGGCGCCACAGTGGCGAGAGAATAAACAAAATAACCGCCGGGCGGTTGCTTAGTCCGACTAAGCAACCGCCTAAAAACCCGCGGCAAAGTGTCAAAAACCCGACCTCTAACAAACGAACTCTTATTAAGGTGTTAGG
>CAZYWT010000016.1:0-14454 GCA_964651635.1 uncultured Candidatus Saccharibacteria bacterium | reverse complement strand
CCGACCAACCAAGCGCTTGAAAGTGGTGATGAATCGGAGCCGATTGAATTAGTTTTTTATTAAAAACTCTTTTCCAAAAAAGTTGTAAGATTACGCTGCCGGCCTCTATAAAAAGAGGAGCGGCTATTATTGGCAGGACTATAAGCGAGTCGGTTAAAAACGCCACCACCGCCAAAGTGACGGTGAGCCCTATAGAGCCCGTTTCTCCCATATAAAAACGGGCCGGAGGCGTGTTAAACCACAAAAACGCCAGCGTAGTTCCAGACAAAACGGCGCAAAAGGCGGCTAAATTATATTGAAGATTGGAAAAAGCAATTATACTAAACGCGCCAAACATTATAGAAAACACTCCCCCGGCCAGTCCGTCTAATCCGTCTATTACTCCCCCAGCCCACAAAGCCAAAATTGCTCCCACAAAAAGCGGAAAATACCAAAGGCCTATTTCTAAGTCCCCGTTTCCCGGGATATGAATGGAGGAAAAATCCAACTTAAACGAGAACCACCAAGCGGATATAAGGGCTATTAAAATTATAATAGCCAATCTTCTTGTAAATCTTATTCCCCCCGCCATATATTTTCCTTTGCCGAATATCTGAAAAATGTCGTCAAAAAAACCTAAAAGAGAAGCGGCCGCCAAAACCCCCAGCGGCAACCAAGTTTGTCCCCGCGAGAGAAAATTTAATTTTTCTAAAAAGGGAATGTCTGTGACAGCGCTCAAAACAGAAAAAAGAAAAACGGTAAAAATTGTTGTTATCCATATTATAAGCCCTCCCATCCTTGGAGTGTTAACTTCCTTTTTTTTGTGAAATTTTTGAAAAATCGGAATGGGTTTTCCATCTATTGATTTTGTTCGCGATGCTTTTCTCCAAAATTTATGCTTATAAAGAATTTTAGTTAAAAAAGGAGTCCATAAAACAGCAACCCCGGCGGAGAAAACTAAAAGAGTTAATATCTTAATTACATTGATATTTGGCTCTGGCATATTCAATTAGTTTTTTAATGTCTTCAAACCTTTCTTCCGAACCTAAAACCGCGCTTACCAAAATCCCTCCCTGTTTACAGGAAGCGAACATTATAAGGCACTTGCCGGCTCTTTCCGTATAACCGGTTTTTCCGCCCAAAGAGTTTGGTATTTCTTTTAACAAATTGTTGGTGTTTTTGAGAGTGTGATGAAATTTTCCATTTTCTAAATAAAGAGGAAAATCATCCCTGCCCAGTGTCTCTATTAGAAACGGATGGCTTAAGATGTAAGAAGAAAGACGCAAAAGGTCGCGGGGTGTGGAATAATTTTCCGGGCTGTTATCTTTTTTCGGGTCTAATCCGCTGGGATTGTAAAAGCGGGAATTCTTCATTCCTAATTCCCGAGATTTTAGATTCATAACGGTAACAAATCCTTTTTCTCCCATAATTTCCGCCAAAGATTGAGAAGCGTCGTTGGAGGATTCCACCAGCATTATCATTATAAGGTTTTTTACCGATAATTTTTCTCCCGAGATTAAATTGCCAAAATTTTCTTCTTGGGAAACGGCTTTTTGAGAAACAATGGTAAAGTCGCCTAAATCGTAGAACTCTTCCGCCACTACCGCTGTCATTAGTTTTGTTATAGAAGCAATAGGCATTTTTTGCTCGGGATTTTTTTCAAATAAAATTGTTTTTACTTCGTTGTTTTCAAATTTTGCCAAAATAGCGGCTTCGGCGGACAAAGTTGGCTTTTGAGCGGAACGATAGATATTATGAATATCAGAAATTAAAAATTGGGGCGGGTTTTCTTGAATGTTTTGGCTAAAAAAATAATTTTCCAAATTACCTTGCCAAAAATTAAACGCTAACCAAAAAGGCAAACTGACAAGAAAAATCAAAAAAAGAGCCCTTTTTCTGTTTATTTTATACTTCATCGTTTTTATTTATTTTTATATTAAGTTCTTTTAATTGTTTTTCCGAAACCTTTGAGGGAGTTTTCATCATTGGGCTTCTGCCGTCTCCCGTTTTGGGGAAAGCCATTACTTCTCTAATGTTGGGTTCGTTTTGCAAAAGCATCAGAAGCCGATCTAACCCCGGAGCTATACCCCCGTGAGGAGGCAATCCGTATTTAAATATCTCCAAAAAATGCCCGAATTTTTCCTCTACCTCTTCTTTGCCGTATCCCATTATATCAAAAACGGCTTTCAAAATATCAATATCGTGGGCTCTTATACTTCCCCCTCCCACCTCAAAGCCGTTTAGAACAATGTCGTATTGGGTTGTTAAAATGTTTTCTATATTTCTTTTGTTTTTTAGAGCGTCTATAAATTCGGACTTGGGGGCGGAGAAAGGGTTGTGAGTAAAAGTCCATTTATTCTCGTCTGTTTTTTCAAAAAAAGGAAAATCCACTATCCACAAAAAAGCCAACTCGTTCGGGCTTTTCTTGTCTTTTCTTAAATCCGGCCTGTCTGTTCCATATTTTTCCATCGCTTCTTTGTAGGTGATTTTGGGAAAAGATTTTTGAGATATTTTTTTATTGGGATAAAGTTCTTCCGTTAAACTTATTAAAAGATTTTCGGTTAATCCCATTATATCATTTTCTTCGGCGAAACTCATTTCTAAATCTATTTGAGTAAACTCGGATTGTCGGTCTCCCCTTGGGTCTTCGTCTCTAAAGCATCGCGCTATTTGAAAATACTTTTCCACTCCCGCTGCTTGTAAAATTTGTTTGTATTGCTGGGGGGCTTGCGGCAAAGCGTAAAACTTGTCCGCGTGGAGACGGGAAGGTACCAAAAAATCTCTGGCTCCTTCCGGGGTGGATTTGGTTAAAATGGGTGTTTCCACTTCTAAAAATCCCCTTTCAATTAAATAATTTCTTGTAAAATGAATTAGTTTTTGCCTATTTCGCAAATTGTTTTGCAATCTTTCTCTCCTTATATCCACAAACCTGTGGCGAAGCCGTTTTTCTTCGTCAATATCATAACCCTCTCCTTCTATCGAAAAGGGCGGGGTTTGCGCCTCGGAGAGTATTTCCAAATCTTTGGCTTCTATTTCAACTTTTCCCGTTTCCAATTCCTCGTTTATCATATTTTCGGGTCTTTTATTAACTTTTCCCTTTATTTTTATTACCCATTCGGGACGCAATCTATTCGCTTTTTCGTAAGTTTCTTTGTCGGCGGGAGTAAACACCGCTTGAATTGTTCCCGTAAAATCTCGCAGGTCGATAAAAATTATTTTTCCGTGAGCGCGTCTTTTAGAAACCCAACCGGCAAGGGTTAATTCCTCCCCTACTCTGTTTATTGTTTCTTTTACATCTGTTTTCATACGATTTTTACAAATTTTCTTTTTCCCGCTTTTATTATATCGCCCTTTTTTATTATAACTTTTTCTTTCCAATTTTTAATTGTTTCTCCGTTTATTTTTAACCCTCCTTGCTCCGTTAATCTTTTTGCTTCCGTTTTTGAAGAACAAAGTTTCAGTTCCGTTAAAAGAGAAGAGAGAGCGTATTCTCCCGCGTTTATTTCTTTTTCGGGCATTTTTTGGGGGTTTTCTTTTTTGGAAAAAACCTTATTAAACTCTTTTTCCGCTTTTTTCGCTTCTTTTTCTCCGCGATAAATAGAAGTAATCTCTCTCGCCAGTCGGGCTTTTATATTCCGCGGATTGGCTCCTTCTTCTATTTCTTTTTTAATTTTTTCTATTTTTAGCAAGTCCAAGTCGGTACAAAGACGAAAATAATCAAGCATTAAGTTATCTTTCATAGACATAACTTTTCCGAACATATCTTGGGGTTCGTCCACAATAGTTATGACATTGCCCCAACTGGTGGACATTTTTCTTCCGTCAAGTCCGTATAACATTTCCAAAGTCATAATATCTTGCGGCTCTTGTCCAAAATATCTTTGTAGTTCTCTACCCGCTTTTAGATTAAAAAGTTGGTCTGTTCCTCCTATTTCCACATCCGCCCTTATCGCCACGGAATCATATCCTTGCATTATGGGATATAGCAACTCGTGAACTCCAATGGGCTTGCCTTTGTCCCATCTTTCTTTGAAGTTTCTTCTTTGAATCATTTGCCCGGCGGTAAATCGCTCGGTGAGAGGCAAAAGTTTTTCTAAATCCATATTTTTAAGCCACTCCTCGTTTTTGCGGACTTCCGCTTTTTCTATATTAATTATTTTTCCGATTTGCTCTAAATAATTTTTTAAGTTTTCCTCTATTTGCTTCTCCGTCATCGGTTTTCTCATCGCTTGCTTGTCCGAAGCATCCCCCACTTTGGCGGTAAAAGTTCCCAAAATTAAAACAATTTGATGTCCCAAGTCCTGAAATTCTTTTAATTTTTTAAATTGAATGGCTCGTCCCAAATGTATTTTGGGTCCCGTGGGGTCTATGCCAAGTTTTACACGCAATTTTTTTCCGCTTTGTAATTTATTTTCCAAAGAATCTCGTTCTATTATTTCTTCCACTCCCCTGCTTAAAACTTTTTCTATTTTGGGATTTCTTTTTGCCATTGCTTAATTTTAGCAAAAGAGTCGCGGAAAATCAAAATATAGTCGTGTATAATACAAAATCATAAACAAAATGGGCGGTTGCTTAGTCCGACTAAGCAACCGCCCATTGCTCTTTGTTGGAGATAAAAAAACAGACGGGCGTTGCCCGTCTGATGAGTTTTCAAAAAGGGGTTTTATGCGAGAGTATCCGTTGCAACTCTTTTTTAAAATAAACTTTGATTTTTTGGCTGATTGCCTTGGTTGCCCCGATGTGGTTGCTTAGTCGGACTAAGCAACCGCCCATTGCTCTTTGTTTTTGGGAGTTTTTTGATTCGACCAAAAGCGTTTTGAGTAGAAAGTTATTTAATTTGATAAAATATGGCTTGAAAAATCTTTTTATTTATCAAAATCACTTTGTTTTAGATTAGATTGTCTGACTATTGAACGAAAAGTTCCAAATGGAACTTCTTTTTCCTTTAGTGGGATTATAACATTTAAATTTGGTATTCCCTTTTTTCTATATTTTGCATGGTTGCCTTTTTGAGAAACAAAAATAAATCCCTTATCTTTAAGGACTTTAATAATTCTGCTAACCTTATAAGGTTTAGGCATACTGAAGGTTAATAGATTTGATGGTGGGATTTTCTATTCGTTGGTTTTTTTTAGGTAATGGAGTATCTTCAAAATACAACTCTAATGCTTCTTTTAACATATCCAAAGCTTCTTTTTTTGTTTTGCCAAAACTAGAAATATCAACATCTAAACATTGAGAAACATATCTATTACCTTCTTTCCATACTATTGATTTTAAGTTTATTGATTTTCTCATATATTTTAATTATATGCTGATAAATGAATTCAGTCAAATCAATTTTCATGGCAGTTGCTTATGTGGTTGATTAGTCTGATTAAGCAATTCTAACTAATCAATCCTAACGATATCACATTTTTGGGCGGTTGCCCCGATGTGGTTGCTTAGTCGGACTAAGCAACCGCCCATTGCTCTTTGTTGGAGATAAAAAAACAGACGGGCAAAACCCGTCCGTTTTTTTGTCTTTTATTTTTAGGTATTTCTTTTATTCTCGCCTTTCTTCCTCGTTTCCTTCCATAGATTCTCCATGCTCGGACTCTTGATGGCTAGGCTCGGATGTCTCTTCGCGCTTAGGCTCTTCTTTTGGCTCTGCCGGCATCTCGCTTGGGCTTTCCTCCTTTTTTTCTTCTCCCGATTTTTTAGATTTAGAAAACCAAACTACAATACCGACTACCGCCACGATAAGAACTACCCAAAATATCCAATAAAGTGTTTGCATATATTTATTTTATATATTGTGTGTTATTTTACAAAACAACCTTTAATTTATTGTAAAAACTATTTTTGTTAAAGTAAAGGGCTTATTGTGTGGAAAACTAAAATTGGTATGGAAGTTTGTAAATTGTTCCAGCCCCCATAAAAATTAGAATGTCTCCCCTATTGCTCTCGCCTTTTACCCTTTTTACCACGCTAAAAAATGGCTCGTAAGTTATTTTATCTCTTTTTACATCTCGCGCTAATTTTTCCGCGCTAATTTTGTCTTTTATTTCTTTGTTTTCTCTCCCCGCCACATCAAAAATATCCGTTAGAATTATTTCATTTGCCAGCTCCCTATCTTTAACTTCTCTCAAAGATTTTATAAATTTGTCGTAAAGGTAATATGTTCTTTGATATTGATGGGGCTGAAAAATAAGTTTTATTGTTTTGCCCGGGTATTCTTCTCTGGCGCCTTCCATAGTTCTTAAAATTTCGGTGGGATGATGCCCGTAATCGGAGATAATTGTAATCGGCTCCTTTTTTATAACCTCGCATCTTCTCCAAGAGCCGAGATAAGAACCAATGCCTTGCAAGATTTTTTCTTCGGGTATCCCCAATTCCCGACAAAGAGTAAAAACGGCAAGGGCGTTTTCCAAATTGTGTTTCCCTTTCAAAAGCAAAGATTTCTTTATTTTTTCTTTTGTTTTTGCGGGGAGCCGTTGAAAGTCCACCTTGTTCACGGGGAGATTTTCTATCGCTTTTAGCGAGTTTTTATCTTTGCCGTTATAAATCAACTTTCCGAAAGAAGGCAGATGAGAAGTAAATTCTCTAAATGTCTCTATAATATTTTCCAAATTTCCGTAGCAATCCAAATGGTCTTCCTCTATGTTGGTTAAAATAATGTTTTCGGGTTTGTAGTTTAGAAAAGATTTGTCGTATTCGTCCGCTTCTATTACTAAATATCTCCCCTTTCCTTGCCGAAAATTTATATTTCCAAATTGAGGAACTTTTGTCCCCACTATTACGGAAGGGTCTTCCCCGGCGGATTCTTTAGTGGCGCCCAGAAGAGAAACGGTGGTGCTTTTTCCGTGAGTTCCGCATACCGCTATTGTGGGGGTGGTTTCCGTGATTTTTCCCAACGCTTGCGGATAACTCGCTGTTATAACGCCTCTGCGGCGAGCCTCCGCCAATTCTTCGTTTTCCTCCCCCACCGCGGGAGAATGAACAACCAATTCCGCGTCTTGGGGCAAATTCTCTTTTTTTTGCGAGCCAACAAAAACTTCGGCTCCTTTTTCTCGGAGGATTTGCGTTATTTCGTTTTCTTCCAAATCCGAGCCGCTAATTTTCTCTCCCTTATTTAGATAATATTGAGCCAAAGCGGAAACCCCTATCCCGCCAATGCCTATCAAGTGGATTTTCATAACTCTAAATTATCCTTTTTAATATATCTAAATATTCATTATGATTTATTCCTAAGATTCTCAAATTATTTCTTATAATAAATATTGGTAACTCTTTATCTCTTGGTATTACAATTGGTCTTTTGATATCTACCCTTCTATATATACGATGATCGCCTTTTTCTCTTTTAAATTCACAACCAACAAATAAAAGAAATTTTTCAAATTTTTTCCAATTCATTGGAGTTATGCGAGACATTTTATACTTTTATATTTTCTATATCTTGGGAAACAACAATAGGAGGATTCCATTTTGATTTTATTTTATTCCAACCCAAATTAGTTAAAACTTCATCTAAATTATTAGAATCTATTAGTTCTTCAAAAAATATATTAACTATTTCTAAAAATCTTTTTTTAGCTTCAGTATAACTATCACCAGAAGTAGACAAATCTAAAGCTGGCGTAAATGCTATATATTTATTACTTTCTTTAATAATAGAGATAGGTAATTTAAAATTTAAATTCATATAATTTATTTTAGCCTTAATTTAAGGGTGATGTCAAGGTTTTATTCTAACCTATATTCTATTCTAACCTATATTCCTTGATTTTTTGGATTTCTCATTTAGGCCAAGTATACCTTTCTTATTATATCCTTTTAACCACCTATGAATAGTTGATCTTCCTAATCCAAAGTGTCTTGATGTAAGAGATATATTTTCTCCATGAGATCTGTGTCAATCTATGATTTTTAGCCTATGTTTAGCTGTTTGCGTTAAGCTTTTTTCCAAGCAAATGGCGCTGGCAAGACCTTGCTTGGAAGTATGGCTCCATATGTTGTCATATGGAGTCCAGAATACTTTCCTTTCATACTTTTTACAACAAAAATTTAGGAGGTTGTTATGAATTATGAAGAATTTGTGTTTATCGTCTTTGCGGGCGATGACACGGACCTAATTCTCGCGGGTTGTAAAACTTGCGAGAAAGCGAAGGGCGACTGTGACCTTCGCGATTTCGCCGAGCGGCAGGGTGCCGCATCAGCGTATTGGGGGAACAACGGTCTCAATAGGGGCCAGCGTTACCCCCAGACCCAAACCACACCGTGCGCCTACTTCGACTTCGAAGAGGACTTCGAAGGTGAAAAGGCGCAAATCAAGGCGTTTATTAACTTTTATAACGCCTTGAGAGACCTTCAGGAAACTGAAGGACAGGTCGAAATTGTTAGCCAGTATTGCCAGCCTGGCTTTCAAGCTATTTACGACCTTGAGCGTGAATAGCTGGCAAAATATGCCCGGTTGTGCTATTTTAACACACCGGGCTTTTTTATTAAAACAATTTAGATTAATTTGTATTCTTTTATGTTGGTATATATTGGGCCCCTTGGGGTTAATCGGCTCTCCATTAAGTTTATTTTATCGCAGGTAAAATTTAGGTTTATTTTTTCTTCAAAATCCGGGATTTCTTCCGGGTCAATTCGCTTCCAAAGAAATGTTTTTATTCTGCCAAGGGTAATGTGCGGAAAAAATTTTTTCCCGTCGTTTTGCCAAAGTCCCCGCTCTTTTAGCGTATCTCTTACTTCCGCTCCCAAATTTTCTAAAAGTTTATTTTCTTCCGTTTTTGCCCAAACAATTTTTGGATTTTTTTGAGATATTCCCAGAGAAAGATTTGATAAAACTATATTCATTTTATTAGCGTTTTTAGCCAAAACTTGGAGCAAACTTTTTATTCCTTCAATTTCTTTTTCTGTTTTATCGCCCAAAAACAAAATTGTAATATGATAATTTTCCCTGCTCGTCCATTTTATCGCTCCCCCACCCTCTTTGGGCATTTCGCTATTTTTTATTTTAATTATTTCGGCAAGTTCTTTTTTTATTTTCTCGGAGATGGGCAGAGCGATAAATATTCTTTTTGTTTTTTCTTTTTCCATACAATATTTATGTTAAGGGATGTAAAAACAATATACAACTACCAAATATAATTACCAGAATTATTAAAGATTGTCAGAGACCCGCTCTCTGCCATTTTGACAGAAGTCAGGTCTCTGGTTTCTCTATTTTCTTGAATTTGGGCGGTTGCCCCGATGTAATATCGGGGCAACCGCCCAAGTAAAGTAATCGCCATCGGGGCAACCGCCCAGAGAGGGTAACTACCCACGGGCAGAGAAGAAGGGTTTAATTTTTTATTTTTTAGTTCTTTTTGGAGTTGCCATAAATTGCTCGATGGGGTTAAAATAAAGATATGAAGTTTCAAGCGGAGAATAAAATTAAAGAAAATGTTCCAAACGCTATGCGGCAACTGCGATATCATTTTTGGGACGCTGGGGGGCGAGAGATGAACTTTACTCGCGCTTTGGGGTATAACAGGTATCCTCGTTTTCATATTTATATTAGCGAGAAAGGCAATAATTTATTTTTTAATTTACATATAGACCAAAAAGCGCCTTCTTATGGCGGGCATACCGCTCACTCGGGAGAGTATTTCGGGGAGAGAATAGAGGAAGAAGCAAAAAGAATAAAAAATTTTTTTGAAAATAAAAAAGAATTATGAAAACAAACAAAAAACTTTCCGAACTTTTTTCTGAAACGGAAGAGCTCTTAAAAATCAAGGGAGCGCCTTATTATAAAACAAAAGCGTATAAACGAGCCGCTCAATCTCTCGCCAAATTAAAAAATGATGTCTCTTCTATTTATGAAAAAGAAGGGAAAAAGGACTTGGAAAAAATAGAAGGAGTGGGAAAAAGCATAGCGGAGAAAATAGAGGAATATATAAAAAAGGGAAGGATTAAGTACATAGAAGGGTTAAGAGAAGAGACCGCCATTAGGCAGATTATTACCAAATATTTTGAAACAAAGGATGTAAATTTAGCGAAATTAAAAAGGAACGCTCGGCAAAAGAAAATAGTTTACGCCCGCCATACCAGGCCCGCCAAAGAACTTTTAGAACTTGCCGGGGACGCTAAAAAAGCGAAAAAAGCGATAGAAAAAGTGGCGATATGGGCAGGGTCGCGAAATTTGGACTATACAATAGAAACCGCCACAAAAAGATGGTTGGAAATTCCCCGCTTAAAGCCCAAAGAAAAAGTTAAAAAAGCGTATTACAGAAATATGCCGATGATTTATTCGGAGAAACGCAAAAAGTGGTTTGTTATTGATGACGACGGAACTTGGCTGGAATTTGCCGACACAGAAGACAAAATAGAATGGCGAGAGGAATAATAAAAACCCGCGCCAGCCGACGCGGGTTAGGTTTATTTTCTGTAAAGAGAACGAGAGCATTGCTCTCTCGTTAATCCTATAGCGTGTTTGTCGCCTTTGAGTTTAATGTATATTTTTTCGGGCAACTCTTCATCGTCTACCCCTATTACTTCTCCGCCCTTTCTTTGAGAGTAATAATAAACGCGGTCGCCGCTATGTAGCGACAATTTTCTTATATCTACAAATTTTTTACATTTTTCAGGGGCAGAATTGACAAAAAGAGTCCCCCATCTATCACTTACTCTAATAATATATTTTTCTTTACTATAAATCATAAAAATGTAAAGAAAAAGAATGAAAATCCCGATTCCCATAAAAACAAAAACCCATGGCGTTACCATAGCGTCCTCCTTTTTTAGTTTGTTTTAGTTTTTTAATTGCTAATTTCTTTCTACTCTAAAATTGTTTTATTTTCAAGTGTTTGCTTTGTTTATTTCTTTTATTTTAAATTCTTGGTTTGTGGGTGAAGTTTATTTCGTAAGGTTCTAAAAACTTGTAATACCTATAACCAATATCTTTTTTTATATCCACTCTCCCCTCTTTCTTTTTAAGATTATCAAGACCCGCTTCTCTAAATTTTTCTAATTGAGTTTGGGCAAATTCGTAAAAAGGATTGAGTTTTATGGCTGTTTTTAACATAAATTCCGCTAGAGTTCCTTCTTTAAGAAAAAAATGGCAAACTCCTTTGTTGGCAAAAATTCTGTAAATTTCAAAATCAGTGGTTTGCTCTTTTAACATATATTCCAAAACTTCGTTAATTTTTTCCAACGCTTTTTTAAATTCCGATTTTTTTAGAAATTCCACCGCTTTATGATATTTAGAATTCCAGCCCAACGGCGGAAACTCTTTACGACTTGTTTCTACATCTGGGGAAACCCCCGCCTTTTCATCTTCTTCCATTTTTTCATAGGGACTTCTGTCTTTTAATATTTTTTTGGGGCAAAAATTATAAAAATTATTGAAAACTCTTAAAATATCATTTAACGCTTCTTCGTAATCGTCTCTGTCCATAAAAAGAAGTCCCGTCAACAAATTTAATTCTGTAATTGCCGAATGAGTTTCGTTTCCCTTTTCGTTATAAATCCATTTTTTTATTTTTTCCGTCGAAACAAATTTGCTCAAATCGTATTTCTCTAAAACTTTTTTTAGATTTTCTTCCGCCTCTTCAAAAGTAATATCATCTTTAATGTCTCCTTCTTTGGATTTTTCCATCTTTTCCCTTGATTCTTCCATAGAATCCCTAATTTTTTTGGGATTTAATTTTTCTTTTTCCTTTCTCCATATTTTTTCTATTTCTTCATCTATCCTAAAAGGTCCCAAGCCAAAATTACTTCCTAACATTTCGTAATGGTCTCCCACATTAGCCACTCTTTTGCTAAAAACTTGCCCCTCTTTTAGCCCAAAAGTGGCGGCGTATTCTATAACTTTGTAAATTTTGCCCGTTTGAAGGTCTTCCAATTTTATCCACTCACCCAGCCAAATTTCTTTTATTTTAAATAATCCGTAGATATTTTCTTTTTGGATATTTTTGTATAATTCAAGTTTTCCTTGGCTTAATCCAAGCGGATTTTCTTCGTAAAAATTTTGAAGAGGCGTTTTCCCGTTTTTAAGTTTAAAATCGTATAAAAACCATTCGTTAAACATACCTTCCTCTTCTTTGCTCATTTCCAGTCTCCCTCCTTCTTTCAAATCGGGTTTGTTCAAAAATGTTCTTATCGCTCTAAAAATCTCGTCCTTATATTTAGGAGTGGAAAAATAATAAGAAAAAATTTTTGAAATAGAACCTTCTTCTAACATACTTTATTTTTATAATATCCTTTGTGCCTTTCTTCTCTAATCTTATTATATTACTTCCAAATTGTAAAACAAAAATTCTCCTCTCCCCCTCCCCTCTATCAAATGTTTCAATTAAAATCCTGAGTTTTAGAGTTTGTATTTTTTTTATTTTTTTAGCAGATTTATAAAATATACAAAATTAGCTCACCTAAAAAGATTTTTCGCCAATTATTTCAGCGATTAAGAATATAAAAAAATAAATTTGGAAGATTTATTATTGGTTAATTTTATTCTTTATTATTTTCCGGCGGAAGATTTTTCTCTCCCTCCGGGGGTAATGGCTTTTCTCCTTCGGGAGGAGGGCTTTTATCAGGCGAAGGACTCATTTCTCCTTCCTGCCGCTCTGGAGGTTCTTCTTGCGGATGATGTTTTTCAAAACAATCTCCAATAAGTTCCCACTCTTGGGGGGTTGAAGGCGTAGTTCCGCTTCTTAATTCCTCCACTTTGCCCGAACCTAATCCGTTGTTTAAGCAATCAAGAACCTCGCTGGGAGCCGATTGCAGCGCTTCTTGTAATTGTTGGTCCATTTTTGCCTGTTCCTCCCGCCCCATAGGTTTTTCTTGCGGTTGATGTTTTTCAAAGCAAGTCCTAACAACCTCATCTGTTTCAGGACCTACGGGGGCTGTTCCGCTTTTTAATTTTTCCAGCATTTCCGAACCCAGATTTTCATTCAAGCAGTCAATGACTTCGGAGGGAGCTGATTGTAAATCTTCCCATAGTTGTTGGTCCCCCTCTTCTTGTTGTTCTTGAGAATAATATTTTTCAAAACATTCTTTCGTTGACTCCCCTATCCCGGGGCCGGGCATAAAGTTTCCGCTTTTTAATTTTTCCAACATTTCCGAGCCCATCTTTTCGTTCAAACAATCAATAACTTCCGAAGGAGCCGACTGTAATTCTTCCCGCATTTTTTGGGTTTCTTCCTGTATCTTGTTTATCTCTTCCTGGGATATTAAGCCATGTTCCTTGCCAAATTCAAAGCAGATTTGTTTGTTGGCGGGGTCGTTGCAAAAAGCGTCGCATTCTTCTTTGGACTTGCATCCCCCGGGACCCTTTCCGCCAGTTTTTCTATATCTCTCCGCCTCTTCTTGGTTCATCAGTCCCGCCTTGACGGCAAAATTCATACACTCCTCTTTATGCTCATCCGCGGAGCAGTAAGCGTCGCACTCCACCTTGTTGACGCAGCCTCCGGGACTTTCCCCTTTTTCAATAAGAGGAACGGATTTTTCGGCCTGTTCCAATTCTTCCGGCGGAATCAGACCCGCTTTCTTGGCAAAATTGAAACACTCTCGGATATGTTCTCTTTGGCTGCAGTAGGTGTCGCAATCCGCTTTATTTTGGCAGTTACCCGGGGTTTCAGCTCCCTCTTTTAGGATATTGACTACTTTTCTTGCTTCCCGCAATTCAGATTTGGTAAATAGTTGGTGGGCTTCAGCAAAATTCAAGCAACTTTCGGTGTTAGATAAAATGTCGCAGTATTGCCGACAGTTCTCTTTATTTTGGCAGTTGTCGAGTTCCGGTACCGGATAATCGATAACTTGGGCAAAAGCGAAAGTGGCTATAAATAACCCTAAAATGGTAAGTAATTTTAGTAATTTGTTCATAGTATTATTCAAAAGGATTAAGTTTTACTCTTTTGAAAGGATTAGTTTCGGGAATCCTTTCCGCCGGACCTTTGATGGCGTCGAAAATCTGGCTGCCAAAACTCTTAACTTCTTTCTCTTCTTTTTCCGAATATTTTTGGAAGAGATAATAGCCACCGCCAACCGCCAGCAAGACAATAATGATAATTAATAAGGCTTTAGTTTTTCCTCGCATATTTTTTATTATTGTAAATTATTTTCTTTACTATTATTATACCCGCCATAGTCAACAAAAAACACCTCTGGGCTGTGGATAACTATCAACCCTGTTAGAAATCCGGTTTTGCTAATGTTTGACTTCTTGTTTAAAAATTGACTTATTTCGATTTACTTAGATTATCAGTATAAAATTTCTAACGGAGCTGACTTTTAGCGGTAGTTCGCTATAACACAATTATTATTATAAAAAGGCGCTTCGTACGGATATCATCTTTACGCGGCGTTTTTTCATTTATATTCAACTTCCGATATTACATTAAAATAAGCAAATATAGTGGAAAATTAGAGTGGGCAAACAGAACAAAAAAACTAAATACAAAATACTAAATATAAAATACTAAATATAAAATATATTATTTGGTTAAT
>CAZYWT010000015.1:0-15791 GCA_964651635.1 uncultured Candidatus Saccharibacteria bacterium | reverse complement strand
TCTAAATTGGATGGAAAAACAAAGACATCTGATTTTTGCCAAATCTTATCCATATTTTTAACAAAACCTTTCAAATAAATATCTTCGGTCTTATATCTTTTTATATCCTTTTTAACCTCTTTGTAAATTCTCCCGCAAATTGTAAGGGAAGCGTTTCTTAGCCGCAACTCTTTCCAAGCCCTTAAAAGAATTGGCATTCCTTTTCTTTTATTAACCGAGCCAGCAAAAAGATAATTTAGTTTTCCATCCTTAAAATACTCTTTTTGAATGTTTTTTTTATCCGCCCCAAAGGGAACAATCTTAATGTTTTTATTCAATTTTTGAACACTATCTCGCACAAAGGGAGAGGGAACAATTAGCGCATCGGCTAATCTGATTGCTTCCCAAACTTGTCTTAATTTATTTTCATACATTGCTATGGGAATATCTAAATAAACTTTTACCCCCCTGCTTTGTAAATATTTTATTGTTCTGGGGATAAATTCTCCTAAATGAGCTACATCAAAATCTTTATTTTTAATGTTTTTTAGTGTAAATCGGTCAAAAAGAAAAATATCTAAGTCCCTAAAATTCAAAAATGGCAAAACAAACATTCTCAAACCGTTTAGCCCCCGAGCCAAATAATTTTTGTAAAAAAGAGTTTTTACTTTTAACTCGGAATAATTTGTTCGTCCAAGCAAAAAAACTCTATGCTTTGACTTAATCTTTTTATAAATTTTCTCAAATCTTGTTCCGATTGTGTTTCCCCTGCCAATGTCAGAGTTAACCGCTAAAAGAATTTTCATAAATTATTTTTTTAAATTTTTCTACCTGTTTTTCTATGTCAAATTTATCCAAGCTCTGTTTTGTTTTGTAATTTTTCAGCGCTTGCTTGATTTTTTCTCTCCACTCTCCTATATCCCAAATGTCGGAAACTAAAAAATCTTCCCGAACAATCTCCGCCAATCCTCCTCTTTTGGAAGCAACTACCGGAAGTCCCGCGTAAATTGCTTCCAACGCCAATCTGCCAAACGCTTCTTCCCACACAGACGGAATTATTAAAAGTTTTCCCTTTTCAAATATATTTTTAATATCTCCCCACGGATGATATAAAATATTTTCTTGTTTTTTTAGATTGTATCCTCTGCCAACTTTCAAAAATTTCTCCTTTGGCATACTCTTTGCTATTTGATGGAATATAGGTTCGCCTTTTATAAAACTATCTCCAATAAATATTATATAATCCCCTCTTTTTTGAATCTCTTTTTTATAAACTGGGGGGTAGATAACTTCCGAACTTTTGTTAAACTTTTCTTTTATTTTATCTCTCATAAATTCGGAGTTGGAAACGACTACGGAATTTTTTATCGCTTTTTTATTGTCTTTTTGAAAAATTTTTATAAACGGCAGTTGAATATAAATATATATCTTTTTTAATACTTTTTTTACCCCCTTAAAATAATTATTTATTTCTCCCAAATTGTATTCATCTCTTATAAAATATATTTTTTTGCCTCCAAAAGTGTTTAGAGCGAGCGACGCCCATAAACTTTGAGATATCAAAATATCCCCCTTTTGTTTTTTAATAAAATTCTCCACTCTTTTTTTATTCAAGGCATATTCCAAATAAGGAAATCTTGGAATTTCCATAATAGAAATTCTCTCTACTTCCAAATCTTGTTTTAATCCCTCGGCGGAAAAACCTTTTTTAACTTTGCATCCTAAAAATTTAATATCTAAATCGGATTCTTTTATAAGAGTTAAAAGAGATTTTTGCGCTCCGCCAACATTGTATCCAATGAATTTATCAAAAACTATAATTTTTGCCATAAATTTTTTATCTTTTTCGCTGATTTTTCCCAAGAGAAAAATTTTAACAATTCTTGCTGTTTTTTAATTAAACTTATTCTATATTCTCCGTTTTCAATAATTTTATCCGCTTTTTCACAAATTTCTTTGGGTTTTCGGGGATTGAACATCGGGCAATAATTTCCAAATAATTCCCGGAATACTTTTATCTCTGACAAAATTACGGGACAATTAAAATTTATCGCTTCTAACACGGGAATGCCAAACCCCTCATAAAAACTTGGAAACACAAAAAAACAAGCATTAGCGTAAAAATTAGATAATTCTTCATTTGAAATGTTTTTTAGGTCCAACACTCTGTTTTCTAATCCTAAATCGCAAATAACTTTTTTATATTCCTCGTAATTCTTGTATTCTTTGCCGATTAAAACTAATTTAATATTTTTATCTTTTAGATTTTTTAATATCTTCAACGCTCCCTCTATATTTTTATGCGGTCTTTTTTCCGCCACATATAAAATGTAAGAATCTTTAATAGGTTTTTTGTATTTTTCTTTATTATTTTCAATAAATTTATCCTCGTAAATAACTTCTATTTTGGAGGAATTTATTCCAAAAAATTTTATAATATCTTCTTTTGTTGATTTAGAAACGGCAATAATTTTATCGGATTTTTGGCAAGCCCTTTTCATAATTTTTCTTAAATAAAAAACTTTTAATTTACTTAGAAATTGAGGGTATCTTAAATAAGTTAAATCGTGAACCGTAATCACGCTTTTACCTTTGTAATTTAGAGGCAGGAACGCTGTGAGACAATAAAAAATATCCGGCTTTAATTTAATTTTTCTAAAAAAGAAAAAATATCTTAACTGCCTTTTCGGACCCACGGCGGGAATACTTTCTCTGATAAAATTTGCGTTGATGTTAAAAACAGGGTGATTTTCTTTTAATTTTTCACTTACAATAATTTGATAATTGTTTTTCTTGTCTATTTTAATTAAATTTTCTAAAATTTTTAAGGAATAATTACCGACTCCGGTTGGTTTTTTTGTTATAGCCGTAGCGTCAATTAAAATTTTCATAAATTGTTAAACCAGTTTTGAGTTATTTTTATCCCCTCTTCAAAAGAAGTTTTGGGCTTCCAGTTGAGCAATTTCCTCGCCTTTATAATATCGGCTTTTGTGTGGCGGGGGTCGCCCTTTCTCGGAGGCAAATATCTTTTCTCTCCTCCTATAATTTCGGCTAATCTGTTTATTGTTTCCGCTTTCTCGCTTCCAACATTTATTATTTCTCCTCCTTCTAATTTTTCGCTCTCGGCGGTTGAAATTATCGCTTCTGTTGTGTCGGAAATAAAACAAAACCCCCTACTCTGCTCCCCGTCGCCAAAAATTGTGAGCGGTTTTCCTTCTTTTTTTTGTTTTAAAAATTTTCCCAAAACTAAACTATAATCGGAATTAAAATCAATTCTGGGACCATAAACATTAAAAAAACGCAAAGAAACAATGAGAAAATTATATAAATTCTTAAACATATCGGCAAATCTCTCCCCCCCCCACTTTTGCAAACCATAAGGGCTTACGGGGTTAGGTTCCATTGTTTCAACAAGAGGTAGTTTCTCTTGCCTGCCATAAACGGAAGAAGAGGAAGCAAAAACCGCTTTTTTACATCCCGCTTCTTTCGCCGCTTGAAAAACATTAACCGTTCCCAAAACATTGCTCTCCGTTGTCATTGAGGGATTTTTTATTGAAATAGGAACTCGGGGAACAGCGGCTAAATGAAAAACAAAATCCGTTCCGCGGAAAATCGGTTTTATTTCTTCTATATTCCTAATGTCCGCTTTGTAAAAATCAGCGGCCGAGTTTATATACTCCCTTTTCCCGGAAAAAAGATTGTCTATAATTTTTATTTTATAGCCCCTCTCCGCTAATTTATCCGTTAAATGAGAACCGATAAAACCGGCTCCGCCTGTTATTAAAGCTTTTGGCATATTCTTTAATGATATTAAAAATAACTTCAAAAATCAATTAAAATTTGTATAATTAAAATATGTTTTATTTTATTCATCCGCAACTGAAACTTGATATTAAAAATATATCTCATTTGATATTATGCTTTTGGGGTAAAAAAAATCCTTTGAAAAAATTAGAAAAATTATATCCTGAAAGAAATATCTATTTAACAGATATGGGGCGTTCCGCTTTTCGTCTTATTGTGGAAAAATTAAACCTCCAGAACTCCGAAATTATAATGCCGGGCTTTATCTGCGACATATTTTCCCCTATTTTGAAAAAATATAGCATAACACCAAAATTTGCGGATATTGATATTAAAACTTTTAACGCAACTCCCGAGGAAATTAAAAAAAACATCACTCCCAAAACAAAAGCCGTTTTGGTCGTCCATACCTTTGGAAAAGCGGCCGAAATAGACAAAATAAAAGAAATCACCCAAAACAAAGGAATATATTTAATTGAAGATTGCGCTCACGCTTTTGGGGCGGAATATAAAGGCAAGAAATTGGGAACTTGGGGAGAGGCGTCCTTTTTTAGTTTTTATAAAATTTTTCCCACTTTTCGCGGAGGTATGGCTTTAATATCTCCAAATTTAGACAAGAAAGAAATTGAAATAGAAAAAACTTATTTTTCTTTTAGGGATATTTTTTCGCTTTTTAACTGCTTTCCTATTTTTGCTTGGATTTTCAAGAAATTCGCCGGAAAGGCGGCGGTAAAAAATATAAAAGACGAAAAAATAAAACAAATCGGGGAAATGAATCAAGTATCGCAAAATATCTTGAATTGGCAGCTAAAAGATTTAACTCAAAAATTAAAAAAAAGAAAAAGATGGGCGTTGTCTTTTATTAAAACGAGTAAAAGTTTTGGTTTTCAATTTCAAGAAACCGAAAATAATTCTTTTACATTTTTGTCCGCTCTAACTCCTAAAAATATCAAAAGAGACGAATTTGCGCTCAAAGCGAGAAAATTTGGGCTATTTCCCACTCGGATTTGGAGATTTCCAATCACAAAAAGCCTTCCCGGCGCGAAAGAAGCGGCGGAGAGAATAATAAACTTCCCCATTCAAAATTTTTATAACCAAAAAGATATTAATAAGATTATCAGAGCAATAAAGCACATACTTTAATTTATTTTATTTCCATTACTTGATAAAGAGATTATTTTAGGGAAATATAATAACATTTTTTAATTATAAATCCAAGTATTTATTAAAAAATAAATTTTTTATTGTTTTCAATCTTCTTTAAAATTTCCATTGTTCAGCTTCAAAATACAATTTAAAAATTATTAACTTCCGGGGGGGCGGTTGCTTAGTCCGACTCCGGGGGGCGGTTGCTTAGTCCGACTAAGCAACCGCACTCTATACAGTTTATATAGTTTATGGAATTTTATTATTATCGTGGAATTAAATAAAAAATATATCATTTGATTTAAATAATAGTTTCTCTATTTTTGCAACCAAACTTTCATAATAAAGATAAGGTCGTTTTTTAGATTATTTCTCGCCCACTCTTTTTGTTTTTTATCCAATAACTCTCCCGTTCCATGTAAAATTTGATTGTTATCTATCTTTTCAATAAAATTTATACATTTTAACAAATATCTATCAAAATTTTCTCCCGTTCTTTTCTCTATCAATTCTTTGTTAATTTCCCAATTTTGAGAAAAGAAAAAGTAAATATCAAAAATATCTCTGCTTGCCAGTTTTTTTCTTTCCAGTAAAGCAATTAATTTATGAGCAAATATATCTTTTTTGTCCATAACTAACATAGAAACACCGAAATAATTTAATACATTGTATTTACTCTTCAAATTCCTTGTGGAAACTTCCACCTTTATATTTCTTTCTTCCTCTCCGTAACTAAGCAAAAAGAAAATTGTATTTTTCTTTATATATTTTTCTTTTAGAGCTCCATATTTTCCAATAATTTTCTCTAATTCATTAAAAACAACATCTTTATCTTCAATATCTAATAAATCAAAATCTAAATCGGCTGAATAACGATTCAGACCATAAAAAAGATAAGTAGCGGTTCCACCTTTAAATCCCAAAGTAGAAGATATTTTAACATTTTGGTAAATATCTTTTAATATCTGAACCATTATAATTTTATGTTTTTCCCAATTAAACATCTTTGTAATAATTATTTATTTCTTTTTTTAAAGTTTTTTGATTATATATATCAAGCAAATCAAAGCAATTTTCCCAATTTATACTTTTTAAGTTATCAAAGTAATAATTTTTATTAAGATATAGCGTATCTAAAAAAGCCCTTTCTTTTGTGGCTCTATAATAATTATTTTCAAAAATTATTCCTTTTTTATTATAAAGAATTTCTTTTTTCATTCTTCTGTAAATTATTTCTCTATCTTTCACTTTCATTTTTTTAGAAATATTAGAAGCCAAAATTATTTTTTCTGAATATTGGAAAATAATTCCTTCTTTGAGTAATATAGTTTCAAATGAAATATAAGAAGGAGTGTAAATTTTATTAGCTAATTCAAAAATATTATAATTTTCATCCTTAGAATAAAACCCTCTTCTTGCTCTAAATAATCTTCCTTTATCTAAATAATAATTTATTTTAGATTTTAAATTATTATAGTTATTTTCTTTGAAAATTAAACTAATATCTCGAAGTGAAAAAATAGTGGCGGGACTTTTATAAAGTTCTAATATCTTATTTTTATTCGTTTTGTCGTCCATAGGTAAGAATATATCTTACTTATAGTGTATCAAACGCAAAAGCAAAGTCAATCAAGGAGATTATTGATTTTTTCTCGGGTCATCTCCCCCACAAAACCGGTTCCCGATTTTAGCCCCCAAGGCGACAAAACTTCGGAAGCGTATTTTTCTTGAAACCTGATAACGGCCGCTTTTGTGAGCGAGCCAAAATAGCCGGAGATAATTTCCTCTGGATATATTCCCTCTCCCCTATTTCTTAAAAATATTTGAAGTTTTTCCACCTCTTCTCCCTTCATTCCAAAATAAAGGTTTCCGCTAAATCTAACAGTTTCTCCCCTCTCTCTTAAAATTGCTTCTATTTTCTCTTTCACTTCTTTTATTTTATTTTTCAATTCTTCTATCTGTTTTTTTAGCGCTTCTATCTCTTCCTTTTCCTTATAATTATTCTCCATAGAAATTGATATATCAAACTTTTCCGCTTCCTTTACTTCTTCTCCCGGCAAATAAAGCGGAATTAAAGTGAGAGAAAACCACTTTTCGCCAAAATTTTCAATTTCTATTTCCGCTATTCCCTCTTCTCCTTCGTTTATCTTCGCCTTTTCAATTTGACAGCCGTTTTCCTCTCCGCAGAGAACGAAGTTTACAAAAAAACTTTTTGGTTTTTCCATTTTTATTTTTACGGACAAGTCGCCTTCCTCTCCCCCTAAAATTCTATACCAATTGCCCGCCCAGGGCTCCACAAAATAAGTTAAGTTTTTATTAATTTTTTCCCCGGAAGATAAAAATATTAAAGAAGGAGCAACATTTATATCTTTTAATTTCTCGCTTTTATAGCCATAATAATCCCCGGTTTCTCTGTCGTTTAGAAAAACGGCTATCGCCCATTCGGCAAATATCTCCCTAATATCTTTTTTTATGCCGTTCTTAAAAAGACCTTCTTCCAAAGATTTGAGCCCGGCGCTTTTTGTTTTTATAGAGTTGGCAAAAACTCCGTCCCCGTAAAAATCGGCGATATAATGAAAAAACATATTTATAACCCCGTAATCAACGCTTTTCCCTTCCCACGCAGTTAAAGAATTGGACGGATTTCTTAAAAAATTTTTAATCCGATTGCTTAAATTATTCTCCCCCTCTCTTTCGTTATAACTCAAAAGAGTGGGCGCGTATTCCGCCCTGGCTTCGTTTAGCCAAACTTTTTCCGAAATACCCCGTAAACGATTTTTTTGGTTAAAAGTTATAAGGTGAACAAATTCGTGAGTTAAATAATCTTTAAAAATATCAAAGAAAATATAGTCCACATTAAGGTAAAACATTTCTTTTTCGTTAGATTTGGGGTTTTGAACGCTCTCAAACTCGTTTCTTTCGCTAAAATATCCCGCCACTCCTTTTTTTGTTTCGTAGCAAAGAATTGTTATTCTCTCGTCGCTATCAACACCGGGACGCCACTCTTCCCCGTAAAAACCGGTAACTACCGGATAAATGGTTTCGTCAAACTCCCGGGCGTATTCCTCTAACTTTTTATTTAACTCTCCCCTCTTTTCTTCGGAGAGATTTTCCATCCAGTCCTTTTCAACAAAAAAATACGCTTTTTCCGTTCTCTTCTCCAAAATAGCAAAAACTTTCTCTCTTTCCTCCAAAGAATAATCTTTATCCACAAAAAAAGAATTTATCTCTCCCAACTCCTTTGCCGCCGCAAACACGGGCAGAATTAACAAAAGTAAAATTGTAAATAAAACTTTTCTCATCGGCATTAAAGTAATTTTAGCATAAAATTCAGCGCAAAGAAAAACCCCGATAAAAATCGGGGTTTTTCCTGTCCTTCCGCCAAAGGCGGAAAGGTTCTCTCTCGCAAGAAAGAGCGGTTTTTCTGTTTTTATTCCGCGTAAAGAGCGTTAAGTTTTTCTCTTGTGGTTTCGCCCACAAAACCAGTTCCCGATTTTAGCCCCCAAGGCGACAAAATTTCGGAAGCGTATTTTTCCTGAAATCTTATAACCGCCTCTTTTGTTAGCGGACCGAACCAACCGGAAACAATCCCTGCCGGATAAATTTCGGCATCTTTTGCCAACCAACTTTGCAACAACTCAACTTGACTTCCACTGTCTCCATACTTCAAATTTTGAGTTAGAGTTCCTTCTCTGCCGAGCATTGTCAAAAGTTGCTCTTGAAGTTCGGCTATTAAAGCTGAAATTCTAACAATTTCCGTTTTTAACTCGGATACCGACATTTCGGAAACTAATTTTGTCTCTGTTTCTTCCTCTTCCTCCTCTTCTTCTTGTTCTCCCGTTCCTTCTTCCTCTTCTTCTTCAGGAGCGTCATAACTGGCGCCCCCGCCTCCTCCGCCTCCCGCGCTGGCAGAACCTCCGCCGGAAGCCGAGCAAGTATCGGTGGAAGGAGTTAAGGTAACGGTTACCGTTTCGCTGGGAGCTATGGTAATTTCGGAATAATTAGTTTGGCAATCAACTTGTTCTCCGTGAGAACTGGTCATATCGTATCTATCATTGGAACGAATTACCATATTTGAGCCATCTTCCATTTCCAGTGTAATGTAGGTGGAATAAACATTAACGGCGGATGCGGTACTGCCATTTTTAGCCACCAAAGTTATCCCGCTTCCCCAAACATTAAGATTAGTGTCGGCGGTAAAATTAACGGTATCCGATGCGGCTAAAGCGAAATTTGAAAACATCAAACCTGCGCACAGAAAAGACATGATTGTGAGTAATCTCTTTTTCGTCATAAATAATTTTTTATTATCCACCCGTTAAGAGCAAATAAATTAAAACGAAATTTAATCTGTGAGCGCTATGCAATCCCAGTCGGTAGCGCCATCAGTATTTACGCACAATTGTCCTCCCGCTCCCTCGTCATAAAACACCAAACTTCCTTCTTCGGCGTTTGTGGAAGCATCAGGGTCGCTATCTACTCTTTTTATCGTCATATAATCGCTAAAAGTGCTTGTGGAATTGAATGTTGGACTTCCGCTTACGGTAATCGTGTCTCCCACAGCGTCGCCAAGAGTAACATCTCCGTTTACTGAAAGTTTATCGGAAATCGTTGTTGTGGCTAATGTGGAAGTTCCCGTAACGGAAAGTTGTCCCGACAAACTTGTGGTGTCGGCGGTTAAGGTAATGGTGCCGTCTGTGGTGTTCTTTATGGTTTCTCCATTAGAGAGAAGGATAACATCGGAAAATGTAGTAGTAGCTCCGAATGTTGGGGTTCCGCTTACGGTGATTGTGTCTGCGGCAGCGTTACCGATAGTAACATCTCCGTTTAGCAAGGTGCTGGAAGCGAATGTGGAGGTAGAATTGAATGTTGAAGCGCCGTTTATGGTTATAGCGTCAGCCATTGTGTCTCCGAGAGTAACAGTGCCGGCCACATCTATGCTGCTGTCCATATCAACCGCTCCGTCAAAATAAGCGGCTCCGTCCACTTCCATATCTCCTTCCACTCCCAATTCGTCGGCTCCAATCGTTCCAACATCGTCAAAAGTCGAGCCCGTGCCAATTCTCATTTGGGTGAAATAACCTGTGGCTGTAACTTTGTCCCCTACAGCGTTACCGATAGTAACATCTCCGTTTAGAGTTGTTGTGGAAGTAACCGTAATATCTCCCCCTACCGTGATATCATTACCTACTGTGCTAGTAGCGCTAACAACAGCGCAAACTACCAATAAAGGAACAAGAACAGAAATGAAAAGCGCTAAGATTTTTTGTTTTTTCATCATATATAGTTTTTTGTTTTTTTTATCTTTTTGATTAAAAAATATTTTTGACCTTTTTTAGTTCGACCTTTTTAATAAAGTAATTTGTCTAAAATAATAATTTAAAATTAAATTATCATTTTACAATAAAAAACTTTTCCTTTTGTTATAAAATTATTATATAATAACAAAAATAAATAAAAAGTATTTAAACCTGTGGAAAACTTTTTATTTTTTATTTTTAATTTCTTCAATTTCGGAAAGCAATTTATGGGCGGGGGTAAAATTATTTTTTAAGTTAAACGCTTCCCTTGCTTTTGTTTCGGCTTTTTTAATCTTCCCTAAAAAATCATTTTTATTTTCTGTTCTCCGCGCCAAGATTAAATAAATTTTTGCTTCTTTGTAGGGGATATAGGGGTTAAAGGGGGCGAGATTTTGGGCTTGCTCAAGATTATAAAGAGCCGATTCCCCCGCTTTTTTTATTCCCAAAGTCAGAAAACTTTCATACACTCCGCTTCTTTGTGTCCAATTTTGGCTGTTTCGCGGATTAAGAGAAACCGATTTTTCCGACAATTTTTCTATGTTGTTTACAAAAATTTGAGACATTTGTGATTTTTCTTCTTGAGAAATATCCTTATCGGCAACAATTTCTTTAAGTTTTAATAAAAGAGATTGAGAAAGATTTCTCGCGTATTTATCATTTTTTTTGTTTAGGTTATAAGCGGAATTTATTTTTTCTATTCCCTTGTTTAATTTAGGGTTTTCTTTATTCATTAAAACAACTCCTTCTTCAAATTTTATCGCCGCCGCGTATATTCTCCCCGACCTATATCCTCCAACTCCCATGCCAACAATCAAAATTATGGAAAAAAGCATAAGAGCAAAGGCGAGTTGGGGCGATTTTTCAAAAAACATTCTTTTTTCTTTGTTTGCAACGGCGGAGAAAAGCCCCAGCGTTAAAAAACTAAAAAACATTAAACTAAAATTAATGGAATAAAAAAACCATAAAAAGAGAAAATAAAAACTTAAAATAGAAAGAATTTTCAATTTCCCGTTTCCTCCTCTTGATAATATCTTTATTATTTTACTTAAAAAAATTAAAACAACTCCCAAAAGAGCCAAAAATCCTAAAATACCCGCTTCCGTTAAAATTGTTAGAACAAAAGAATGTCCTTGCCTAAAACGAAACGACCAAAATTCGGTTAAATTTATCTTTTGAGGACGAAAAAGTTCGTATTGCTCAGGAAAGGTAGCAAGCCCCGAACCAAATAAAAAGTTTTTGGAAGAAGAGTTCAATGTTTCTCGCGCTATATTTAATGAAGTTTTTGGAGTTAAATTGGCTTCGGGCGAGAAATTTATAATTGGAATTTTAATAAAAAGGAAAATTAGAAAGATAATCAAAACAAAAACGGGTATCGCCACTTTCTTGTAATTAAAGTTCTCTCTATTGCTATTTAATCTAAACCAAATAATTAAAATTAAAGAAAGAGAAAGAACAAGAAAAGAAAGCCAAAAGTTTATCAAAATCAAAGAAATAAAGAGAATTATTCCCAAAATAATTTTTCCTATATTCCAACCTTTATTTCTCCCTTGAAGTAAAAAACTTAAAATAAGGCCGGCGCCCAAAAAGAGAGCAAGAGATTGAACCGTCCCTATTGGGTTAAATTCGCCATTACCGGCAAAATCCCAGGACAAAACAGGGCTGAATATAATGTTTGTTAAAAAGAAAATTCCCAAAACTCCGCAACTTAAAAGAAACGCTTTTAATATTGCGATTATTTCTCGTTTTTTAGGTAAATTAGAAAAAAGAAAAAATCCTAAAAAATAAAGAATAAAAGCGAAAAAAGCGTTCTCTTCAAAATTTGTCCCCCAAAAACTTTGAAATTTCGCTTTTGAAAAAAGAACGGAAATTAGTAAAATTATTATAAAAATAAAAGCAACTGTGGAAAATTTTCCCCATTTTAACTTTAATTGTCCGGAAACGATTATCCTTAAAAGATAAAGAAATAAAGACAAAAAAAGAAAAACGGAAACAAAAACTATTTTACTGGCGTTTATTGGATATAAAGTTAGGGGTAAAAAAAATAAGGGAAATAAAAAAACTAATCCATAAAGAACATATTTTATCATTTTATCTAAAAAAATAATAAATTTATTATCGCCGCTCTCTCTCATAAATATTTACAACATTATTATATACGAGTTTTCCCAAAAAAACAATAATTTCCTCTTATCCCTACTTATTATAATTATAAAGAAAAACCCCGATAAAAATCGGAGTTTTTCCTGTCCTTCCGCCAAAGGCGGAAAGGTTCTCTCTCGCAAGAAAGAGTTTATCTGCTAAGAGAAGCTGAATTGGAAGGAATTGTGTCCACTTTTGTGGAATCAATATCGCTTGAGACAACATCGTCCCTCCAATAAATAGCGCTCTTAATGGAGGTGGAGACATCGGCAATTCTGGTCAATATGGAATCATATTGAGCCGAGCCGCCAACTTGACCAATAAGCTTATATGTTATACTGCCTCCAGCTGGAATTGTATCCAATGTGGTCGTAGCTCCGCTGGAAGTGGCGTAAATAAGCGCGTCGGCAGTTAGGTTGGTGGTTTCATCACTTTTACCGATAAGGTCGCCAACATCGCGAGTTGAAGATGCTCCATAAGAACCGCTTCCGGTGGCAACAGCGTTGTTTAACACTGTGCTCATATCAGAAGCGTCATACAACCTTAAATTCTGAACATACAAATCGGTGCTTGTGGAAGCGTCCGACAATGTAAGTTCAAAGTTAAATCCTCTGACCTCAACATCGTCGTTGGCGTCCGCTTCTACGGTAAACTCTATAAGAGTTTTATCGCCGTCTGTTAATGTTCCAGAACTTGGACCAACAAATGTAACAGTCGGTTTGGTGTTGTAAACCGTCATTGTATTGGTTTGTGATGTATTAGCCACCGTATTGCTGGAACCGGTTTGCTCGCCCCTGTAAGTTGTGGTAGCGAAAGCAAAATTAACGGTTCCGGCCGGAGTAGAATTATCATACTCGGCAACATTTGCCTTTAGAGTAAGAGTTTTCTCTCCGTAAGCGGGAATTACCCACGGGTCGTTCTCCAAGTTAAAGGTTGCATATCCATCATTGTCCAGCGACACTTTTGTTTTTTCAAATCCGTCGCTTCCAACAATAACAATGTTGCTAACCGTGCTCGTTGGAGTGCTGCTTAAGGTTGTGGTCGCTTCTATCTTTGTAATCTCTATATCCTCCGGAGAAGTGCTGGCGTTAAATGTAAATACGCCAAATGTCTTCTGTCCTCCGTCGCCAACAACTAAATCGGCGTTTGGACTGGAAGCGGTGTTTTTCTCAACGCTAACCGAGCCGCCGGAAGAGAGATAGATATTTTGACCATTCACGCCCGTAGTCCAATTAACGGAAGTATTGGTGGTTTTACCAGTTCCGTTAACTTCGCTAAGAGTTACATATCCTTGAACTCCGCCTGTGCCGGCGCCTGTTAGAACATCAGCATAAACATTCACAACAAAGTCGTCGTTGGCGTCAATCTCTATATTCGGCGAAGGATAGAAACTGTAATCAGTGGATGCCGTTACAGAGGATTGAGTGGAGCCAATTTGAACTCCGTCTTCCATAGTTCCTTTGTAAAGACGCATATTTTGTATGCTGCTATTGGTAGTTGTAACATACTGCGCCTTCAAAGAACTAATTTCAGCGCCTTCGGCAGAGCCGCCAGAAACGATGAAAGAACCAATCTTCACATCAACCGCTCCTTGCGGCGCGGTAGGCCTGGTGTCAGACCAACTGGAAATCGCTTGGTTTTTGGAAGCGGCAAGCGTTCCATCTGATACTGTTAGCGTATAACCGGTAGCGCTTCCAACGCTAACGCTGGCAAGAGAATCTCGTCCGGTAGCGGTGAAAGATGTTAACTTAACGCTAAAATCCTCGTCAGCGTCAAACGAATCTCCATCGGCGTCTTTTATGTCCGCCTTAACCTCCAGCGTGTGAGTTTCTCCGTCGGCTGGCACAACAAATGTGTTGCCAAAGGAGAATGTTCTAAGCGTGGAATTGTGGCTAGCCGCGCTATACAGATTTCTAGTGGAATCTTTTTGAGCCCCTTCGTAAATAATCTTACCTTGATACAAGCCGTCATTAGCCGCTACTCCCATATTTGTTCCCGCTACGCTAACGCTCAATTGGCTAATCTTTACATCCTCGCCGGTCGCCTTCAAATTAAATGTGCCAATAGAAACATTGGTTGCGTTGTTGGCAACATTGCCTTGAGGCGAATCGGTAGCTCTGGAAAGAGTTAGTTTGCCGGTGTTTATTGTGGAAGCGTTGGTATAATCCAATACCGTCCAGCTATCTGCTCCATTCGGCTTAACATAGATACCATATTGGGTGTCGTAAGCCGTTATGTGATAAATTTGCTGAATACTGAATTGGAAAGTTCTGTTTGTTCCGCTCACAATATCAGCTCTCAAGTGCATTGTCTTGGTAACGCCTTTTTCTATTTCCAACGGACTGTCGCTTAAATCAAAAGTGACAGTTTTATCGGAAGCGGCTTGTTCTACCATATCGCCAATTTGAGTTCCTCCGTCAAGCAATTCAAAATTTTGAAGGTCATTTGAATCTACAGAACCGGTATTGGTAAAGGTAATTTTCCTTAACTCAATATCTTGGTCCGAAGCGGCAACTGTGAAGTTATAAACTTCAAAGTCGTCTTGCGGGTCAACGCTTGTGGAAGGAGCGCTTGTGGTGGCAACTGTTAACTTACCAACATTGCTCGCTTGAGCGGTGGACATATAGTTTCCGACTAATGGAAAATCTCCATTAACTTCGGAAGCGTCTGAGGTAATACCGCTGGCTGAAGACAAGGCAAATCTAATTGTCTTGCCGGAAGATGTATCGTTGGTAAGGTCGGCTTTCAAAGTAACCGTTTTTGTTTCTCCGGCCGGAACTGTAAAGAGCCCGGTTGAATCGGAAAAAACCATTACAGCGTCGGAAAAAGAGCTGTATTCCGCCAAATAAGTATCTCCATCATAGAGATAAGCTTGGGAAATATCGGTGTCGGATGAAATGCCGCTTCTTGTAAAGTTAAGTTCTGTAATTTCAACATCGGATTCATCTCCGT
This sequence comes from uncultured Candidatus Saccharibacteria bacterium, assembly GCA_964651635.1. Lineage (GTDB taxonomy): Bacteria > Patescibacteriota > Minisyncoccia > Minisyncoccales > CG1-02-41-26 > CAZYWT01. The sequence goes on along the minus strand of CAZYWT010000015.1, from coordinate 471 downwards.
TTGAGAACTTAATATTCAAGAAAGGAATCATTGATTGAGACCCTTCGCTTCCAGTAGTGGAAGAATCGGAAGAATCGTCCACAATTGTGGCTGCCACCGGATTATCGGACGCTAAATTAACATTCAGTCCAGTTTCTTCCTCTTCCTCTTCTTCTTCTTCCTCTTCCTCTTCTTCTTCTTCCTCTTCCTCTTCCTCCTCCTCTTCTTGCTCGCCAACAGCGGTCAAGATTTCGTTAAGTTTAGCGCGTGTGGTTGAACCAACAAAGCCAGTTCCGGCAGTAAGACCCCAAGGAGCCAAAGTAGTTTCGGAATATTTTTCCTGAAACTTAACAACTCCGCCTTTAGTAATATTACCAAAGTAAGATGTTTCATTTCCCGGGGAGCCAGGACCGGAAGAAGCTAAAACTGTGTCGGGGTCTTCATTTAGCAAAGCTTGAAGACAAAGAACATCGTCTCCTCTTGAACCTACGG
>CAZYWT010000014.1:0-16086 GCA_964651635.1 uncultured Candidatus Saccharibacteria bacterium | reverse complement strand
TTTAAGTAAATCGCTTTTGATAAAATCGCCGACGAAAATTTTACTTTTAGCAATTGCCCCGATGTAATATCGGGGTAACTACCCAAATAGAATTGCCCAAATAAAAACTCCCCACCTATTATAGCGCGGGGAGATAAAACGGAGACCCCAATCATGAATTTTCGAAATATTTCTTTTTCAAAAAATTGGTAAAATCTTTCATTTCTTTCTGGTATAAGGCCAGTTTTTGCCTCTTCTTCTCTATATTAAATAGAGGCATCATCTGTCCCCCAAAACTTTGAACACGAAACCCGCCAAAGCGACCGGTTTTATCAAAAGTGAGTCGAGCGTCAAAAGGAGTTTCTCGCTCTTTATAAAATTCTTCGAGAAGACCCATCATCTTTTTTTGTTGATTGAGGTTTTCAATCAACCATTTTTGCTCTATTTTTTTCTTTTCCGCTCCCTTTGCTTTTTCTCGTCCTTCCGGCTCAGGCGTGTAAATCTCAATCCACGGATACGGCGATCCTTGTTGTTTTTCTCCTTTTTCTGTTATATGCCCCTCGCAAGAACCGCTAGTGGTAAATTTGTGAACCAAAAAAGCACCGACAGATTCTTTAATTTTTTCATCAATTCCTTTGCCGAGGATATCAACAATTTCATTGACTTCCGCCATTTTCTTCCCCCATTCACTTTTTTTGCCTAATTGTTCTTTTTCCGAAAAATTAGTATTAATATTTGGTTTTTCAAAGTTCATAATTAGTCCTCCTATGTTAAAATCATTTTTTATATTTTTTCAAACACTTCGACTATATAATAACATAACTTAACTTTTTTGTAAGACCCAGTTTCATTTTTGCGGACAAAAGGGCGGTTGCTTAGTCGGACTAAGCAACCGCCCATATTAGGACTAAGCAACCGCCCATATTTACATCGGGGCAATCGCCAATAATTTAACTTTTTCTTTGACTTTATAACATCAAAGAATTAGTATTCAGGTAGAAATATTAATATAATAAAATCTAAAAAAATTTTAGAGAACAAGAAAGGAGGTGAGAAATAATGTCACCCACAACATGGATAATTATAGGCGCGGGATTTGTAGCAATTATCGCCCTAATTATTTACCTACAATCCCGTAGTGAAAAAAAACGGAGAGAAGCACAAACACTCTCCGTTAAAAATCAAAAAACCGCTGGTTAATCCAGCGGTTTTCTATTTCCTAAATATATTTGTATATGGATATATTTTTATACAAAATGCGCCCGGAGGGAATCGAACCCCCGACCCACGGCTTAAAAGGCCGGTGCTCTACCTAACTGAGCTACGGGCGCTTTATACTTTTAGTATAATAACAAATTATTTGTTAAAAGCAACTTTTTTTTATATAAAAACTCTTATATTTTAAGGTTTTTGCGGAGATAACTTTAATTTTATAACCCCTGTTTTTCCATTTCTTTCAATAAGTCCTTTTGTTTTTTGTTTAATTTTTTAGGAGTTCTTATAGAAATTTTAACAAACATATCTCCGCTCCCCCAGCCGGAAAAATGAGGAATTCCTTTTTTGGAAATTTTAAAAACTTTTCCTGGCTCAACTCCCGCGGGAATTTTTAGTGATATATTTTTCCCTTCCAGCGTGGGAATCTTCACTTCCTCGCCCAAAACCGCTTTGGAATATGGAATAAAAGCGGAAATATAGATATCGTCCCCTCTTCTTTTGAAAACGGGGTCGGGGCGAACAAAAATTTTAACAAACAAATCACCGAGCGCTCCCCCTCTTACGCCCGCTTCCCCCTTTCCGGGTATCTTTAGTGTTTGCCCAGAGTCAACTCCGGCCGGGATAAACACAGATAAATCCTCTTTACCCGCCACTCTGCCTTCGCCTCCGCAAACATTGCAGGGCTTTTCTGGTATTGTTCCCTCGCCTTTACATTCCGGACACCTCACATATCTTGTCATAGCGCCCAAAATGGTTTTCTTCATTTGCTGAACTTGCCCCATCCCTCGGCAGGAAAAACATTCTTTTACTTTGGTTCCCGGCTCTCCCCCGCTTCCTTTGCAGCGAGGACAAATCGTTTTTTTATTCAGAGAAATTGTTTTCTTTACGCCTTTTAGGACATCTTTTAAGTTAATCTCCACTGTCGCTTCCAAATCACTTCCTCTTCTAAAATTTTTCCTGCCGGCGGTTCTGCCTCCGCTAAAAAAACTCTCAAATAAATCTTCCAGGTCCAAATCAAATCCAAAACCTCCGCCGCCTCCAGAGAAATTCTCTCCCCAAGAAGATGGGTCAAAACCGCCAAATCCGCCGTAAGCGCTCCTTCCTTGTCCTCCGCCGCCGTCAAATGTTTGCCCAAATCTATCATATTGCTGCCTCTTGTTTTTATCGCCCAAAATTTGATACGCTTCGTTTATTTCTTTGAATTTGCCCTCGTCGCCCCCTTTGTCGGGATGATGTTTATGCGCTAATTTTCTGTAGGCTTTTTTTACATCTTCCTGGGAAGAGTCCTTGGAAATTCCTAAAATTTGGTAATAATCCTTCATATTTTTACGATTTTACGCTTTTTTATTCGTTTTTCTCTTCTTTATTTTCATCTTCTTCGCCGTTGTTTTTGCTTTCTCCGCCGCCTTCTTCTTTGTAATCTCCCTCTTCGGCATTTTTTTCGGAATTTCCGCCGCCGGACTCGGGCGTTTCGTCTCCTGTCGCGTTTCCTCCGCCGCCTTGTTCTTGGCTTGCTTTATACATCGCCGCCCCAACTTCTTGTATTGTTTTATTCAACTCTTCTGTTTTTGCGTTTACTTCTTCTATATTATCACTCTCTAACACGCTTTTTACTTCTCCGATTTTTTCTTCTACTTTCTTTTTGGAATTTTCGTCAACTTTGTCACCGGCCTCTTTAATCGTTTTTTCGGAAGTATAGATTAAGTTTTCCGCTTTGTTTCTTGCTTCAATTAACTTTTGCTTTTTCTGGTCTTCATCTTTATGGGCTTTGGCGTCTTTTTTCATTTTTTCTATTTCTTCTTCGGAAAGCCCCGCCGAACCTTCTATTCTAATGGACTGGCTTTTTCCGCTGGCTTTATCTTTTGCCGAAACATTCAAAATCCCGTTAGCGTCTATATCAAATTTTACTTCAATTTGAGGCGCTCCTCGAGGGGCCGGAGGTATCCCGTCTAAAATAAATTTGCCAAGGGATTTATTGTCAGAAGCCAAAGGTCTTTCTCCTTGGATAACATTAATTTCCACCGAAGTTTGATTATCGGCGGCGGTGGAAAAAGTTTGAGTTTTGCTTGTGGGAACCGTGGTGTTTTTCTCGATAAGTTTTGTATTAACTCCGCCCATCGTCTCTATCCCCAGACTCAAAGGAACAACATCCAAAAGCAAAACATCCCGAACATCTCCTTGCATAATTCCGCCCTGAATAGCGGCTCCTATCGCTACCACTTCATCAGGATTTATACTTTTATTCGGTTCTTTGTTAAATATCTCCTTTATTCTCTTTTGAATTTCGGGCATTCTGGTTTGCCCTCCCACAAACACAATCTCTTCTATTTCTTCCGGCTTCAAATTCGCTTCCGAGAGAACATTTTTGGTTATTTTTATTGACCTATCCACATATTCGCTTGTCATTTGCTCCAACTGCGCTCTTTTTAATTTATAAAGTAAATGCTTGGGACCTTCTTTGCCCGAAGTAATAAAGGGTAAGTTTATTTCCGTTTCTTGAGCGGAGGAAAGTTCTATTTTGGCTTTTTCGGCCGCCTCTTTTATTCTTTGAAGAGCAAGTTTATCCTTGCTCAAATCTATGCCCTCGTCTTTTTTGTAGTTTCCAATTACCCAATCAATTATTTTTTGGTCAAAGTCATCTCCGCCCAAATAACTATCTCCTCCGGTGGCTTTAACTTCCACCGTGTCTTCGGAAACATCCAAAATAGAAACATCAAATGTTCCTCCTCCAAAATCATAGACCAAAATTTGTTGATTTTTCTTTTTTGTGAGCCCGTAAGCCAGGGCGGCCGCCGTGGGCTCGTTTATCACTCTTTTTACTTCCAAACCAGCGATTTCTCCGGCCACTTTTGTGGCTTTTCTTTGAGAATCGTCAAAATAAGCGGGACAAGTGATTATCGCTTCTTTTATTTCTTCTCCCAATTTATCTTCGGCATCTTGCTTTAATTTTTGAAGAATCATAGCCGAAATCTCCGGCGGAGTGTGCCATTTGTCGCCCATCTTTATTTCCACTCCCCCGTCTTTTTTCTCTCTAACCTCAAAGGGATAAAGTTTCTTTTCTTTTTGAACTTCTTTTTCGGCAAAATTTCTTCCCATAAGCCGTTTTATGGAAAAAACGGTGTTCTCCGAGTTGGTAACGGCTTGTCTTTTAGCCACAACGCCCACTAACCTTTCGTTGCTTTTGTTTAGAGCCACAACGGAAGGAGTTGTTCTCGAACCTTCTTTATTTTCCACTATCTTTGGCTCTCCGCCTTCCACAACGGCCATGGCGGAATTTGTTGTTCCTAAATCTATACCTAATATTTTTGACATATATTTTTTATTTTATTTATTTTTATATTTTAACATTTATTGGGACATTGAGGCCGCCCGCTTGGCAATCTTTGGCAAGCAAAGACAAGCAAAGACAAGCAAGCGAGCGGAGCTCAAAACTCCAATTATTTCTTTTTGGGCTTTGACTTTTTTTCTTTGCTTTTTACTTCTACCCTTTTTCCTTTCGGCTCTTCAACTTCCCGTTTTTTTGGAGCCGTAACGGTTAAAACTCCGTTGTCGTAAGAAGCGTCAACCTTATCTTCTTTAACCTCCACCGGCAACGGAAGAACTCTTTTGTAATATCCTTGCTTTATTTCTTTTGTGTAATACCCCTTTTCTTCTTCCTCTCTTTTTTCGCTTGTTTTTGCTTCCACCCTTAAAGCGTTGTCTTGTATCTCCACCACTATATCTTTTGGCTCCACACCGGGAAGTTCCATTTCGGCAACCACTCTGCCTTTTTCTTCATAGACATCGGTTCGCGGAGTTTTTGTGTCTATATCCCACCATTCGTCCTCTATATCCTTAAAAGGGTAAAAATCGCTAAACGGTATTGGATACATAATTTTATTTTTTATTTAACAATTTTTACTTTTGCCGGACGCAAAAGACGACCTTTAATTTTATAACCTTTTTGGACTACTTCTGTAATTTGCCCCGATTTCTTTTTTTTGTCTTCCATTTGCCCTAATACTTCGTGATATTCGGGATTAAATGCCTCTGCTTTGATTTCTTCCACTCCCTCTTGGGACAAAGCGTCTTGAAAATGTTTTACAATTTGCAACATTCCTCTCGCCCAACTGGATTTTTGAACGGGAATTGCCGCTCTCGCTCTTGCTAAATTATCCAGCGTCTCCACCATTTTTAGCGCCCATTTTTCCTCCATTTTTTCCTCGGCTCTTTTTATCCTCTCTATCTCCCCGCTTTTATAATTTATCAAATCGGCTTTCGTTCGTCTCCAGCCGTTTAAGTAATCCTCGGCAAGTTCTTGGCATTTTTTTAATTCCTCCATTAAATCAAGTTCTTTGCCGTTATTTTGCTCGGCAGAATTATTCTTATTGTCCGCTTGCTCTTCTTCTTGCTCTTGCTCTTGCTCCCCTTCGTGTTCCCGCTCCCGCTCCTCTTTATTTTTATTATTCTTATCTTCCATAAATTTTAAGGAAACAGGATATGAATTAGAATCCTGCTCTCTTTACACTTTTTTAAATAAATTTATAACCGCGTTTATTAAACTAATGTTTTTTCTAAAATCCATTCTCCGGGGGCCTAAAATGGCAAAAAAGTTGTCGCCGGCGCCCCCGGAAACAACGCTAATCTCCCCGCAAGGCGACTCCCTTCCTATATAAACATTAACTCCTTCTCCCACAAATTCGTCTAAATCCTTTTCAAATCTCAATACTGAACGGGCAAATTCTTTTATATATAGAGGGTCCTTAAATTCTGGCTCTTTTATTACCTCTTCCCATCCTTCTTTCCAAACAATATCTTCGCTAAACATCACGGTTAAATTGGCGGAAAGTTTGGAAAGATTTTTACTAATTTCGTGGTAAAGAGCCGTCTCGTCCTCCATTGACTCAAACAACAAATCAAAGTAATTTTCTAAATCTTTAATCCTCCCCTTTTCAAATATCTTGTCCACGAAAAACCTATAACCCTTGTCGGTGGGCGCTCTGCCTCCTGAAATATAACTCTTTTCCAAATATCCCTTTTCCGTTAAATCGGAAAAATCCAACCTTATTGTGGCCGGAGAAACTTTCACAGAATTAGAATTACTCAAACTCTGCGAACTTACCGGCTCGGCCGTTTTAATAAATCTTTTTATCACCCCGTTTAGAATATCCTCTTGTCTTTTCGTGAGCTCTGTTTCCATAAATTTAGTTTTCTACTTTTATTATAAAGAACTATAATTAGCAGTCAAGCCCCCCGACTGCTAATATATATTAAAGTTCCTTGCCAAAGTTCCTTGCCAAAGTTCCTTGCCAAAGTTCCTTGCCAAAGTTCCTTGATAGAGTTCCTCGCCAAGCAAACCGCCCAGACATCACGCTCGGGGGGCGGTTGCCCCGATATCACAAAAATAGGGCGGTTGCTTACTTTAAGTAAGCAACCGAACAATTTCCGCCGTAATAAAAAAGGGACGAATTTAGATAATCCGTCCCTATGATGGTTATTCGTTGTCCCACCACTCTATAATGATGGGAACTCTCGGATCTTCATGAGAAACCTCATTCGTATCCGGAGATATCGTGTTGTGCCTATTATAAAACATAGGCACCCCGTTGTCCTGAATCAGAACATCGGTGATACTCTTTATTCGCTTGAAATATTCAAGCGAAGTTGATACTCTTTTATCTTTGAGGAGTATCTCCCAAAGATAGTGCTTGGTACTATCGCCGAATTTCTCGGCGACTTTTTCCTCAATTTCTCTCCTCGCCCGTTCCACCTCCGGTTTCATCTCTTCCTTGGTGGAAAGATAGACCTCCACAAGGATAACTTTACCCAAGTGGAGTTCAAGAGTGTCAACCTTATCGGTGACACTCACCGATAAATCTACTTCCGGAGAAGCAGATTTATCGGCTTTTGCTTCTCCGCAAATACAACTTGCGAGAAGCAAGATACCGAAAAACCACAAGAGGGCCGCTATGGCGCTCATTGTGATTCTTTTTATTTTCATAAACATAAAAACCTCCTTTGGTTTGTTTTTAACGATAGAGAGAACAAGAACTTTTCCTGCCTCTCTACCTATGTTATACCACAGAATACCGAAAACTTCAAGGACGAGCAACCTCAAACAACCCCCCCCCTTTTTTTTCTGTTTTTCCACTTGTTTTAATTGGTAAAAATATATTAAAATGTATTAAAATAAAAAATAAGTAAACTAACCAGCAAAAAACAATAAATAACAAAATAACATAAATAATATATGCAAAGCATAAAATCAAAAGGAATAACTTGGGTGGATATAAAAAACCCCGCTCAAAAAGATATGAAGTGGCTAAAAGAGCGGTTCAATCTCCATCCTCTCGTTGCCGAAGATTTGCTTCCTCCCTTGGATTATCCCAAAGTGGAAAACTTTGGCGATTATTTTTTTATCGTTGTCTTTTATCCTTACTTTGACAAAGAAAAACATCAAACCGTCCCTTTGGAAGTTGATATGATAGTTTCTAAAAAATATATAATAACTTCTCATTATAGGGATATAGTTCCCTTAAAAAAGATATTTGACCAGTGTAATTTATACGAGGAAAAAAGAGAAAAATATTTTGAAAACACGGGAGAACTTGTTTATCAAATTATAAGAGAACTCTTCTCCGCTTGCCTGCCAAAACTTAGCCATATAAAGAAAAATATAGACGAAGTGGAGGAAAAGATATTTTCGGGCAAACAAAAAGAAATGGTTGAAAGAATTTCTTTTGTAAAAAGAGACATAATCGGTTTTGAAAGAACCATCGGAGCGCAAAAAATAATCATAAATCAATTAAATAAAGAAAGCGCCAATTTTTTCCCAAAAAAAATGGCGCCTTATTTTAGGGACCTAATCCATTTTTACGAAAAATTGGAGAGCATTCTCGCTCAAAATCACAAAACGCTAAAAGCCCTTGATTCCACCAATCAATCTCTTCTAACAAGCCGAACAAACGAAACAATAAAAATCCTCACAATTTTTTCCGTTATCGTTCTCCCCCTAACGCTTATCGCTTCCATTTTTGGAATGAACACGGCCTATCTGCCGTTTGTGGGAACGGGCAAAGATTTTTGGTATATTTTAATAATAATGGGCTCTTCTTTGGTTCTAATGCTTTTGCTTTTCAAAGCAAAAAAATGGATGTAGGTTAATGTAGGTTATTTGTAATAAACTTTGGAAAAACGAAGGTCGATATAGTCCAATTTACTAAAATCCACTCCCCTGTCCAAAAGGAGGCGAAGTTTTGTTATTGCTTCTTCGGGATTTTTCTCTAAATTAAAAAATAGCTCCCAATTTTTATTTTTCGTACCATCCGTCCAGACCTCCTCTATTGTAAAATCCACCCTTTCCTCGGAAAGTTCAACTTTTTTTATTTTTCCGGGACCTAAAATAGAAGCTATCCCTTTTTTTAGTTCTAAAATTTTCTCCAATTTTTCTTTTTCTAAAACTCGCTCCCCTAATCTCCATTCAAGTAATTCTTTGTTTATTATTTTAATCTCCGAGATTGAAGAAGAAGCGCTGGCAAAAATTTCCTTAAAAGCAACACCGCCCCCGTCTATCAGAACAAATCCTTGCTCTCCCCTCCAAGCGGCCGCCTCCTCTCTTTTGCTTAAACTTATTTTTAAGGTTTTGGGAAACTTTTTTTCAAAATCAATTGTTTTATAAATTAAAAAGCGAGAAAGAAACTTTTGGGAATTTTTATTTTTGTTAAATAAAATTAAGTTTTTTCCCTTAATTTCGTTTAGAAATTCCCGCTCTATTTCTCCCCCTTTCACCTTCACTTCCTCTATCGCCAGAAACCGAGAAAAAAGCAAAAAATACGAAAGAACCGCCGCAACCAAAACTCCGCTCAAAATAAACCAAAATAGAGAATTTCTAAAAATTCTTTTTAATCGCTTTTTGGCGTTTTTTCTCTTATACTTTGCGCTTTTTACTCTATAAGAGGGCATATTATATAATTCGCAAATCTACAAACCTACAAGCCCCTTTTTTTCTTTCTTATTTTTTCAAACACAAGAGTGGGATAATAAAGAATATTTAAGGGGTAATCCTTTGTTTTAATATATCTAACCTTTCTCCCGCCAAACCCTTTCTTAAATATGGAAATTCCTCTCCACGGATGATTTTCTTCCTCCACTATTCCCCAAAAATTATATCTTCGGCACCCCCTTTTTTTGGCTTCTTTTATCGCTTCCCATTGAACCAAATATGATGAGGGGATTTTAGGAAGAATATGAGAAGAAGCGCCCTGATGATAATATCCTCCGTCTTGCCAAAACACAATCAGAGCCGAGGAAAGCGGCTTGTTCTTAAAATAAGAGTTAAGGATTAAAATTTCTTTATTTTCTTTGAAAGCGGACAGTTCTCCCTTTAGATAATTCCAAGAAAAAGGAACAAAATGATGCCTTTTTACGGTTTTTCGGTAGAGTTTGCTAAAAACTTTCAAGTCGCTTTCAAGGTCGGATTTTTCCACTCGCAATTCCTTGTTTTTTAGGGCTTTTCTTACTAAATATCGGGTATTTTTTCTCATACCCGCCAAAATTTCTTCCTCGGATAAATTAAGATTTAGTTCCCAACTCAACTCCGGGTGCGTGTGTATGGGGGCGTCCCTAAACCCGTTTTGAAAAAAAACATTTTCCCCCTCTTCCGAACGCTCCCAAACGGGAGCTATCCTAATAAAGTTAGCGCGGTAATTTTTCCCGATTTTTTTCAGTTTTTCCAATAAAGTTTTTATTATCTCTCCCCTGCTCTTTTTTTCCCGAAGCGGGGAAACGGGCCCGTGGGGGACAAGTAAAAAATTTCCCCTTTTAGCGCGGACAAATACAATTAGCGCGACCGCTTTTAACCTTTCATTTTCAAAAATTCCGAATCGCCAAACTTCCTGCCCCAATGTTCTTTTGAACTCTCCCCAATTCCAACTATGGAGAAAAGTTTTTTCCTCGCAAGAGCGGAGAAAATATTCCCAAACTTTTTTATTTTTTATTTTCTTTATCTCCATATAAATAAGTTAAAAGTTTTTTGGGTATTCTGTTTTCTAAAAGAACCACCGAATTCTCTTTTAGATAGGGTTTGATTTTTTTGTATATTTTTTCCGACTTTTTTATTAAAAACACATTTTTGAAATTCTTTCTAAAAGACGCTCTTTTTATTTCGGGAAAATATTCCGAAGTGGTTATTACGGCTAAATCGCAAACTTCGGCAATTTTCTCCCCTATTTTCTGATGAATTCGCTCCCCCGCGCTTCCTAATTCTATAAGACACCTTATAACAATCACTTTATTCCCTTGCCATTTTTTTAGATAATCTAAATGAGAAATAACGCTTTGAGGATTTCCGGAATAAATACTTTCAAACACATCGGTTCCTTGTCGGCTTTTTTTAAGCCATTTTTTCGGAAAAATTTCCTCTGCCGCCCTCTCTATTGTTTCCGTTTCCACTCCCAAATCAAATGCCGCCACCCGAGCCAAAGCCAAATTTTCTCTTTCCCACGGAGCAAATTTTTGAAAACCTCTGTCCGCGTAAACCAATTTTTTGTTTTTGAGTTTCGTTTTTTCAAACAACTCCTTACAAAGCGAATTCTCTCCGTTAAAATAACCCTTTCCCTCTTCGGGAAGATTTTTAATAATTTCAAACTTTCCTTCCATTATGTTTTTTTGCGAGCCAAAAGTGGCGAGATGCTGTTCGTTTATTCCGGTTAAAATTCCTATTTTCGGTTTTACAATTTTCATAACTTCGGCTATTTTACCCCCTTCATAAGCCCCAATTTCGCAAACAAAAATTTTATGCTCCGCTCTTAAATTTTTAAGAACCACTTTCGCCACCCCTATTTCGGAGTTGGTATGCTGGGGAGTTTTTAAGACATTGAATTTTTTGGATAAAAACAGATGAAGAAATTCTTTTGTGGCTGTTTTTCCGTAACTGCCGGTTATACCGATTGTTAAGAGGTCGTCTCTCGCTTCTATTTTCTTTTTGGCTTTTTTTATAATAAAAATTTTTGCGATTTTTGTCGGAATCTGAAAAACAAAAACAGCAAAAGAAACAAAAATGGGGAGTAAAATTATCACCAAAGCCAAAAGCAAAATTTGCTTAGAAAAATAATGAATAAAAATTGCTTCCGCCGCTAAACAAAAAATGGTTATTAAAAAAATCTTTTTGGTAAAAACGGGGACCCTAAAAGAAAGAAACGATTGAGCCGCTTTCGCCAACCCTCTCTTTCTAAAATGCGCCCGAAACCTTCCTATATGGTATTCTTTTAACTGCCAAAGCCAAAGCCAAAAAAGAGTTATCTTTCCCGCTACCAAAAACCATATTAAACCGATGATAATTTTTAGTCCCCCGCCATTCATAAAATAAACTCTTTAATTTTTTGCGCCAAGATATTAGGCGCTTTTATGTGGGGAATATGCCCGACGCCGTCTAATATATCTAGGCGAGAATTTTTTATTTTCCCTTCCATCAATTTTCCGTCTTTGAGCGGAATAAATTTATCTTTTTTTCCCCAAATTATTAAAGTTTTTGTCTTTATTATGGGCAGAAATTCGGTTAAATCTTCGCTTAAAATATTTTTTATTGTTTCTTTCAAAAACCCTTCCGCTTTTATATAATCCCTTCTTCTCAAAAACAATCGGTAGAAAACTTTCCGCCCAAATCGCCACACATTTGACACAACGGGGGCTTCCGGTATCTTTGCTTTTCTTGCTAAAAAAGAAGCGGAACTTAAAAATTTTTTGTAAAACTGAACTCTTTTTATCCCGGCCGCCGAGACCAAAATCAGCCCTTTTAATCTTTCGGGATTTTGAGAGGCGAATTTTATGGCAATTCTCCCGCCAAAAGAATGCCCTAAAAGATAAAAATCTTTCTCTTCTTTGGTTTGCTTGCTAAACCAATCCACAAAATTATCCAAATTCCATTCTTTTTTTAGGCGAGTTTTTGGCTTAAAGCCCGGAATATCTAAAACTTTAACATTTAGATTCTCCCCTTTTAAAAAATCGGCGACTTTTTGCCATTTTTCTTTGGAACTTTGCCAGCCGTGTAAAATATATAAAGTTTCCATAAATAATAATGATAAATAAAAAAACGATAATTTATTTATTCTTTGGTTTTATTTCCTTAAATCCGGCGTATTTTTGTAAAACTTTTGGAACATTTACTCCCCCATCTTCTCTTTGATAATTTTCCAATAAAGCTATTAAAATTCTGCCGATAGCAAAAGCGGTGGCGTCGTTCATATGAACAAACTCTTTTCCGTCTTTTCTTTTTACTTTGGTGTTTAACCGACGCGACTGGTAATCTTCGATTAAATCAGCCGTGTGAGTTTCGCGGTATTTCTCTTGTGAGGGTATCCAACACTCTATATCTATTTGTCTGACATCGGGAAGCCCCATATCTCCCGTACAAATTTGAACCACTTGAAAGGGTATCTCTAGCGAAGAAACCAAATATTTTTGAATTGCCACCAAAAAATCTTGCTCTTTTCTTGAATTTTCGGGAAATGTGAAACATTCCATCTCTAACTTGTCAAATTGATGAACTCTTAAAATACCGCGAGTGTCTTTTCCGTAAGAACCCGCTTCCCGTCTAAAACTGGCGGAAAACCCGACATACCGCAAGGGCAAATCCCCCTCCTCCAATGTTTCGTTTATATGCAAGGGACCAAGAGTGTGTTCGGCGCTGCCGGCTAAATAAAGGTTATCTTTGGGAATGTAAAATTTTTCGTTTTTATCCTCTTCAAAAAGCCGTCCCATTTTTTTATAAACTTCCGGTTTTATCATAACCGGCGGGACCACTGGAATAAAGGGCTTCTCGGCGTAGCCGTTTGAAATTTCTTTTATTTTTTCTTTGTCCGTTAAAGTGTCAAAAACAAACTTAACAAGGGCAAACTCCAAGAGAGCCGCTTCTCCTTTTAAGTAATTAAAACGAGCGCCGGCCACTTTGGCGGCTTTTTTTGTGTCTATTATCCCCAGCCGCTCCCCTATTTTCAAATGGTCTTGGGGCTTAAAATTAAATTTTCTAACTTCGCCAACTCTTTCCGCGACAACATTTTCCGTTTCGTTTTTCCCTATGGGAACATCGCTATGAGGAATGTTGGGAACTTTTTCTAAAATTTCAAGGTATTCTTTCTCCGCGCTTTTTAATTCTTTCTCTTGCTTCTTAAACTCTTTTTTTAACTTTTTCGCTTCTTCTATATCGCTTGCTTTTTTTTGACGAGATTTTATATTTTCCGTTCTTCCAATTAAATCCCTCCGCTTTTTATCCAATTCCAAAAGAAGGTCAATATCCAACTTTTTATTTTTATTTTTACAAGCGTTTTTTACTTCTTTTATGTTTTCTCTAATATAATTTATATCCAGCATAATTTAATTTTCAAATCCCCCCGTTACCCAATCAAACTCGTTCTGCCAATTCCTGTCGGGACAACTCCACCCAGGACTGGCCGAATGGGGCCTGTCGCTTGTCTCCATATCTCTTATTCCCAAAACAAAAAACCTGCCATGAGAAGAATCGCATCCGGAACTTCCCGCCCCGTATCTATAATAATTATAACCGTAACAATTAGTTCCCGTTCTGTCGGTGGGATCCACCGGCACTACTGAAGCGGCTCCTTCGTCTAACAATCTTTGGATAAAAGTGTTATCGCCATCGCAAGGTCCTTGGTCCCAGCCATCGCAACAAGCGTCGGCGGTTCTTAAGGGATAAGTTCCGGTGTTAGTGTGATATATTTTAAGAGCGGTTAAGATTTGGGACACATCTTGAAGCCGTATGGCATCACGAGCGCTTTTTTGAGCATTTGGAAATTGCACCAAAACCACGGAAGCCAAAAGTCCTATTATGGCGATAACGACTAAAAGTTCTATTAATGTAAATCCTTTTTTCATATCTTTTGTTTTTATTCGGCTGGCGGAGCGGACAAATTTTCAAAAGGCGTCTCGCTTCCAGATATAATTCCCATCGCTAAAACAATTATAATCGCGATTATTGTTACCGCTAATACTATAATCTCTATTCGGTCTTTTTTGCTCGCCATTCGCCATTTTCCCGCCAAAATTTTGAAAAAATTCGTTTTCTCCGATTTCTTTTCTTTTCCCGGAGAATTGCTTTTTTCCTCCCTCTCTTTTTCAAAAAAATCGGAATAATCTTTTACCATATTTTTATCTTATTTTATATTATATTATCACAACTCCCTAAAAACAATTTCCAAAATCAGGGATTTACTCCTTCCGTCGCATAGCGGGGAAAAGAATAATCTCCCTCAAAGAGCGAGAATCAGTGAGAAGCGCCGCTAATCTATCCATCCCCATGCCGAAACCGGCCGCCGGAGGCATCCCAATTTCCAACGCTTTTATAAAATCCTCGTCTTTTCTTTGGGCTTCGGAAAATCCTTTCTTAAATAAATTTTCCTGCTCGGCAAATCTTTTTTTTTGCTCCCGCGGGTCGTTTAGTTCGGAAAAGGCGTTGTTTAACTCCACTCCCCCGGCAATAAGTTGAAAAGTCAAAAGTTTCCCCTCGTCTTTGGGCGAAGATTTCGCCAGCGGTTGAAAACCTTTGGGATGATGAATAACAAAAGTGGGTCGCCAAATTTTGGGCCGACAATACTTTTTGTAAATTTCATCCGCTATTTCCGCTTTTGGCCTGTCAATTTCCACCTCCACTCCGATTTTTTTGGCGCTTTCCCTCAGCGCTCCTTGATTTATCTCGCTTAAATTTATTTTAGTGTATTTGTGAAGCAATTCTTCAAATTCTATTCTTTCAAAGGGCGGAGAAAAAGAAATTTTCTTATTCCCCGCTTTTATCTCGGAAGAAGAAAAAACTTTTTTCAACAGAAAAGAGAACATCTCTTCGGTTAACTTCATTAAATCTTTATAATCGGCAAAAGCCCAATAAAATTCCAGCATTGTAAAATCCGGGTTATGGTCTTTATCCATACCTTCGTTTCTAAAGCATCTCCCTATCTCGTAAACCTTTTCAAAACCGCCAATTAAAAGCCGTTTTAAGTAAAGTTCGGGAGATATTCTTAAAAACATTTCCATATCCAAAGCGTTCAAGCGAGTTTTGAATGGTTTCGCTCTCGCTCCCCCGTAAATGGACTGTAAAATGGGAGTTTCTACCTCCATAAATCCTTTATTTTCCAAAAACTCTCGAGTGGCGCTTATTATTTTTGCTCTCGTTTTTATTTTTCCCCTTACTTCTTCGTTAAACAAAAGGTCAAGGTATCTTTTTCTATATCTCTCCTCTATATCTTTTAACCCATGCCATTTTTCCGGAAGCGGAGAAATTGCTTTGGAGATTAAATTAAAATCCGAAACCTTTAATGTCTTTTCCCCTTTTTTTGTTTTGAAAAGATTTCCCGAGACCTCTAAAAAATCGCCCACATCAATCACTTCTTTGAGCAACTCAAATTTTTTCTCTCCCAACGCGTCCTTTTTGAAAGCAATTTGGATTTTTCCCGTTCCGTCTTTTATGTCCGAAAATACAACCCCTCCGTGTCCCCTAAAACTCATAATCCTGCCCGTTAAAAATATCTCTTTTTCTTCTTCGCTTAATCTTTCAAAATTAGAAACCGCTTCACCAGCAGTGTGAGTTCTTTTTACGGAAGCGGGATAAGGGTCTCTTCCCCACTCCCTAATTTTTTTAATTTTTTTAATTCTATTTTTTCTGATTTCTTCTAAACTCGTCATATTTTTTATTATATCCGAAAAACCCGCTCAAATCAAAACCACAAATGGTTATTATAGGGAGGCCAGTGACCGGGTCTCTGGCAATCTGCCAGAGAGCGGGTCTCTGGTTTTTTCTCTATGATATCGGGGTAATCGCTCGGCAAATATAATTTTTGTGGGGAGTTTTCCATAGTCGGGGTTTGACAAAAATTTGAAGAAAACAATAATTCTCGCCGTGTTTGTTTT
>CAZYWT010000013.1:0-16344 GCA_964651635.1 uncultured Candidatus Saccharibacteria bacterium | reverse complement strand
TGGCGGAGTGGGTTATATTTTTTAGTCGCCCTTGCCCCACACCACCCGTGCGCGGGCGACAGCAAGGAACTCTCTGAAAGTCGTTGACTATATTACAATTTTCAGTTATCATTATAGTAAGCAAGTCAAAAGAGTTTTACTATAATCAGTATATTATAGTAGTATATCAAAGTCAAGCAATATGTCTATAGTTAGTAACAATGTAAGGAAAATTCGTAAGAAAAAAGGAATGAGTCAAGATCGCCTTTCCAAAGAGGCGAATTTGGCTTTGAATACTATTGTTAAAATTGAAACAGGCGAAAGCCCGAATCCAACAGTCGAAACATTGGAAAAAATCGCCAAGGCGCTTAATATCCAAGTCGGTGATTTATTTAAGAAATAATTAAAAATCTATGGCAAAAAGAACCAAACAACAACAGACCAAGCACAATAAAAAGGTGAAAAGTATTGCTGAATGGCACAAAGCACGCGGAGCTAAAGTTAAGGCGGCAGTCGACGGTTTTGATACCCCAAAAAGTAGGGGTGGACGCGTTCCTGATCTTGAAATAGAAAAAGCGAGAAAGAAAATTATCGGCGAAGTAGAGACGCCAGAAACAATAAAGAAAGATGAAAAACAGCATGAAGCGCTTAAGAAATCTGCTGACCGATCCAAAAAAACAAAATTTAAGCTTTGGGTAACAAAATAATATGGACAATATAGTTTATATTCTTATAAATGAATCAATGCCCGGCTATGTCAAAGTTGGGCGAACAACGAATTTAAATCAACGATTAAAGAGTTTATATCGCACTCAAGTACCTTTGCCGTTTGAGATTTTCTATGCGTGTACTGTTGAAAATGGGCCGGAAGTTGAGCAATGGATATTTGATATTTTTGAAGACAGACGAGTAAGCAAAGATCGTGAATTTTTTGAATTATCACCAGAACGAGTAGCAGCAGCTTTGCGGGAAAAAGCCATTAAGGAAGTGACACCGAAAGAAACATACACGGAATCGGAAGAAGATAGGGTTGCTTTGAATAAAGCTCGCATAAACAGAGACAGGTTTAATTTCAAAATGGTTGATATTTCTGTTGGAGCGGATCTTGTCTTTAGCCGAGATGAAAACATTAAAGCGAAAGTTGTAGATAACCGTAATATTGAGTTCAACGGCGAACTAACAAGTCTTTCAAATTCGGCACAGAAAATATTAGGATATGATTATAAAGTAGCAGGAACTTTGTATTGGATGTATGAAGGTGAAATTCTTGATGAACGCAGGCGAAGAATGGAAAGTGAAGAATAATTTAATAAAATTATGTCAAAGAAAAATAGTAATAACAACCAGCCGATCGATAAAACAGAGCTTGTTTGGCCCGACAAACGCAAGGAAGTTGAACAAGTAGAGCTTCCGTTTCAGACGATTGAAACAATTAATCTTCCGCGCGGGTCAAGGCAAGAAGGAATTTTTGATAAAAAAAGCAATTGGAAAAATCGGCTCATCTGGGGCGACAATCTTTTGGTGATGGGTTCACTTCTCAAAGAATTTGCTGGAAAAATAAATCTTATTTATATTGACCCGCCTTTTGCTACTGGTGACGATTTTTCCTTTACTGTTAACATCGGCGATGAGGCAGAAGTTACAAAGGAGCCGTCCGCGCTGGAAATGAAAGCGTACCGCGACACTTGGGGTAAAGGAATGCAGTCGTATCTTCAAATGATGTACGACCGCCTTGTTTTGATGAAAGAACTTTTGGCAGATGACGGCTCAATTTATGTGCACTTGGATTGGCATGTTGGACAGTATGTAAAAATGATAATGGATGAAATTTTTGGCAAAGAAAATTTTATCAATGAAGTAGTTTGGACATATACTGGCGGAACAGACAGAGGGAAGGGGTTTCAAAGAAAACACGATAACATTTTATTTTATGTCAAAACTGACAAATTTAAATTTAACCCTCTTTACACTGAATTTTCCGAGACAACGATACAGAGATTTAATAAGGTTGATGAGGAAGGACGAAGATATAAGGAAAATAAACTTGCTGATGGGCGAACGACAAGAACATATATGAAAGAAGAAGGAAAATTGATGCCAGATTACTGGCATCATAATATTGTTGTAAAAAGCCATTCTGAAAGTGCTGGTTATCTCACACAAAAGCCTGAAGCAATTTTGGAAAATATTATTACAGCTTCGTCTGACAAAGATGATCTTGTTGCTGATTTTTTTTGTGGTTCTGGGACGACAGGTGTTGTAGCAGAAAAACTTGGTCGCCGGTGGATTATGTCTGATTTGGGACGGTTTGCTATACATACTACGCGCAAACGGCTTTTAGATATGAGCGCAAAACCATTTGTGGTGCAAAATTTGGGTAAATATGAACGACACCGCTGGGCAGAGATTAATGGTAAATATAAGGACTATACAAAATTTATTTTGGAACTTTATCACGCCGAGTCGGTGGATGGCTTCACGAATTTGCATGGTAAAAAAGCAAAAAGTTTTGTCCGTGTTGGCGTAGTGGATGCGCCGGTTACGCTTTCTGAAATTCGCGAAGCGTTGGAGGAATGCAAGAAAAGCAACATTAAAAAACTGGATGTGCTCGGCTGGGAGTGGGAAATGGGCCTACATGATTTGGTAAAAGAAGAAGCGGAAAAATACGGAGTAAAGCTCGGCACTTTCCAGATTCCACGGGAGGTGATGGAACTTTCAGTCGCCGACGCTCAAAAATACGATGTCCAGTTTTTTGAACTTGCCTACTTAGAAGTTGAGCTAAAAATTGAAGGCAAAAAGGTTGCGGTTACGCTTAAAGATTTTATTATCCCGAACCCTGAACTGTTGCCGGAAGAAGTGAAAGGCAAAGTCAAAAACTGGAGCGACTTTATTGACTACTGGGCGGTGGACTGGATGTTTAATCAACACGAGGAAGAAACCGAGGAAGATGACACCTTCCACAACATGAACCAGCGCTACCGCACCCGCAAAGAGCCGAAGCTGGAGCTTTCAATGGATTACGATTATAAAAAGTCGGGCAAATATAACATCCTCGTTAAAGTCATTGACATTTTCGGCAACGACACAACCAAGTTAATTGAGATAAAAGTGTGATATGGCCAAAATATCCAAAATCACAATTGACCGATACCGTTCCATAAAACACGTGGAATTATCTCTCTCTGGTAATTCTCCTTTGATAATTATGGGGGAAAACAATGCAGGAAAATCAAATATTATAAAAGCGATAGATTTGATTTTGAGTGAATACTATCCAAAAAATTATGAACCAGATGAGAACGAGTTTTACTTCAGAGATCAGACGAATGCAATCTCCGTAACAATTGATTTTTCAGAAAACTTAGGACGTTTTCAAAGCGTGAAGTGGAGTTATGATACAAAAGACAGCGACGAGCCCGTATCTTTTATTGGTACAGACGAATATGGGAACGAAAAATGGCCCAAGAATGAAGATCGTTCGGAACTCATTTGCATTACCGTTGGCGCTGATAGACGACTATCATATCAATTAAGTTATGCTTCAAAGTCAACAATGCTTAGCAAGCTCATGCACCGCTTCTACAAGGCAATGCAGTCAGACCAAACAGTTAAAAGCGCACTGGAAGAAAAATTTGCGGAGATAAAAGGCGAGTTTCAAAGAATTGAACAATTCAAGACATTTCGCGAAAGTTTACGCGCGGATTTTGCTGATTTGATTTCTTCAATGTCGCACAAGCTGGACATTGACTTTGAGGCATACAATCCAGTAAATTTTTTCCATGCGTTGCGGCTCCATGCAGATGAAGGCGGCACGCCTCGTACATTGGAAGAGCTTGGCACTGGAGAAGAACAAATCCTAGCTCTTGCATTCGCTCATGCCTACGCAAAAGCATTTCACGGTGGTGTGCTACTTGCCATTGAGGAACCGGAGTCTCATTTACATCCATTAGCACAAGAATGGCTAGCAAAAAAAATTGAAAAAATGTGTTCCGATGGCATGCAGGTTATTCTTACTACTCATAGTGCTGCTTTCATCAACATGATGAATTTTAATAATCTTGTACTCGTACGCAAAGACACAAATGGAACTTTCGCTGTTCAAAAAAGTAAATCGCAGTTAGTAGGATATTGTCGTCAGCATGGTGTTCCTGAAAATAAAATAAGCGAACAAAATATTGGCGAGTTTTATAGTGCCAACGCTACAAAACAAATTCTGGAAGGATTTTTCGCTAAAAAAATTGTTTTAGTAGAAGGACCAACCGAATCATTATCGTTACCGATTTATTTTGAGTCAGCTGGTCTTAATACAAAACAAGAAAGCATTGCTATAATTCCGGTACAGGGCAAAGGCAATATTGCTAAGTGGTGGCGGCTTTTTACCGCCTTTGATACTCCAGTTTACATCATCTTTGATAACGATACGGATGACGATAGGGATGGCGTAAAACGCAAAGATGTTCTCAACACAATTGGGATTGATACTGACATAGATAGTTTTCTATTAATCAATGAAATTTACATAGCCGAAAAATTTTCAATTTTTGGCAAAGATTTTGAAACTTGTATGAGAAGTATCTTTGCAAAATATTCAGATTACGAAGCACAAGCGCAGGAGCTGATAGATTCTGGAGCCAAGCCGTTTACAGCGCGGTTTGTAGCACAAAAACTTTCAGAAGAAAATAGAAACGATGGAAACGGATGGAAGAGAATAAAAGAACTTACAACAAAAATCAAGGATTTGAGTACCCCTGAACGTGAAGCTGAAGAAATGTCCGGGCAGTTTCCACCCACAGACAATTACGAAGATATACCCTTTTAGCTATGACTACAAAATCACAACAATCGGCATTACCTCTCGTCCGCGCATTACAGCAGGCGGTGGCCGCGTGGCGCAAGGGTGGATATAAAGAAGGTACAAGTGAGACGACTCGGCGGCTTTTGGAGTGGTGGTTTTTGGAAGACCATGAATTAAAAGACGGAAAATTTTTCGCTTTTTGGGAAGCGCAAAGAGAAGCAATTGAACATTTGATTTATTGCTACGAAGTTTTGGAAGCGCACAGTTTGTATCAGTTAGCGCAACAGCTTGACGCAAGAGTGCCGGTTGATCCGAGCGCGGACAAATGGGCAAAATACGCTTTCAAAATGGCGACTGGCTCGGGCAAAACAATGGTGATGGCGATGGCTATTGTTTGGTCATATTTTAATGCAACAAAAGAAAAAAGAAATGGTTTTACAAAAGATTTTTTACTTATCGCTCCTAATTTAATCGTGCTTGATCGTCTGATGGGTGATTCAAAGAACCCGGAATTTTTGGGAGGGGCAATTTTCAAAAAATATCCCTTTATTCCCCCGGAATGGACTTCTGAATTTCGCCTTGACGTTATCGGGCCTGACGAAGAACGAGAAAGCACCAAGCCGGCAACACTATATCTTTTAAACTGGCAAAAATTCGTTGAAAGAGAAAATGGCGAAGTGGAAAATCCGGTACAGGATATTTTGGGCCGCAAGCCGCCGAGTGAAATCGCTGTGTCTCTGGAAAAACTCAAAGACAGATTATCACGCCTTTCAAGTGTTATGGTGTTAAACGACGAAGCCCACAGAGTTTGGAGCGAGGAGCTTGTCTGGTATAAAGCGATTGAAAATCTGCATCAAACTACGGGGGTAATGAGCCAGCTTGATTTTTCGGCAACACCAAAGGATCAAGACGGCAACTTGTTTCCTCATATCATTACCGATTATGATTTAGGAAGTGCGATTGATGACAATATTGTAAAGCGTCCGAAAATTGCGGAAATTGAGAATATTCCCGAAATTGAAAGCAAAAAAGCGTCTGAAAAATACCGCGTCCAAATTGACGCTGGAATTAACCAATGGAAGGCAACGCGCAAAGTACTTGCCAAAACAGACAAAAAACCAGTGGTATTTTTTGTGACCGAGGATAACAGAGCCGGTGACGATGTCGCCGAATATTTACAAACATTCCCGGAGTTTAGCGGCGATAAAACTTTAACCATCCATTCAGGCAGAGCAAAGGATAAAATTGCCGAAAAAGATTTAGAGAAAGCCAGAAAAGCCGCCCGCGAGATTGACTCGCCTGAAAACCCCCATAACGCTATTGTTTCTGTGCTTATGCTTCGTGAGGGTTGGGATGTAAAAAATGTTGTGGTGGTAGTTCCTTTGCGTTCTTTCAGCGCGAAAGCAAAGATTTTTCCAGAGCAAACGCTGGGGAGAGGATTGAGAAAAATGTGGCCCGAAGACAAAGAACTGATTGAGGAGCTTGTTGTTATTGAACACCCAGAATTTCACGATTTAATTGTAGAAGCCTTAGCGGAGCAGGGTGTGAAGGTAGAATTTACTTCGCTCGAAGAAGCATATACTCCGCCGATTATTATTCAGGTTGAGGAAGGACGAGAAAAATTTGATATTGAAGTGCCATCGCTTTCCGGCGGGCTAACTCATTCGGTGAAAGGAATTGAAAAGCTGCGGGCAAGCACTTTGGATAAAGGATTATTTGATTATGATTCCTTGCAGGCGCGGGATGTAACTATGCGTAAAGTTGACATGCTGACGAAAAAAGAGGAAGCAAAAGAAGTGCTGGAATTTCCCTATGCAGACAATCCACAAATGTATATTGCAAGCATCACCAACGCTGTCTTACGCTTTGCGAAAATACCCGGACATTTTGATAAAGTCGCATCGCAGGTTAAAGAATATATCGCGCGATATCTTTTCGATAAAAAGGTGAATATAGGAGATCTTAAAACGTTAAAGAAGTTCAATCACCCCAAAGTGCGCGGTGCGATTGTTTCTATTTTTGTTAATGCTATCAATAATTTGACGATTGTATCGGAAGAAGCAAAGTTGGAAGAGCGCAAAGTCAAAGCGTCCGAGATAAAGCCGTTTCCGTGGACAAAAACAGCGGTGGCGGCGCAAAAATCAGTTTTGAACTTTACGCCTGTTGATAACGATTTTGAAGCAAAGTTTGTGCGGTTTCTTGATGGCGCAAATGATGTCGATGCTTTTATTAAAAATGAAACAAGGACAATCAATCTTAAAATTCCCTATATCGCCAAGGACGGATTTTTGCGCCGCTATATTCCGGACTTTATTATTCGCGCAAAAGCTGATATGGTAATTATTGAGACAAAGGGACGCGAAGATGTTGATGTTGCGGCAAAAGATTTGCAGGGAAAGCGGTGGGCAGACGAAATCAGTAAAAAAACTGGAACCAAATGGACATTTTTGCGCGTTGATCAAAAAGAATTTGAGAAAGCAAGATACAGCAAACTTGCGGAATTGACAATCTAAAAACACCCACTGTTCTTGATTTTTAACCCACTTCGCCAAAATTTTTTCGGCTCTGCCAAGGCGAGCGGGCAAAAAGAAAAAGGGGTCTGGGGAAAATGAATTTTTGCCCGCCTGCCAAAGCGAAGCGCCGAGCGAAGCTAATTCCTCTGTAAATAAACTTTAGTGGACTATAATTGAAAATGCGCGAACCTTTTTTGAGCTAAACGCCTGCGGCGTTTCGCTGGAAATGGGTTCGCGCCTTGTTGTAAAGATACACATTTGGAAAGTCCGCTGATTTTGAAAAACAAAAGTTGAATTTTTAGCAATTTGGAATATATTAAAATAAACCAAGTAAATTAAAAAAAATTAAAAAGAGGAGGTGAGAAAATTGGATTACTCGGATTTGGAGCGGTGGTCGTTAGAGTTAGACCAGTCGTTGGAACAATCGAGCCAGCGACTAAAAAATTTAATAATAAGGGGGGTTGTCATTGTTCTTGCTTTGTCGGCTCTTGTTATATCTCTGTTAATTTTTGTGGTCAAATCATATATGTAAAAATTGGCGGAAAGACAAGAGTGGCAAATTCCTCTTCCGCCGCCGGCGGAAGATCCCCCTTGGTAAAAACCAAAAAGCGTCTTAGAAAAGACGCTTTTTTAATATCTAACCCACATCTTTTTTAATTGGGATTTATTATTGCTTATTTAGACGGTTGCCCCGATATTACATCGGGGCAACCGCCCGGTATTTGTTTATTTTAGGGGGGTTGTTTGAGGTTGCCCGTCCTTGAAGTTTTCGGTATTCTGTGGTATAATATAGGTAGAGAGGCAGGAAAAGTTCTTGTTCTCTCTATCGTTAAAAACAAACCAAAGGAGGTTTTTATGAGAAACTTAATTTTGATAGCGACGGCAGTAATTATCGTCGCTATCTTCTCCTCGTGGGTAAGACCCGCGGGAAAGCCGGCGGAGAAGCCGGCAATCTCTTCTATTATCTGTCGCATGCAAGATGCGACAGAGAAAATGGAAGAGCGTCTGGTAGCGAACGCGAACCATTTCGTTCGTTCGTTGCCAGACACCATGGAGCTCCGTGTTGTTGTCAATGACAACGACACGATGAGTGTTCGGGTTCCCAGCAACCAGTTCCTGCTGGAAGCTGGGGTAAAAAAAGAACCCGTTGTTTCTGTTTACACGAAATAACGGGTTAGGGGTCGGAGCATTTGCTTCCGACCCTTTTTTATTACAATTGTGGATAATTATGATTAACTTTCTTTTTATTTTTTGGTATTATAAGTTATATGGAACTAAATTATAAAAAAATTTTAGGGTTAGCCTTCCTTCTCGGCGGGGTAGTTTTAATCGGCTGGACAGCCCTTTGTTCTTACAACATTTTTACCGGGGAAAAAGAAGCGCCCCAAATTTTTAACGCTCCGCCTAATTCCGACATAAAAACCCCTCCAAACCAAAACGCTCCGCAAGAACAATTAGAAAACATTGTTCAAGAGCAAATTGATAAAATATTTCATAGAGAAGACAGCGCTAAAATGCTAAATCTTATCAGTTGGTCTGTATTGGCTTTTATTCTTATGATGGCGGGAGGAAAAATATCCGCCTTGGGAATTAAACTTTTATGATAGAGGTAAGCCCCAAAAAAAATTTATTGGCTTTGTGGATTATTTGGCATTACGGAGAAATGACAAATCGTCTTTTTCAAATTTGGAAAAATTTTTTAAGATTTAATTTAGAATACTTTTCTGTTCCCCTTCTTATAAGCACTCTTTTTTGCCATTGGCGAAATTACAGAGAATTTTATCCTAGAGAAATTAACTTGAAAAAATATTTTTTAATATTTTCAAGCAATATAATTTCGCGAATTGTGGGCGCTATAGCGAGGTTTATTGTTATAATAATAGGTTCGGTAGCGGAAATTATAATTTTTGCGACGGGCGCCGCCGTTTTGGCGATTTGGTTAGTTTTGCCCTTTTTAGCAATATTTTCAATTTGGATTTCTCTCCATATTCTTTAATAATTTTATGTTAGAAATAAAAAACACCGCAATAAGCCACTCTGTAAACATTAGTAAAAGTCCTTTATTTTTATGGAGCAATGCTTTGAAAAAAATCTCTTTTTGGTTATTTTTAATTTCCATTGCTTTTTATTTTACCAATGTTTTTGCGGAAATTTTGTCTCCAAGATTTTTAAAAATTTCTTTGGGCGCCTCTTTCCTTGTTTTGGGAATTTGGTTTTTATTTTTAGAGTTAAATCTTTTCTTTGAAAGAAAATTGAAAAAGCCCCCTCTAAAATATTCTTTAAGCGAAGCTTTGCGAGAGTCAAAAAAATTCAATTTGGCAGGTTTCCTAACTTTTAAGGGAGCCAAAATTTTCAAGAAAGCGGAAAGCGTTCGCAAAAAAGAGAATTTCAAGCAAATTCCTTTGGAAGCGATTCTTTTGGCTCTTTTAGAAAAAAATTCTAAAATTGCGACATTTTTTGTTTTTAGGAGCGGATTTAATTTGGGGGGATTTAAAGAATACTTAAAAAACAAAATAAAGACGGGGGATGTAAATTATTCTCCAAGCGTTTTTAGGGTTTTAGAGGAAGCGGGGAGATTGGCTCAAAGCAAAGAAAAAAACAGAATAGGGGTTAACGAAATTTTAGCGACTCTTTCTAAATACAATCCGCTGGCAAAATTTTTGAATATGGAAAACTTAAAGCCAAAAGATGTGGAAATTATCGTGGACTGGTTTGAGTGGGTAGAGAGGGAAGTGGAAGAAATAAAAAAGTTTTGGCGAAAAGAAAATTTGGCAAAACGAGGCGGCATAGGAAGGGATTTTGCGGCGGGGTTTACGATAACTTTGGATAAATACTCCGCCGACTTGCGAAAAATGATTAAAAGGGGAGGGCTAAAAAAAATTATCGGACATCAAGATGAAAAAGAGAGCGTGGAAAGAACCCTGCAAAAACAAGAAAATAACAACGCTTTAATCGTGGGAGAGGCCGGCGTGGGAAGAATAAGCATAGTTCAATCCATTGCTCAAGACGCTTTCTTGGGAAAAGCCCCCACGCAAATAAATCACAAAAGAATTATTAAATTGGATATAGCGGCGATTTCCGCTTCTACTTCTTCGGATGAAGAGTTTGAAGAATGCCTCGACAGGTGTTTAGCGGAAGCCACCCGAGCGGGAAATGTTATTGTGGTAATTGAGGATTTGGAAAATCACGCCGGGAGAGAAAAGGGTCCTGGAAAAGTTGATATAACAAGAATTCTCCTTAAATATCTTTCTGTCCCGTCTTTTAACATTATCGGCATTACCACATATAAGGGATTGCACACTATATTAGAAAACAAGCCCGGTTTTCTAAAATATTTTGAAAAAGTGGAAATTCCCGAAATATCCGAGAAAGAAACCTTAATTTTTATGGAAAGGATGATTCCCTTTATGGAAAGAAAGCATAATAAAATTATAAGTTATAAAGCCCTTAGAGAGATTGTTCGTTTAAGTTCTCGCTACGCTCCGGAAATTCCTTTTCCCGAAAAAGCGTTTCGTCTTTTAGACGAATCTATGAGCCACCTTTCGTCTTTTTCCAAAGAAAAAGTTTTATTACCAGCCCACATCAGAAAATTAGTCGCCGAAAAAGCGGAACTTCCTTTGGAAGCGATGGGAGAAGGAGAGAAAAGAAAATTGCTAAATTTGGAAAACCTAATACACAAAAGAGTAATAAATCAAAATCAAGCCGTGGATGAGGTGAGCGCTTCCCTGAGAAGAGCGCGGGCGGAGATAGAAGCAAGGCGAGGTCCTATTGGAGGATTTTTATTTTTGGGTCCCACCGGGGTTGGGAAAACAGAAACAGCTCGGGCGTTGTCTCAAAATTATTTTGGCGGAGAGAAAAAAATGATTCGTTTAGATATGTCGGAATTCCAATCCGTCTCGGACATTAAACGACTGCTTGGAGGAAATAGGGGAGAGGAGGGGATTTTAACCACCCCCGTTAGGGAAAATCCTTTTTCGCTAATTCTTTTGGACGAGTTGGAAAAAGCCCATCCCAAAATTATGAATTTGTTTTTGCAGGTTTTAGACGAAGGATGGCTAACGGACGGACTGGGAAGAAAAGTGGACTTCAAAAACACAATAATAATAGCCACCAGCAACGCCGTAGCGGAGATTATAAGGGAAGATATAAGGCAAGATAAAAAACTGGGAATGGTAAAGGAAGATTTAATCGACTTTTTATTAAAAGAAAAGATATTTCGCCCGGAGTTTATCAACAGATTTGACGGAATAGTGGTATTTAAGCCCTTAACAAAAGACAATTTAATTAAAATAGCCGAACTTATGCTGCGCTCTATCTGTGAAGGATTGAAAGATAAGGGCATAGAAGTTAGAATAGAACAGGGGGTGAAAGAAAAAATCGCTTCTTTGGGATATTCCCCCGAATTTGGCGCCAGAGAAATGAACAGGGTTATTCAAAAAAGAATAGGTAATTTGTTGGCAAATCTTATTATAAATAATCAAATAAAAAGAGGAGATGAAATATTATTAAAGGTCGTAAGCGATGAATTTAAAGTAGAAAAAAATTATGATTAGCAAAAGCGCGATAATTCCCATAGTTGCGGGAGTTGTGGTAGCGACGGCTGTTGTTTTGGTTGGGGCCGGAGTATGGACTCCGTTTCAAACTCAAAAAATAGAGCCAAACGAAGCCGTAGCAAAACTGCTTTCGCAAAAGGGCTTAACCAGCGAAGGAACTATAAGTTTTTCCGGAGAACTTTCTCCCGCGCAAACGGGCGGATTAGGGCAAACTGGACAAATTTCCGGCGAACTTGCCTTAAAAGAACAGATTAATTTTTTTGACTCGGAAAATCCAAAGGGAGTGAGCGAGTTTAACCTAATGCTTGGAGCGCAAGGAGTGATGATGGAAGCGGAAGGAGAATTTAGGTTCTTGGGAAATGTTATTTATTTAGTTGTAAATAAAATTCCCTCTCTCCCCATACCGGAAGAAATGCTCTCCAATATAAAAGGGCAGTGGTATGAAATAGAAACTGCCGGGGATGAGCCGAAGGAGGAATTAACATTTCTTATAAAGATAACGGAGGAAATTAAAGATTTATTCTCTCAAAATTCTCTTTTCAAAATAAAAGAAATTGTGGGAGAAGAAAAGGTAAACTCCAAAACGGCTACCCATTTAAAAGTTTCTTTGTCCAAAGAAGAACTTATAAATATCTCTGTTGGATTGATAGAAATGACGGCTCGTTATTTTGATTCGGAAGAAGCGGACAAAATTATGGAAGACAAAGAAAAGGCAATTCAAGATATAAGAAAGTCCATCGAAGAAAACTGGGAAAAAATAAAGGAAACGGAAATGAATTTTTGGATAAGCAAGGGAAATATAATTAGAAAAATAAGTTTTGAAATGGAAAGCGAAGAAGGAACTGTTTCTGTGGAATTTAACTTTTCGGATTTTGGCGAGAAAATCCAAATAGAAGAGCCGGCAAACGCCAAGCCGATAGAAGAACTCATTTCCGGTATATTTGTTTCTCCTTCAATGCCCGAAGTGGAATAAAGAGAACAAAAACAACTCTTTTTTGAGAGTTGTTTTTGTTTACAAATTAGAAAAAGTATCGTATAATATAGCAGTATGAAAACGCTAAAAAGACAAAAAATCTATAATTTTCTGGCGCCCGGCAAAAATAACAATTACGAACCTCATATATTAAAAAGAGGAATTTTGCTTTATTTTGCTATTTTTCTTTTTATCTTAAATTTAATTATTCTATTTTTTTCTTTTCAAGTTAAAAATCGCCATCTTTTCGCGGAAATAAGCAAAAATGTTTTAATAAATTTAACAAATGAGACGCGAATTAAATATGGGGTGGGAGAGTTAACGGAAAATGAAAAATTAAACAAAGCCGCCGCCTTAAAGGCTCGGGATATTCTAAACAATGACTATTTTTCTCACTGGAGCCCTTCGGGGGTGACTCCGTGGCATTGGTTTCAAGTGGCTAAATATGATTATTTGATTGCGGGAGAAAATTTGGGAATTGGTTTTTCGGAGTCACAAAGTATTTATAACGCGTGGCTAAACTCTCCCTTGCATAAAGCCAATATCATAAGCGATAAATACAAAGAAATGGGCATAGCGGTAGCGCGAGGAGAATATGAGGGAAAAGAGGTGAGCTTAGTGGTTCAACTTTTTGGCTACCCCAAAGCGGCGACGGAAATTTTATCAAAAAATAACAAAGCGCAAAACGAAAACTTTATTGTAAACACAACGGAAAAAAACAAAGAAGGCGGGAAGGAAGAAGAAACCAAACAAATAAACGAAGAGAAAAATAAAACGACGGGAGAAAAAGAATCTTTTCCGCCCTCAACATCCGGTTCTTCTCAAAATTTAACGAATAAAAATTCGGCGGAAAAATATCCTGAAGCCGTTTTGGGCAAACAAACATTTTTTTCTTCCGTTCCCGACGTTAATTTAATAAAAGAAAATCCGGAATTTAGGTTTTATAAATTTATAATTCTAAACTTTTCCAAAATAATAAAATGGCTCACTGTTTATTCTTTTGTTTTCACTCTGCTACTTTTTGCCGCCAATGTTTATTGGACGCGCAACAAATATATAATAATAAAAAATCTCGGGCTTCCCGTAATTCTTCTTTTAACGATAGCGATAAATTTTTCTTTAACTCTAAAGATATTGTCCCCTTCGCTAAAAATTTATTGATATGAAAAAAAACGATTATCTAAAAATTTACGTAAAATTTTTTATTATTTTTTTCTTTCTTTTTCTTCTTATTTTTAATTATCAAGATATTTTAATTTTTTCAAACTATGAAGTTATTTGGCATTACATTGTGAGAGAAAAAGAGGAGGAAGAAGAAAAAATTTCCAATTTTATTAAAACTCCTTCTTTGCTTGAAACAAGTAAAGAGAACAAAAATTCCCCTCAAAATGGAATAGAAAATAAGAGCGAGGAAAATCAAAAATTAAAAAATTTTTTGAAAATTAAAAAAATAGAACTTTCCGCTCCGATAGCGGCAACTTCTAAAAAAAGCGAAGAAGAGGTGAACAAAGCGTTGGATAGGGGGGTTTTGCTCCACTGGCAGGGCGCTTCTCCCGGAAAAACCGGACAGGTTTATTTGCTGGGACACTCCGCCCCGGCGGGTTGGCCCGATATAAATTATGATAATGTCTTTAACAACATTAACTTATTGGAAAAAAATGATATAATAACCGTGGAATACGGGGGAGAGACATTTTATTACCAAATTTTTGGAAAAAAAGTTTTTTTTCCAAAGGAAGAAAATTCTGTATTTTCCTCGGTTGGATTTCAAGAAAAAATTTTAATCCTTATCACTTGCTGGCCCAAAGGAAAGGATTACCAAAGATTGGCGGTAATGGCTAAAATCATAGAATAAAAAAATATGAAAAGTCCCGTTAAATTTATTTTGTCTTTTTTAATTTGCTTTGCCGCGGCGGGAGCGGGCTCTTTTTTTACTTCCCAATCAGTAAATGATTGGTATAGAACACTTAAAAAACCGGCTATCAATCCGCCCTCTTGGATTTTTTCTCCCGTTTGGATAATCCTTTTTATTATGATGGCGATTTCTTTATATTTTCTTTGGATAAAAAATACAACTCCGCGAAGGAACACGGTTTTAGCGTTATTTTTTTGCCAACTAATTCTTAATTTTTTATGGTCTTTTTTATTTTTTGGCCTTCAAAGCCCTTTTTTAGCTTTTTTAGAAATAATAATTTTATGGATTTTTATCGCTTTAACAATAATTTTATCTTACAAAGAAGAAAAAAGGTCAGCCCTCTTGCTTACTCCTTATTTTTTATGGGTAAGTTTTGCCGGGATATTAAATTATTTAATATTCGCAATCAATTAAAAAAATAGTCAGAAAATATATGAAACAAAATTTAGACAAAAAAGCTGTTTGGCTTTTCTTTTTTCAGAGAGGTTTTGTTTTGGTAATAGCCATTCCCGTTTTATTCGCTTATTTGTCTATGGGAGCAACCGAAGAATTGGAAAGTTTGGATTATCTTATAGATAAAGTTTTGTCGTGGACTTCTGTGGTGGCGATAATTGTTTTAATCGGAGTTTATGTTTGGGCTCGCTTAAATTATATTTTTTGGAAATACGAAATAAAAGAAGAAACGATAGAAATAGAGAAAGGAATTATTTGGAAAAAGTATTTTTCCATTCCTTACAACAAAGTTCAAAATGTGGATATTTATCGAGGAATATTGGATAGAATTTTGGAAATTTCCGACTTGCAAATTCAAACAGCCGGCTATTCGGCCGGAACGAGACCAATGGAAGGAAGATTGCCCGGACTTTCTATTAAGGTGGCGGAGGAATTAAAGGATAAATTGTTAGGGGAAATGAAGGAACAAGGAACGGTTTAATTATAATTTTGAGTTCCCGTATAATTCAAATTGTAAAATTTTGTTTTTTTGTTATTATAAAATAATAATTAAAATTTATGGAAATAATATCGGTATTTAGCGCGGTGGTCGGACTTTTTGGAGTAGGATTTGGATTTTGGCATTTGAGCCGCTCTTCTCATATTAAAAAGATTATAAACGACCATATCCGCGACCTTTATTTTGACACAAAAGAAATGGAAAAAACCGCCAAAAAGAAAAAGGAAGAGGAGTTAGAAAAAATGGCTGAATCGGTAAAAGGAGAAATAATTCGGCTTGATATAATAAACAGAAACTTAAATAGAGAAAAAATAGACAATCTAAAAAAAGAAAAGAAATTCACCAACGAAGAATGCGAAGAATATAAAAAACTATCAAGCGAATGATTATAAAAGTGAAAGTTATTCCCAATTCTAAAAAACAAAAAATTGAGATAAGCGGGGAGAATGAATTAAAAATAAATCTTAAATCAAAACCCGAAAGAGGAAAAGCTAATCAAGAATTAGTAAAAACAATTTCAGATTTTTTCAATGCAAAAGAAAGTAATATAAAAATAATAAAAGGCAAAAAATCTCAAAGAAAAATAATAAAAATAAACTAACAAAAGCCCCAAAGCGAGCGGTTGATTAGGGCGGTTGCCCCGATGTGATATCGGGGCAACCGC
>CAZYWT010000012.1:0-16961 GCA_964651635.1 uncultured Candidatus Saccharibacteria bacterium | reverse complement strand
CCTTTCTGTTTCTTTTTTTATTTTTTCTTGAATTGGCTCCCGCGAAGCACTTTATGATATTTTTGAGCAAAGCGATGGGCTTCGTCCCGTATTTTAATGAAAAGCGTTTTTTCTTCTTCGGTAGAGGAGATATCTCCCAAAAACTCGTTCTTTTTTCTTTTAGCCCCCTTGGCAATTCCTAAAACGGGAATTTTAATTCCTTCTTCGGTTAAAACTTCTCGGGCCGCGTTTATCTGCGGTTTTCCGCCGTCAATTAAAAAAAGTCGGGGGAGGGGCCATTCCGTATGAGATAATCTTCTTTCTATAACTTCTTTAAGCATATCCGTATCGCTTTGTTTTTTTACCGTTCTAATTTTGAACTTTCTATAATCCTTTTTTTGCGGCTCTCCGTTTTCAAATACCGCCATAGAGCCAACAGCGAAATTTCCGGAAATGTTGGAAATATCATAACCTTCCACCCTTCCGCCTTTAACAACCGGAGCGTCTTTTTTTAAGAGGGAAGTATCTTTTATCCTCCGCAAGGCAAAAAGACGATTTCGCAACTCGCTTGCTCTTTCAAAATTTTCTTCTTCGGCCGCTTTTTCCATTTCTTTTTCTAAATCGGAAATAACTTTTTTTCTTTTTCCTCGCAAAAAATTTTTCAAATTCTTTATTCTTTTGCGATAATTTTCTTGGCTAATTTTAGAAACGCAAGTTCCCGGGCAAAGCCCTATTTGATAATTCAGGCAAGGTCTTTCAAATTTGCCGATTTTATTTTGAGTATGAGTATTCCACGGAAAAATTCTTCTTAAAATTTTCATTCCCTCCCTTATCTCCGCCGAATTTGTAAAGGGCCCAAACCTCTCTCCGCAAGATTTATCTTTTCCGCGAACTAAAACAACTCGGGGAAACTTTTCTTTTGTAATTTCTATATAAAGAAAACTTTTGTCGTCTTTCTCTTTTACATTAAAAGGGGGTTTGCGTTTTTTTATGAGTTCCGCTTCCAAAATCAGCGCTTCCAGCGAAGAGTTGGTTATTTTATAATCAATGATTTTGGTCTCTTCCATCAATTTTTCTCTCCTGTTATCTTTGCTTTTTCTAAAATAACCGCTAACCCTTCTTTTTAGCGAACCCGCCTTGCCGATATATAATATCTTTCCATTTTTGTCTTTCATTATATAAACTCCCGGCAAGGAGGGAAGATTTCTATATAATGCTTTTTTCATAAAACTTCTTTTAGAAATCTGCCCGTGTGGCTTTCTTTTGTTTTTGCCACCGTTTCCGGAGTTCCCGCCACCACAACTTTCCCTCCGCCATCTCCGCCCTCGGGCCCCAAATCAATAACCCAATCGGCGCATTTTATTACATCCAAATTGTGTTCAATCACCATTGTAGTATTCCCTTTATCCACCAATCTTTGAAGAATTTCCACCAATTTTTTTATATCGTCAAAATGAAGTCCCGTTGTCGGTTCATCTAAAAGATAAAGCGTTCGTCTATTGTTCGGTTTGCTTAATTCTTTGGCGATTTTTATTCTTTGGGCTTCGCCCCCGGAAAGAGTGGGAGAGGGTTGCCCTAATTTTAAGTAAGAAAGCCCTGTTTCCATAAGAACGGACAATTTGTTTCGGAGAGAGGGAATGTCAGAGAAAAATTTGCGCGCTTCTTCCACCGTCATTTCTAAAATATTGTATATATTTTTTCCTTTGTATTTAACTTCCAGTGTTTCTCGGTTGTATCTTCCGCCTTTACACACTTCGCAAGTTGTATAAACGGTGGGCAAAAAATGCATCTCTATGGCGATATAGCCATGCCCCTGGCAGTTTTCGCATCTGCCTCCCTTTACATTAAAACTAAATCTCCCTTTTTTATAACCCCTTTTTCTCGCTTCTTCGGTGGAAGCAAATAAATCCCGTATATCGTCCCAAGCGCCAATATATGTAACGGGGTTAGAGCGAGAACTTCTCCCAATGGGACTTTGGTCTATATTTATAACTCTTCCTATATATTCTTCGCCCTTTATATCTCTTACGCGACTATTTTTTTCGTTAAAGTAAAGTTTATCTATCAACGCCCTGTATAAAACATCTACCATAAAAGAAGATTTTCCCGAGCCGGAAACCCCCGTTAGAAGATTAAATCTTCGCAAAGGAATTTTAATATCCATTCCCTTTATATTGTTGTGAGTTATCCCTTTTACTCTTAAAAAATCTTGAGAGGGCTCCACTTTTCGGCGAGAAGGAGTAGCTATTTTCTTTTTTCCTCTTAAATAATCAAGGGTAAGAGAGCGTTGATTTCTGTCTTTTAACAACTCGGGTAATTTTCCCGAAGCCACAATTTCTCCGCCATGAATTCCGGGTCCCGGCCCTATATCCACCATATAATCGCAAGAGAGAATTGTTTGAGTGTCGTGCTCTACAATTAGAACGCTATTTTCCATATCCCTTAATTTTTCCAAAGTTTTTATAAGTTGTTCGTTATCTCTTTGGTGAAGCCCTATCGTGGGTTCATCTAACACATACAAAGTTCCGGTAAGTTGAGAACCGATTTGGGAAGCCAATCTTATTCTTTGAGCTTCACCCCCGGAAAGAGTTCCCGCCATTCTGTCGAGCGTCAAATAATTCAGCCCCACTTCCATTAAAAATTTAAGACGATTTTTAATCTCCCGCAAAGGAGCGGAAACAATCTCGCTTTTCATCTTTTCGCCTAAATATTCAAAAAACGCCCAACTCTCCTCCACCGCCATCTTAACTGTATCGTCTATATTTTTGTCCTCTATAGAAATAGACAATGCTTCTTTTTTTAGCCGTTTTCCCCCGCAATCAGAGCAAGGAATGTTAGAACCAAAAAACATTCTTCCCAAACCATGGCAAGTCGGGCAGGCTCCGTAGGGGCTGTTAAAAGAAAAAAGACGTGGCTCTATTTCCGGAAAAGAAAACCCGTCGTAAGGGCAGCTAAAACGAGCGGAGAAAATTTTTACTTTGTTTCCCTTTTGGAATTTCAGCGACTCGTCCCCGTAATTTAGAGCGACTTCTACCGCTTCCGCCAAGCGAAGCCGATTTTCTTTTTTTCTAAAATCCGTCTCGGGAGAAAAAGAATCCACTACTATGTCTATATTATGCTCTTTATATCTTTCAAGAATTATTCTTTCTCTTAAACTTCTTTCTTTTCCGTCTATTATGGCGCGAGTAAATCCTTTGGAGAGAAAATCATATAAAAGTTGATAATATTCTCCCTTCCTGCCGCGAACGATGGGGGAGAGGATGAAAAATTCTTTTTTGTCTTTTTTTGTTTTCGCTTCTGATATAATTTCATCCACTATTTGAGTGGGAGAAAGTTTTTGTATTTTTCTTTTGCAAATCGGACAATAAGGCGTTCCCGCTCGAGCAAAAAGAACCCTTAAATAATCGTATATTTCCGTTATGGTGGCGACTGTGGAGCGAGGATTGGAGCTATGGCTCTTTTGGTCTATAGAAATAGAAGGAGAAAGCCCTTGAATTTCTTCTACATCGGGTTTATCCATTTTTTCTAAAAATTGCCGAGCGTAAGCGGAAAGGGATTCCATATATCTCCTTTGCCCTTCGGCAAAAATTGTGTCAAAAGCCAAACTTGATTTTCCCGAACCGGAAACTCCGGTTAAAACAACCATTTTGTTTCTCGGCATATCAACATCTATATTTTTTAGGTTATGCTCTTTGGCGCCTCTTATTTTTATAAAATTCATATTTATATTGATTTTGTATCTTTTGGGCAGTTGCCCCGGGCGGTTGCTTAGTCGGACTAAGCAACCGCCCGTTTTTTGGTTATTTGGTTATTTTTTGTTTCTTATCTTTTGTATTTTGTTTTTTTAACACTTTTATTTCGTCTCGCAAAGCGGCGGCAAGTTCAAAATCAAGATTTTTGGCGGCTTCTTTCATTTCTTTTTCTTTTTCTTTTATTATTTTTTCTTGTTTTTGCTTTGGAACCGCCGACATTTCCAAAGACAAAGTTTTCTTTGGAATAACCGGCAAAATATCCGTTATATCTTTTTTTATCGTCTTCGGTGTTATATTGTGTTTTTTATTATAAGCAATTTGTTTTTTTCTTCTTCGCTCCGTTTCTTCCATCGCTTTTTTAAGGGAGCCGGTAATGTTATCCGCGTAAAGAACAACCTCGCCGGAAACATTTCTCGCCGTCCTGCCTATTGTTTGAATTAAAGCCGTTTCGCTTCTCAAAAAACCCTCCTTATCGGCGTCAAGTATGGCAACCAAAGAAACTTCGGGCAAATCCAATCCCTCTCGCAAAAGATTAACGCCCACGATTGCGTCTATCTTTCCCTTTCTTAAATCGGTTAAAATTTGAATTCTCTCCAATGTTTTAATATCGCTGTGTAAATACTTTACCTTAAACTTTTTTTCTTTTAAGTAATCGGAGAGGTCTTCAGCCATTTTTTTTGTTAGAGTTGTAATTAAAACCCTCTCTTTTTTATCCACCCTTTCCTTTATCCTTTGTTCTAAATCAGCCACTTGCGTTTTCGCCGAAGAAACTTTAAGTTTTGGGTCCACCAGCCCTGTGGGACGAATAATTTGTTCTACCACTCTGGAACTTTTTCTTTCCTCATAATTTCCGGGAGTGGCGGAAGTAAACATCGTCTGTCCAATTTTCCCTTCAAACTCTTCAAACTTTAACGGACGATTATCCAAAGCGGAGGGCAAACGAAAGCCGTGTTCTACCAAAGTTTCTTTTCTCGAGCGGTCGCCCTCATACATTCCGTTTATTTGCGGAATAGTTACATGGGATTCGTCTATTATGGTTAAAAATCCTTTGGAAAAATAATCGAGCAGAGTAGAGGGGGGTTTTCCCGGGGTTCGGCCAGAGAGATGGCGAGAATAATTTTCAATTCCGTTGCAATATCCCACTTCTCTTATCATTGCTATATCTTCCCTCACTCTTCGCTCCAATCTTTCCGCTTCCAAAAATTTGTTATTTTTTTCAAAGAACTTTAATCGCTCTTTTAATTCTTTTTTTATCCCCTTTAACGCTTCTTGCTTTTGAGACGCTTTCACCACAAAATGGCGAGCGGGGGAGATATAAACTTTTTCCATTTTAGGCGTCTCTTCCGGGCGAAACCCCTTTACCGGGTCAACGGCGTAAATATCGGAAACTTTTCCGCCCCTTAAACTAAACTGATAAATAATTTCTTCTCCGGGGGGCATTATTTCCCAGTCCAATCCGCGAATTCTAAATGTTCCCCTTGTTAGGTCGATGTTTGTTCTTTTATATTGTATGCGGACTAATTTTTTTGTGAGTTCTTCTCTTGTTAAACTTTCTCCTTTCTTTATTTTTACGATATGGCTTTGATAAACTTTTGGAGTTCCCAATCCGTAAATACAAGAAACTGAAGAAACAATTAAAGTATCGGGGCGGGTTAAAACAGAAGTAGTGGCGGCGTGGCGAAGTTTATCAATTTCGTCGTTTATCATCGCTTCTTTGTCTATATAAGTGTCCGAAGAAGGGATATACGCTTCGGGTTGGTAATAATCATAATAGGAAACAAAATAATGAACGGTGTTTTTTGGAAAAAAACTTCTAAATTCGTTGCAAAGCTGAGCCGCCAATGTTTTGTTGTGAGCAATTACAATAGCTGGACGATTTATCTTTTCTATCACCTTCGCCACGGTGAAACTTTTTCCGGAGCCCGTTACTCCCAAAAGCGTTTGGAATTTCTCTCCGCTTTTTATCCCGCTTGTGAGTTGCTTTATCGCTTTGGGCTGGTCGCCGGAGGGTTTATGTTTTGAGTAAATCTTAAAATCCATAAATAACAAAGATGACCTCTGCGCCAAAGTAGGGCAGGGGTGTTGACTAACTTATAATTACAATATCACAATTCACCTCAAATTCAAACCAATTTTGGTGTTTATATATTTTATATATTTGAGTTTCTTGTTTTTGGTATATTATATTTGAGGTTCTTGTTGATATATTTTGTATATCTGAATTTCTTGTTTTTTGTATATTATATTTGAGGTTCTTGTTTATATATTGTGTATATCTGAATTTCTTGTTTTTGGTATATTATATTTGAGGTTCTTGTTTATATATTTTGTATATTTAAGTTTCTTAAGTTTCTATAGTTTAAATAATATTTATTTAAATATTTTTATAAATATAAACCCATAACAAAATCGGACGATCGTCCGATTTTGTTATGAAAAATTGATAGAAAGTTACTCTTCGGAGGTTATATTATGAGAGTTATATTATTGGAAATTAATCTTTAAATAAGTTCATTACTTCTTTTTCTTTGTCAATTTCTCCCACAGTTAAAACAAATATATATTTATTAAGATTATTTTGCTCTATTTCTTTATATAAACTTGAAGGCAGGGGATTTTTACCAATATAGATACTTTTTTGCAGTAAACGAAATTGAAATAAATCCAACTCTTCTCGCAACCATTTTCTCCATGCTTT
Source organism: uncultured Candidatus Saccharibacteria bacterium (assembly GCA_964651635.1). GTDB lineage: Bacteria > Patescibacteriota > Minisyncoccia > Minisyncoccales > CG1-02-41-26 > CAZYWT01. The sequence continues at coordinate 10,532 of CAZYWT010000012.1, read as the reverse complement.
TTTGCTCTCCGGAATATCAAAAGCGACTATCCTCAATTTTCCATCCCACGGTTTATTTAGCGCTGAATATCTGTCTTCAATATAAGACATAATTTTTTCTCCTTTTTCAGTTATAGCAAATACTTTTTTCTTTGGATTTTCTATAATAAGTCCTTCTTTTTTTAAGCGATGAAAATTAGTTCTTAATGTTTCGGTGTTTATTTTTGATTTTTTCTTATAATCAACCCCGAGTATTTCTTCCATTAATTTAAATCTAGGATAAGAATTGGGCAAATTCTCAAGCGCTTCTTCTCCAAGTTTTTTTTTAAGGGAGCAGGATACAAATTAGAATCAAATTTAGAAGTTAAAAAATGAGATGATTTCAAGGCGTGACGACGAAATTGTACTTGTAAAGTACATTGAGGAGGAGTAACGAAGAAATCATCCATTTTTTGGCTTCCCTTCGGGCGGGCGAATTCAGGCAATCTTCTTCGTTGCTCGTCGCTTATGTGCCGCAGAGGGCACACTTCGCTCCTCGCGCCTTGATTCTTGCCTGAATTCGCTCCGCTAAATTGATTCTAATTTGTATCCTGCTCCCTTAAGATATATAATGGAACTGTTAACCCTTTTCTAAAAAACTTCCGAGCAAAACTTCTTTTTTTGTTTTGAAAAAAATATTTTTCATTATTCATATATTTTTATTTTATTATTAGATATTAAAATTCGATATATTTTATTATATCAAAAATATAAACCCATAACAAAATTGGACGATCGTCCGATTTTGTTATGGAAAGTTGATGAAAAGTTATGAGAAGTATTATCCAGCAAATATTATTTGGCAAGTATTATTTGGCAAGTATTATTTGGCTTGACAAAGAGAAAATAAAAAGTAAATATATAAATAGCAAATCACTAAAATCTTTAACAAAACAAAGGGATATTGTTATGAGTGTCACCTATGCTTGCTTCTCGGCAAAAGAAGGAGATAACCTAAAGTTCCATAATTTCAAGGGTAATCTCGAATGGTTGTTCCAAACAAAAAAAGGAATAATTATGGCGGCCGAGGGAACATTATCAAACTTTAAACATGTTTGCGACAACAATTTTTCTTTTTTCGTTGGTCGTGGATGTGAACCGAAGAGGGGGAAAAAATACATCGTGAGATGTCATAATAAAATATTTTTCGAGCTTATTTTTCGAAAAATATTTTATGAAGACTTAACGCATTTTTTCTTGTTTTCCAACGGAAACAAGAAAATTTGTTTTGATAAGAGAGAGATAAAGGTCTTCTCTTACACTCATTCTACAACCGCTTCACTCATTCTACAACCGCTTCACTAATGATAATAGGGGCTTAATGCCCCTTTTTTATTTCCTTAAAATACTTAAAATAACAAAAAATTCATAACAAAATCGGACGATCGTCCGATTTTGTTATGAATAATCTCAAATATATTTTGAATATCTATCTTTATTTGCTGGCAGTTGTTTCCCGAACCAGAGTTGTTTTACAAAACAACTCTGGATTTTCTACAAAACGAACAGTTGCCCTGATGTATGTAATATCGGAGCAACCACCCGACTTCTGCTTGACTTTTTTGGAATTTTTTGTATAATATAAATATCCTTGACAACAAGATGAAAAAGTTATAATCTTTGCTCGTTGAGAAATTATCAATAAAAATAAATTTATGAATAATACTATAAAATCCACAGTATTTTTTGTTCTTGCGATTGGAACTTTATTGCTTCCAAGCGCTTTTGCTTTGGGAGATTCCACAATTTCCTATACATTTCCCGAATATGACAGCCACTGGAAGCAAAAAATAGTGGCCTGGGGAACAAGCGAATCTTATTATCCCGAGGGGGGTAACGGGGGAGAGAAAAGTTGGAATGCACTAACTGCCCACATTCCTGAAGACGGAACTTACAAAGTTTCGGTCTATTTCTACGCCAACAGCGAAGACGAGCAAGAACACGAAGAATTTAATTTATACATAAACGGAGTTTTTGTCGGACACACAACCGACAAAAATAACTACACAACCCAAATTTTGGGAGAAAAAGAACTTTCCGCCGGAACCTATACCGTAAGAGCCGAGCACAGATGGCATTATACCGATTGGAACTCTTCCAACAGCGTAATCCCCATAAAAGTATTTTTTGAAAAATTGGAAAACGCCAACAACCCGCCCATAGCCAACGCCGGCCCCGATAAAGCGGTGGAAGAGGGGATGTCCATTCGATTGGACGGAGACGCTTACGACCCCGACGGAGACGATATAACAATTTCTTGGGATTGTAGCGGAGGTTCTCTTTCAAACAATTCCATAGAGCAACCTTATTTTTACGCCCCGGAAGTTTCGGGAGATAAAACATATACTTGCTCTATTTCGGTAGAAGATGAAGTAGGATTAACCGATGCCGATTTCGTAAGGATTGCGGTTCTAAACACTTTTGAAATTGAAGAGCCGGCGGTGGAAACCGACCCAGCCAACAATATAGAAAAAACAAACGCTCGGTTAAACGGCGATTTGGAATATCTTGGAGAAGACAGCTTTGCCGAAGTTTGGTTTGAGTGGGGGAGAACAACTTCTTACGGAAATCAAACAAGCAAACAAATAAAAACCGCTCTCGGTGATTTTAGCCGCAACATTTTCGGACTAAGAGAGGACACTCTTTATCATTTTAGAGCAGTGGCTGAAAATAGCCAATATAAAGTTTATGGGAGAGATAGAACTTTTAGAACGGATGAGGAAATAGAATACAACAACCCGCCCGTAGCCAACGCCGGCCCCGATAAAGCGGTGGAAGAGGGGATGTCCATTCGATTGGACGGAGACGCTTACGACCCCGACGGGGATGATATAGATATTAACTGGGAGTGCGAAAGTGGAAGTTTATCTTACAGGGACACCGAAAGACCAAGATATAACGCTCCCTTTGTTTCTTACGATAAAACCTTTACTTGCGAAATTACGATTGAAGATGAATTTGGAGCAACGGACTCCGACACTATGAGGGTTAGAGTAATAGAAGACAATAGGGAAGAGTTAATCGTAAGAACTTTATCCGCTCAAGATATTGAGGAAAACAGCGCCACTTTAAGGGGTTATTTAACCGAACTTGGGGGAGAAGATTGGTCGAGAGTTTGGTTTGAGTGGGGAGAAACTTCCAGTTACGGCGAGCAAACTTCCAAAAGCGGAGAATTTGGCTCAATAAGTTTTGAAAAAGGAATAACCGGAATCAAAGACGACACGATTTATCATTTTCGCGCCGTCGCTTATAACGGAGAAGAAACGGCTTACGGACAAGATAAAACATTTAGAACAAAAGAAGAAGAGGAAAACACAGACCTTTTAGATATAGAGAAACAAGCGCGAAATTTATCCCGCGGAGACAAGTTTTGGAACGATACAATTTACGCTTCTTCTTCGGACATTGTTGTTTTTAGAATTAAAATAAATTCCGAAAGCAACGAAGAAATTAAAAATGTTAAAGTAAAGGATAGTTTGCCTTCTCGTTTGGTTTATCAAGGACACTTAAAAATAAACGGAGAAAACGAAAGCCGGGATATAACAAAAGAAAAAATAGAACTGGGAGATTTAGAGCCCGACAAGGGAATAGAGATTACTTATTGGGCGATGGTGGCTTCTAAAGAAAACTTTAATTTTGGAGTTACCGCCCTAACCAACTTCGCCAAAGTTTACGGAGATAACGCCCAAGAAGAAATTAACTCCGCCAGTGTATTTGTGAGAAAAACAAGCGTTGCGGGTATTAGCACCGGACTAATAGGAAATTTATGGCTGGACTCCATTTTGCTTCCTCTTTTGGGCGCTGGAATTCTTGTGTTTTTACTCAAATCCAAACTAATCGGATTGGATAAGGCAATCGCTATCAGAAAAAGAAACATTAGAAATTACAGAGTCAAAAAAGAACTAACAAAGAGAGCAAAAAACATTCGTTTATAATAGAAAACTACATTTCCTGTGGAAAACCTGTGGAAAAACTTCCTTGCTCGGCGAGGGAGTTTTTCTTTTATGTCCTTATTTTACGGGGTTTTTCCTTATTTTCCTTGCTCTTTTTCTTTTGGCGTTATTTTTGTTGACAGTTGGGACCAAATGGGATACAAAGGAGATGTATGGGAATAAATGGGTAGTTGTGGATAAAAGTGGGGAAAACTTTGGAAATCTGTGGAAAAGTAAAAATCAATAAAAATGTTTTTAGGAGAATACACATATTTAATAGACGATAAAAAACGGCTCTCCGTTCCTCCTAAATTTAGGAGGGATTTTGGAGGAAAAGCAGTGGTAACGAGGGGGCTGGATAATTGTTTGTTTCTTTACTCCCAGAAAGAATGGAAGAAGTTGGCGGAAAAATTAGCGGCAATGCCTCTTTCGCAAGCGGACGCTCGCGGGTTTGCCCGGATAATGCTTGCCGGAGCGATGGAAGTTAATTTAGATAACACTGGCCGAATACTTATTCCCGATTATTTAAAAAAATACGCCAAAATAAAAAAGAAGGTTGTGGTTGCGGGGCTTTATACAAGAGTAGAAATTTGGGACGAAAACGAATGGAGCAAATATAAAGAGAAGACGGAAAAAGAAGCGGGGAATATAGCCGAGAGATTAAAAGAGTTGGGGGTCTAAAAATATGGAGAGAGAACACAATCCAGTGTTGAAAAGGGAAGTAATAAAATTTTTAACCCCGCGGAAAAATGAAAATTTTATAGACGCCGCCGCCGGATTTTTGGGACATAGCAAAGAAATTTTAGCCGAGACGGCTCCGAGAGGAAAAATTTTGGCGATAGAAAGGGACGAGGAAATTTACAAAATTATAAAAGAAGAAGAAAATAATCGGTTGATTATTGTAAATAATTCCTACGCAAACTTAAAAAATATAGCGAAAAGAGAGAAGTTTTATCCAGTAAACGGAATTCTATTTGATATCGGCTTTTCCAGTTGGCATTTAGGAAAATCGGGCAGAGGATTTTCTTATCAAAAAGAGGAACCGCTTGATATGAGATACGACACAGAAGAAGGAGAAAAAGCGATGGAGATATTAAATAAATATCCGCCGGAAGAATTGGAAAAAATTATTAGAAATTACGGAGAAGAAAGAAACGCCAAAGAAATATCCCGCCAAATAGTAAAATCAAGACAAGAAAAAGCGCTTATAACAACAAGCGATTTGCGAAAAGCCATTGAAGGAGGAGAAAGAGAGGGAAGCGGGAATAGAAGTTTCGCCAAGGTGTTCCAAGCCCTTCGCATAGCGGTAAACAACGAATTGGAAATTCTAAAAACCGCTCTGCCGCAAGCAATTGAAATGTTAGAGGAAAAAGGAAAAATAGCGGTAATATCTTTCCATTCCTTAGAGGACAGAATTGTAAAACAATTCTTCTCCCAAGACAAAGAAAAAGGTCGGTTAAAAATAATAACAAAAAAACCAATTACGCCAACGGAACAAGAAAGAGCGAAAAACTCTCGAGCCCGTTCGGCAAAATTGAGGATTGCCCAAAAAATATGACAAGCAATAAAATAGGAAAAATAACAATTTGTTTCGCCGCCGCTTTTGTGGTTCTTTTGGGGGTTTATCTTTATCAAGTGGAAAAAATAACGACAAAGGGATTTTTAATAAACGGCTACGAAAAAGAAATAGCAGAAATAAAAGAAGTTTTATCTCAATCGGAAACGACAATTGAAAATCGTCTCGCTCGTTTGGAAGAAAATTCGTTTTCGGAGAAAAAGTTTGTGGAAATAAATCAAATAGAGTATATTCCTTTGTCTTCGGAAAAATTAGCGGCTAAAATAGGATTGGAATAAATTAACTTTTCCGCCATTTAATTTATTTGATTTTAAGAAAAAGAGAGGATTGTTGTTATGAATAAAAAAAATATAAAAATTTGGCTTATTTTCTTTTTTTTGTTTGCTTCTTCTTCTGTTCTTGTTTATCGTCTTTATTCTTTACAAATAAAAAAGGGAGATTATTACGAAGCGTTGGCGTTGGGGCAACAGATATCTTTTGACGAGATAGCCGGAGAAAGGGGCAATATCTTTTTTAGCAATAAAGAACCGTTGGCAAAAACCGTAAAAAAATATCTTGTTTACATATTCCCTGACAAACTCCAAAAAAACGAGAAAGAAAAACTTTCTGTTTTTTTATACAACAAAAACGGCAACCTTTCCAAGGAACAAATAGACAAGAAAATGAAAAGGGGAGAAACAATTCGTTTGAAACTCTCAAAAGAAGAATTTTTAGATATAAAGAAAGAAAATATGAAGGGAGCGCAAACGGATGAAATTTGGGGGAGGGTCTACCCGGAAGAAACATTGGCTTCTCACATCGCGGGGTTTCTAAATGAAGAAAAAAAGGGACAATACGGGGTGGAAGGTTTTTATGACGACTATTTAAGGGGGATAAAATTATTAAAAAAGAAAAGCAAATCTCCTTTTGGGTATTTGGTTGGTTTAATTAAAAACGATAGTTCCAGCGCTCGCGGCGCTGACATTTATCTTTCAATTGAAAAAAACATCCAGCACCAAGCGGAAAAACTTTTGCGGGAAGCAGAAGAAAATTGGGATATAGATTCTGGAGAAATTATTGTTTATAACCCCAAAACAGGTAAAATAATATCTTTGGCTATTTATCCCAATTTTAATCCCAATAATTATTCCGGAGAAAAAGATTTGTCTGTTTTTATGAACCCCGCCGTTCAATTCTTATTTGAGCCGGGCTCCGTTTTCAAGCCCTTTGTTATGGCTGGGGGATTAGAGGAAAAACTAATTACTCCCACAACAACTTATGAGGATATCGGCTCTGTGGATGTGGGGGGAGTGCCCATATATAATTATGGAAAAAGGATTTGGGGAGAACAATCAATGACCGATGTTTTGGAAGAATCCATAAATACGGGAGCGGTGTTTGTGGAAGAAAAATTGGGCAAAAATATGTTTTTGAATTATTTGGAAAAATTCGGATTTTTTAGAAAAACGGAGATTGAATTACAAGGGGAAGTTTCCTCTCAAAACAAGGGACTTAAAAGCGGATATCAAAGAGATATATCCTCGGCAAGTTTTGGGCAAGGAGTTCAAATAACACCCATCCAACTAATCAGAGCATTCGGCTCTATTGCCAATAATGGGATAATAATGAAACCCTCAATAATAGAAAAAATTACAAGGGAAGAAAAAGAAGAACTCTTTCGCCCCCAAGAAGAGGGGAGGGTTCTGTCCGAGCAAACCGCCAAAGAATTAGTTGAGATGCTAATCAGTGTGGTGGAAAACGGCTCGGGATGGCGAGCGGCTTTGCCCGGTTATCACATAGCGGCAAAAACGGGAACGGCGCAAGTCCCCAAAGAAACGGGGGGATATTACGAAAATAGAACAATACAAAGTATTATTGGATTTTTGCCGGCGCGCAATCCTAAAATCCTAATATTTGTGAGATTAGACAACCCAAAAAACGCGCTAACATCGGGAATATCCACAGCGCCAATTTTTAAGGAAATGGCAAAATATATTGTAAATTATTTGGAAATACCTCCTAGTTATCCCTTGAAAAGCGAGCAATAAAAAGTAAGATAAATTTAAGGTCCTATCGTCTAATGGTTTAGGACACCACTCTCTCACAGTGGAAATCCGGGTTCGACTCCCGGTAGGACCGCTCGACTTTACTGAACAAAAATTTGCAAAAAATCTAATTTTTGTGTATTATAAAATTGTAAGCAAACAAGAACTTTAATAAAAAAAATATTAAGGGAATAGGGTACGAATTAGTATCCTGCCCCCTTAATCTTAAGGAGGTGAGAATAATGTCAGCGATAATATGGATTTTTTTGGGAGTTGTTTTGTTTAACATTTTTCTCGTCGTTTTTCCACGACGACGAGATTATAGTAAATGTATAAACTGCGACAGAATTATCCCAATAGATAGCGGGATTTTATGTCGCTATTGCAAGAAAGAATGTAAAAAGAAATGAAAGCGGAGACGGAGAAAATGCCTCAATAGAGGCATTTTTTTAATCTGCTCATTAAAATTAAAAAAGGGGACGCTATGAAAAAGATGAAGATGTTAGCGTTTTTGTTGCTTTTGTTACTGGCAAGAGCGCGAAGCGAGCCGTGGAACAGCGAGAGCGGATTGCTTTTGAAATACGACAAGGTGGAGCATTTTTTGTTTTTTGGCGGAGTTGCCGCTTTGTCGGAAAACGCGTGGAAATACTCATTGGCGCTCGGTGTTGTCAACGAAATAAAAGACCAATTTCTTCCATACCAAAAATACGGATGGATTGGAGGAGACGGGTTTTCTAAAAAGGATTTGATTGCCAACTGCGTCGGAATAGCGGTTGGCTATTGCGTAAATAGATTTATTGTAAAAAAAATATTTTAGCGCTCGCGGCAAAACCGAGCGCTTTTTTAATCTAAAGAAAAAAGATATAATAAAATAATGAAGAAAAAAATAAAAGAAATGTTGAGACGCGCGGTTTTGAGTTTTTTTGTTTTTGCGGGAGTATTAGTTGCCGCTTATTTTCTTTATGTTTTAATAGAAAAGCCGGCTTGTTGCGCTTTTTAACCCAAAAGAAAACCTCCAATAGGAAGGGGTTAAATTTTTGTACTCATACCCAGGAATTTCCTTATATTATTAAATCTCCCGGAGTAATAAGTGTTTCGAGGGAATGCCTATTATATTTAATTTCGGCAATCTTCCAAGTAAATCCCTCGGGCAAATATACTTCTAATTCCCTTGGAAAATAATTGCCACCCTTTATCACTCCTTTGCGTTCATTTATCGGCTCTATCTCCGCGTAAAGAGTGAAGTCCTCAATTAAAACAACAAATAAAACAACCTGTCGTTTTTTCATTTTATATACCTCGTCGTTTAGAATTAAGAATTAAAAATTATTTTAATTTTAATTTTTCTATTTTTATTTTTACCATAAAAGAATACATTTGTAAAGCTATTGGTTGCTTGGTGAGACCAAGCAACCGCCCGTCAAAATAACATCGGGGCAACCACCACTTATTATGAAGCAAAGCGAAAGCGCAGCGTCCTCTTGAGTTTTGTTCAGATAAAATTTATTTTTCGTCTGTAAATTCGATAACATTTTTCTCCCGTCTTTTATTTTCTGATTCCAATCCTCTGATTACATTGATAAAATCTTTATCGTGGTTGATTCTATTGAAAGTTTTTTTATCAACGAAGAATATCTGTACACCATTTTCTATCATTGCCTCCAGAGCTGATTGGACATCTTCTTTCTCAAGTGGTGTAACAGAATCTTTACTAACCCATTCATCTTCTCCCATACCTTTATCTGGATGACAAGTGAAGCTATTGCTTGAAAATTTATAAATAGAGCCGCCCTTATCACGCTTCATAAAACGTTTTTTATCTCTGATTACCATATAAGGAACGCCGCCTAATTTTCCAATTTGAGTCCAACTATCATTAGCTTCGCCAACCAAAAAAGTGGTTGCCAGTGCTAAGTCGGGCGTTGCAAAAACAACAGGTCCTTCTTCCGGATCGCGAACATTTTTTGCACGCAGCTCAAATTTTTCAATATTTCTGTTAGAAGAGGCGTGATATAAAAATGGCGGCTTTTCCTTTTTTTTCGGGGGAAAAATGTTTTTCAAGATTTTTCATAAAAATAAATTTTATCTGAACAAAATTTCACCTAACGTATCGGCATCATCCGAAGTTTTTATGTAGCGTAGCGGAACAAAAATTTGGGAGAAGAAATTTTGCTTTCCTTATTATATTATAGTGCAAAATTTCTGAACCGGATATGCCGTGTTATCGGATGTATTTTTTTAAATGATTTTTTTTACGTTGTCTAAATCAAAAACTTCATTGACTGTTATCAAAATCGCATTTCGGGCAGGATTATTTTTGTCGGCTTTTTTGCAGATATCAAAATACTTTCCAGAATTAAAAATTTCAACAGTACCTTTAATTCTGTAATACAAGTCGTCGCCCTTGGCAACCACGCATATTTTTCTATTTTCAGCCAAATTTTTAATGGTGGTTATCATCTGGGCGTCTGCAACTAACAATTTATCATCATGAAAACCTAGCGAAATTACAATATTTGCGTGAGGTTCGCAATCAGCTGAACACGTAGACAAAAATAATTCCTGCCCTTCTTTAAAAACATTTTGATAATTCATACTGAGAAAAAAATTATTTTAAAAAATATTTCCGATAACTCGTTTTTATACGAATTGAATGCACAACATCGACCTTTTTCTTGTATATTATACGAACTCTATGTATAATTATTAGCAGAATTGCTAATAATTATTTACTGATTTTATTTTATCAATTTTTAGACAATTATGTAGCAATCCTTTTTATGAACCTAAAAAAGAACTTGAAATTCGCAACATAGTTTCAAAGCAATTGATTCTTACTTGTATTATAACAAGAATTTTTTAGAATTTACAAACAAAAACTCTTTAAAAACCGGGCGGTTGCTTAGTCGGACTAAGCAACCGCCCGGCAATAGTTGGTAGTTATAGTTGCGAAAATAATTTTTTGGAGTTTTTATTTATTTT
>CAZYWT010000011.1:0-17082 GCA_964651635.1 uncultured Candidatus Saccharibacteria bacterium | reverse complement strand
CGTAGTGAAAAAAAACGGAGAGAAGCACAAACACTCTCCGTTAAAAATCAAAAAAATGAAAGGCAATTTTTCTGCTCGGCTCCGCGCTGACGCGCGGGCGGCGAGATTCGCTCGGACGGCTCGGCATTCCTCCTCCTCAAACCCCCTCCCGCCGAGCCGTCCTCGCTCAAAACATTTTCGGCGGCTACAATTTTTGAATTTTCCGAAAAATGTTCAAAATTTCTTCTTCAAGGATAGCAGGAATGAATCTCTTTCGGTCTTCGTCGGCGATGTTAAAAATTTTCTCAAGCGGCCATGCTTCAAACCCGATCGCTTTTCCTTTCTCAACTTTCAAATCCGCAACATCGCCTTCATAACGATAAGCGTAAATTGCCCTGATAACATTGTTTGTCATGCCCGTAATTTTGTCGTATGTCTTACTGCGCACCATTTGTATAAAGACGAGGTTATCTTTTGCCGCTTTTATTCCTGTTTCTTCTTCTAGTTCTTGAAGCGCGGCAGTTTCATAATCAGAGCCAATTTCAACATGACCACCAACTGTTGCGTCTAATAAATCGGGGTAAATATCTTTGTCTTTTTCTCTGTGTTGAAAGATAACCTCGCCTTTTGGCGTGTAAAACCACACATGAATTTCTCGGTGAAGTAATCCTTGTTTGTGAATATTTTCGCGGGTGTCTTCGCCGATTATATTTCCGCTTTCATCAACGATATTTAGTTTGCGATTATCGGACATAAAATTATTTTGAGATTTTTGAAAAATCACCATTCAAAATAACTGGTGACATAGCTTCTATCTCGTCTTTGTAACCAACATCTGGAATTTCATGCAAAAGAAAAATCGGCTTGTTGAGTATGAAAGCAAAGCCCATTTCGAGAAAAGAATTTCCTCCGATATAACCTCTTATTCCTTTTTTCTCGACATTGGCAATAAGTACGGCATCGCTATTCTTGATTTTTTCAAAATAACCACGAATCAAGTCGTACTCAACTTTATTGCGTGCCGATTCTGTATGCATTTTATCAATCGTATCCATAGCCGCGTACTCATGAGTAAATTCCGGTAACACAATCTCGTGCTCCAACTCCTTGAGCTTTTTCTCTACTTCCACCATTTCTTTTGAAGCGGTCATACTGCCACAAATAACAATTTTCATAAATTTATTTTTCTTTTGGCTCAAACTGGATAATTTGAAAGCCATATTTATCAACTTCTTCTTGCGGCCAAAAAGTTTGAACCTTGGTTTTAAGAATATAAGTGGCGATAACTTCAATCTTTCGTCCGGAGTACTCTTTCTTGTTCTTGTCCCACTCCTCCAAAACCAAGGTGTCGCCTTTGTTTATCTCAAAATCGGCAAGGCGTAATTCAAGCTTTTTCTTGCCGGAAATAATTTTTTCAAAATATTCAGGCCAAACTTTTTTGTGAATTGTTGTCATATTAAAAATTTAAAATTGCTTCAAAAACAGCGGGTATTTCTTTCACTCCATCACTTCCGCTAAAGTGTCCTTTAGCGTGTTCCGTCGCAGTTTTCGCGCCAAGCCATTCACCTGGTTTTTTTTGATTTAATTGATTAGTTGGTTGATTTTTGCCCGAGTGGTTCTTCCTATTATACCCGTGCCTCTTGTAAATCCCCAGGGGGCTAAAATTTCTTCTTTATATTTTTGCTGGAACCTTATAACCGCCGCTTTGGTTAATCTTCCAAAATAACCGGTAATTTTTCCTTCGGGATAAATATTTATTCCCTGATTTTTCAAAAATACCTGCAAATACCAAACCTCTCTTCCCCTATCCCCGTAATTTAACTCTTTTGTAAAACGAAAACCGACGGGGATTGTGTATCCCAACGGTTCCTCTTCCTCCTCCTCTTCTTCCTCTTGTTCTCCGCCTTCCATTTGTGAGAGCAAACCTCTTAAATAATTTATTCTCTCTATAATCCAAGCGATTCTTTCCCGAAGCCAAGCGATTCTTTCCTGCCGCCACTCCTCTTCTTCCTCCTCTTCTTCCTCTTGTTCTCCGCCCTCGTCTAATGTTCTAAAACTAAAAATATCGGATTGGGCTATGTTTCCTTCATCATCTTCGCTTTCTACAAGATAATAATATTTGGTGTCCACTTCCAAATCAACAATTGTAACGCTGTGATTTTTCACTTCGCTTTGTTTTTCCACACTTCCAACCTCTAACGCTTCGCTTTTGCCGTAATAAACTTTACTGGAAGCGTATTTGCCCGTTTGCCACTCTATTGTGGCGAAATCCGACTTAATTTCTGCGGCGTTGACATCGGATATTTCTATTTCTTCTCCGCCCCCGCCGCCGCCGTAAAAAACGGCTATATGTCTGCCTAGGGAAAATTCATCACCATTATAAGCGTAAATTCCGTAATAATAGGTTTCTCCGCTTTCCACATCATAATCAATATATTCTTCATCCTCTCCCTCGTAGATTGTTTCTCCGTCGTAAGGGTCGAAAGGATAATCACTCTCTTTTTTCTTTATACGAACTCCCTCAAAATTGCCCGAGGGATTGTCCCATAAAATTTTCACCCCTCCGCTTACCATAGAAACAGATAAATTACTCACATCACCAGGCGCTCCCGTTTCTCCTATAAATAAGTCCGTCTCGTCCGCCTCATCTAAAATATCGTCCCCAAAACTGGCAACATTGGTATCTTTTGTTTCTCCCGGCTCAAAATCAAAAAACAGCTCCGTTTCTCCTTCTTGGATAGCGCGAAAAGTGATTGTAGCCAAAATTCCATCTCCGTTAAATGTCTCGTCTCCCGAAGATATTTGAACAAACTCTATTTTGCCTTCCAATTTATCAACTAAATTGGTTTGAGTTCTATGATAAAGTTCCCCGGGAGAAATTTGAACTCCGGAAGAAGAAACATCGCTATCTTTCACTTGTAGATAAGAAGGGTTGTAGTTTAGATATCTAACGCCAACCCCTTGTGTTTCTAAATTTTCCGTGTCTAAAACTATTTCCGCGTCAAAAACATCCCCTATTTTTATACTTTCTTCCTCTGTTTCTAACTGCAAAGAAGCGGCAAAAATTCCGCTCGGAAAACCGAGAAATAGGGAGAACAATAAAATGAAAAAAAGTATCCTTCTCATAATTTAATTATTTACCAATGACAATGGAAAAAGCGGGAAAATTTTTTAATATGTCGGCGTCTTTTTCCGCCAAAGAAACATTGGAATCGTTTGTCCTTCCCTTTTCAAAGACAGGGGTAAGAAAAGAATCTTCTGCTAAAAGAGGGGTTAGCGAAAAAGAACTTATCGCCTCTTCTCCGGCAAAATTTTCTCCTCTTTTAGTGAGCGCCGACAATTTCACAACGCCGTTTTCTATTTTAGGACCAAAAATAGAAGCAAATTTTGAAGATTCGTTCTTAAAAGAATCCTTTTCTATACTCGCTTTTTGCGGTTCGTAAGAAAAAGAAATATCCACTCCGTCTATCGGCGTTTTTCCCGAATCAAGAAAAATAAAAACTTTTGTGGCTTCTCCTTGCTTAAATTCTCCTCCCGAGGAAAAATAAAGAGCCGCTTGAGGAGCAACATCCTTATTTTTGCCAAACAAAAAATATCCGCCCATTACAATTCCAGCCATCAGCGCGATTAAAATTATTATGTTATAAACCTTTTTCATAAATTAGTCGCCCTTTAATCCCCAATTTTCGTTAAGATAATGCCAGTCCAAACTATTAACTTCGCCGTCTCCGTTTATATCCGCTCTTTGGCTGGCGCTAAACCATAATCCGCTCATTACGCTCCAATCCAGTTCATTTATCACATTGTCTTGCGATAAATCACCCGCCAACAAATAAATGTTTTCTGTTTTTTTGTTTTCATTCGTTTCAAAGGTGAGATTTACCCTTTTCTTTAAATAATAGGGGATATATATTTCAGCGCTCCACTCATCTCTTTCTAAAAAAGAACTTAAATTTACAGTTCGGTTGAACTTTCCGTTGGAATATAGTTCTCCGCTTATTGTTCTTTTTAATTCCTCGTTTTTATATATCTTGACTTCTATATCTACTCCCGCCTTATTACTCTTTCCTTCGGGGAATAGATAAAATTCAACCTCTTTTTCTTCTCCCGTTCCTCCCGATTCTACGCTATATTCGGCTCCGGCGGAAATAATTTCTAACTCATTTTCCCCCGACGCTCCGGAATTGTTTGTAAATCTAATCTCGGCGGTTCCCGAATTTTCGGCTTTTACTTGGAAAGAACCCAGATAGCCGTTTGAGTCGTTTAGGTAGTTGGAGAAGTCCGCCAACTCCAGCATTAGGGTGTTTCCCGAAATCTCGTTTCTAAATTCCGTTGAAAGAGCGGAGTTTGCGATGTCTGCTTCGGAGCCGACAAAAGAAAGTTCGCTGGAGAGTTCTACCTCCGCCAAAACGGCGTCCACATTTTCTCCGTTTGTGTCTATCCTTATCTCCACGGAGAACTCTTCTCCCTCCTCGTAAGAACCGGAAGAAGGGGAGAGGGAGAGATTTATCTCTTTTTCTTCTCCGCCACCGCCAGAGTTAATCGTATATTGAGCGTTTGTAAAATTAGAGGAGAGTTCGCCCTCCCCCGACGCTCCGGAATTGTTTGTAAATCTAATCTCGGCGGTTCCCGAATTTTCGGCTTTTACTTGGAAAGAACCCAGATAGCCGTTTGAGTCGTTTAGGTAGTTGGAGAAGTCCGCCAACTCCAGCATTAGGGTGTTTCCCGAAATCTCGTTTCTAAATTCCGTTGAAAGAGCGGAGTTTGCGATGTCTGCTTCGGAGCCGACAAAAGAAAGTTCGCTGGAGAGTTCTACCTCCGCCAAAACGGCGTCCACATTTTCTCCGTTTGTGTCTATCCTTATCTCCACGGAGAACTCTTCTCCCTCCTCGTAAGAACCGGAAGAAGGGGAGAGGGAGAGAGAAACAGCCGCTTGAGCGTTCCCCGCTACCGCTAATATCCCAACCGCGGCGATAAAAATTGTTAAAAACTTATAAATTTTCATATTTTTAGTTTCAATTATTTGCTCCTTTGTATTGTCTGATATAATAAGCGGCGTCTCCCAAAAATGTAACTTCGCCGTCTCCGTTACAATCCGCTCTCTCGTCCCCTTGTTTGTATAAACGAATAAACAAAGCGGCGTCTCCCAAAAATGTAACTTCGCCGTCTCCGTTTATATCCGCTTCGCATCTTTCTCCCAAATCCCCGGCGATAACCAGTGATAGTTCGTTGGCTTCAAGCAAAATATCGGTTCCCTCTCCATCATCTAAAATTACTCTGCTTTTTCCTTCGCCAGGACCGGCAAAATCAAACGCTATATCGGTGGAATTTGTTTCTCTTATTCCCTTAAAAGTAATCTCCGCCACTTTCACATTTCCTGAATTTACCCCCGGAGATGGTTTCATTTTTACAATCTCCACAATTCCGTTTTGTTCGTCGTGATTTATTATTTCGCAAGGTTCGCCGCCTTCCATTACGCATTGGCTATTTTTATCAAAATCGGAATCGCTTGTGTCTACGCTTAAAAGTTCCAATTTGTCGGGATTATAATTTAGGTAAACGCCGGCCGCCACTACATCGTTGTTTTTTGTGTCAAGCGTCACGGAAACCTTAAAATCTTCTCCAGTTTCGAAAATTGTTTCCCCGTTCGCGGTCGCTAGCGATAGAATTGCTTCTTGGTCGGGACTAGTAAAACTTGTGATAATATCTTTGATTTGTTTTTGCCAACTCAAAACCCCCACCGCTAAAATGAGAATTGTTACCCCCAAAACCAACCATTTTTTATTGCCGTTTAACTTCTTGTCCATCTTTTTTAATATGTTCATAAATTTTGTTTTTTACTTTACCCTTTGTTTAATTATAATTAAGAAAGTTAAAAAGTCCATTTTTCTATTATCCCCAAAATATCGGAAACGCCCACAACGCCATTTTTATCCAAATCGGGCAAAGATTCGTTTTCTCCCCAGTAAGACATAATTATCCCAATGTCAGACACATCAATCAAGCCATCTTTGTTTATATCTTCCCGTTCAAATAATTCTCCCTCGTAATCCAAAAAAGCGAAATACATACTGCAAGAATTATGAGGACATTGATTTCCGCCCAAAACTACTTCTCCGTTTGGAAATTCTTTGACATATATTTTATAATTTGTTCCGGGGTCGCTTGTTTCTATATTAAAAGATGTGGGAGTAAAGCCCGAAGCCCAGGAGGGCAAGGGAAATCTTCTGTCCCAGGATAAATAAACCCTTGTCTCTTTATTTATATTAAGGTTGATAAAAGAATCTCCGGCGCTCATTTTATCGTTATTTCTTGTTTTAAGAAGAGTGAGCCCTTCTATCTCGGAGGGTAATTGTTCTAATATGTAATCCCTGTCTAAAAAGTAGCGAGCGCCCCGGGAAGCGTTTTCTTTAAGTTCATAGCGTTTTTCCTCCGGAGGGTCGTAGGGGTCGCCGCCATCCCCAAGCCACACATGAACATTGGAGTAAAGCAGATTGGGCGCCGAATCGTAATGCATTCCGCCAATTCTTAAAACCGGGTTTATGGGATTAAAACTATCTCCGAGCGAAGCCCAATCATAGGTTTCTATCGCTTCTCCGTCCAAAAAATAACCAATTCCGTTTTCATCCCAAGTTGCTTTGAAATGATAAGTTTTGCCGGGATTCCAATTAAAAGATTTGGTGTCCGATTCAAAAGATTCCGGAACCTGGTCGCTGCATTCTTCGTTGCCTATATTTACTCTTGGCCTTAATTTTCCATATCGCTCGGGTCTTTTATCGGGACCGTAAGCCCAAAGGGAAAAATGATAATGATTATCGGCGTTATCGGAATAATAATCGCAATCCCCGGGAATAGTCATCTGCCAACAATATTGCTTTCTGTCATACAAGGCAATAAGCCCATAAAGGGACTCTCCCGCAGCGTTCCAGTTATCGCTTTGTATATTGCTAATAGTAACTTCATAAAACCCCGAAGAAGTATCCCCCGAGCCCAATGAAAATTCTTTATCATCATCGCTCCGGGTAGGAGTCCAACCTCCGCCAAATTCGTTTATGCTCACTCCGCCGACAGAAGCTCTTAAATTAGAAAAGGTGGCGCCGATAGCCGAACTAAAATGAGTTTGCCCTACCCTTAAAACGGGTTCGGCGGGCTCAAATTTTGGTTCTCCATAAAAATAACTTTGATTTGCCGAAGCATAATCAAAACCATTTCCTATTACATCTCCATTGACAGAAAAAGTCATTCTCCCCGCCCCCCATTCGCACCTTAACCGATAACTCTTGTTAGGTTCTATGTCAAATTGCTGGGAGTCCTGTTCAAACGCTCTGGGAGTGTTGTCGGCTTTCATTGGGGGAGGAGAAACAAATCTATTATTAGCGTTAGCTCGCCCTCTAAATCTATTCTTATAACGAGCGTGCTCGTAATCGTCGTCAAAAAACCAAAACGCCGCGTAATATATATTACGGGCGTCGCCATGCCCGGAGGAACAAATATCTTTCGTCTCCTCTCCCGAACCGCCGGAGCTAAGTTCGGGACTATTATCGTAAATAGAGAAAAGGTTGTAAATATCATTACCCCCTTTTCCTTGCCAAACAGAATTTCCCATACCTTTCACATCAAATTCCACTCCGCCGTTGGTTGGATTGCCTAAAAGGTTATATTCAATCCGTGAAGAACCATCGCTCGTCTTCCACCCCGAAGAAGTGAGCTCGCCTCCCGTTATTTTTCCTTTGGAATTTCCATTTAAGGCGTCAAATATCTCAAATCCGCTCCCGCCTCCGGAGGTGTTTATAACAGAGCCAATTTGTTCCAATATCGCTCTGCCCCCGCTCTCCAAAGCGTTATAAAAAGAGTAATTTTTTAAGGGCTTGTTCGTGTCATAACTCAAGCCGGCCGTTTGGTGAAAAATCCAGCCGGCCGCCTCGGCATTTTTCGCTCTTTTCGCCGATTCCACAAAGTGAGAAGCGCTGGAATCGCCGGGATAATAATTTTCCTCTTGGATATAAACGGGCTTTCCCCGACTTCCGCTTTTTACTTTTGCAGTTCGCTCTCCAACCGCCGACCACCAAGAGTTATCTCTGTAAAAATGGGGGGAAACAATATCCACGCCAATGGTATTTATTTGAGCAGCAAGGTTGGAGCCGTTTAGATTTCCATTTTTATCCACCAAATGCTTGCCCGTGCTTGATATGGTAATCAATCTGTCGGAATCCTCCAACTTTACCGCTTGGGCTATTTGTCTCGCCTCCGAAACACTCATTGGATAAAAATCGTCTCCTCCATGATCGTATTCATTGCAAAGGTCAAAAAATAAATTATCGTAGTCCTTTAGAGCGCGGGTTATCTCTCTGGCCGCCTTAAGCCGTTTGGAAAAATCTTCTCCATCGGAGTAAAAGTAGGGATTGGTGTCTTGTATAGCCAAATCAACCACAATGCCTCTTTTGGCGGACTCTTCTATAACTTTTTTTAGTTGAGAGATTGTGTTGTTTAGCCCTCCGCTTTTTGTATAAACCGTGCTGTCTCTCCCCCATTTATGGTTCTGCCAACTCCAATCGGCCCAGACCCTTATTAAGTTGTATCCATTCTCTTCCAAATAATCCAAATCGCTTTCCAAATTGGAAGAAGAAAGATTTATAGCGTCAAACAAAGAAACGCCCAGCAAAAAACGCTCCTCTCCGTTTATCGTAAAATACTCACCGGATACACCCACTTTGGCCGAAGAAGCGGCGGAGTTGCCGGCGGAGAAAAACAAAAAAGCAATCGCCAAAAAAGTAAAAAGAAAACCGAGAAAATAATAAATTTTTTTCATATAATTCATTTTACTAAATTTATCGCCCAAAAACAAATTACGCATTCGGTAATCTAAAATCTGACGAAAATAAAAACATTGAAATAAATGGGCGGGTAGCAGACAGAACTGCCAGGGATTCCGTTGTCAGAGACCCGACCTTTGGCAAACTGCCGGCGAGTCGGGTCTCTGATTTTTGGGGCGTGGGGCGGTTGCTCCGATATTACATTGGGGCAACCGCCCGTTTTTCTCTTATTTTTTGTCTTTTTCTATTTTCCCGCCGCAGTAGGCACACAAACCGTTTTTGGTTATACTTAATTTTCTAAAACAATACGGACACAATCCAAGTTTTTTCACAACCCGGAAATTGGAACCCGTCTCTTCGGCTATAATCGCTTTCATTTCCTTTTCTCCGATAAAAAGAGGGGGATGCTTTATAGTTTTGTTTTTTGATATCGCCATTTGAAGATTTTTTCTGTCGGTATACCATCGAAGCGATATTAAAAGCATAGCGATTATAAGAATAAAAGTAAATATATTAAAGGGGGTGAGAGCTAAAAAATTAAATAAAGCGTGAAAAGCGGTTGCCGCCACAATGCCTTGCCACAAGAAAATACCGCTGAAAATTTTATAACTCCTCGCCAATCCAAAATAATAACCCAAAACCGCTCCGTAGAGAGAGTGCGCCAAAGTCGCCACAAAAAATCTAAGAACAAGGGTAAATAAAAAATTCTCCGGTTCAAACCACACATTGCTCGCTTCCGCAAAAAAGAAATAAAAGTTTTCCACAAAAGCGAACCCGAGCCCCAAAACTATTCCTATTTTTATTCCGTCTATTATTTGATTAAAATCCCTTCTTTGGAAAAATCTCCACTTAAATATAAAAAATTTTATAAACTCTTCCGGCAACGCCATAAGAAAAAAAGCAATGCCAAAACCGGCCAAAAGGTCCCTAAAGGTGGTTAAGGTTCTGCCCCCCTGAAAAACAAAAAAAACATCTCGAGAAAAAACTCCCGAAATAATTCCTCTTTCCAAAGCGGCGGCGACAATTGAGCCAACTACGCCCCAGAAAACGGCTTTTAACAATGTTTTCCGAGGAGTGGTTAATTTTTTAGAATAATGATACCAAAAAAACAGCCAAAAGAAACTGGCCGAAAAAGAAAAAATAAAGGATTTCCACAACAAATTTAAGTCCCAAACGAAAAAATCCATATTTTTTTATTATAAAGTTCTTTTCCTTAAATTGCCAATTATGGAATAGTTCCAAATAAGAGAGTTATTTTCTAAATCCCGTTCCAGCCGGTATCATTCTTCCGATAATAACATTTTCTTTAAGCCCTCGCAGCTTGTCCTCCGCTCCTTCCAACGCCGCTTTTATTAAAATACGGGATGTTTCTTGAAAAGACGCGGCCGACAGGAAACTGTCGGAAGTGAGAGCCACCCGAGAAATTCCCAAAAGTATGGATTGGGCTTTGGCTCTTTTTTCTTTTTTTAATCCTTTTTGTTTTTCCTCAAACTCCGCCACAGAAACCACCTCTCCGGGCACCCACGGACTTTCTCCCGGCTCTACTATTTGAAGGCGAGAAAACATTTGACGGGCTATTACTTCTATGTGTTTGTCGTGAACATTTATTCCTTCTCCCACATATATTCTTTGCGTTTCTTTGATAATATATCTCTGCGTTAAAGACATTCCGCCGCTTTTGTAAAGTTTTCTTAAATCCAAGGGTCCGGCAGTTAGCGCCTGACCGGCCTCTACTTTATCTTCTTTTTTAACATAAATTTCGGACTTGCCGGGAATATCATATCTCATTTCCTCGTTCTTCTTCGCTTTTTTATCTTTATTTTTCCCCTCTTTTTTCTCGCTTTTTTTACTCGGAATTACCGTAATAAACCCTTTCTCCAAATCCACAGCTTTAACTACTCCGTCGGAAAGAGCCACAACGCCCTCTTGTTTTAGTCCTCTCAATTCAAAAATTTCCTCCACCCTTGGAAGTCCACGGGTTATATCGCCCCCGGAGGCAACTCCGCCAAGATGAAATGTTCTCATAGTAAGCTGGGTTCCGGGTTCTCCAATTGATTGAGAAGCAATTACGCCAACGGCGTCTCCCAGTTTGGAGAGACAATTTCTTCCCATTTCCCAACCATAACATTTTCTACATACCCCCCTTAAAGTTTTACAATTAAGCGGACTTCGCGTTCTTATTCTCCTTATTTTTTCCGCCGAAGATATCGCCCGAGCCGCCTTCCAATCAATGATTTCTCCTTTTTTAACCAAAGTTTTACCCTCTAATTTTATATCTTCCGAAGAGACGCGCCCCACAATCTTAAAAGAATAGTCCTGTCCTATTTCTTCCGAGTCCTCTTTTAATATATATCTTCCTTCAGTGTCCCCGCAATCATCCTCGGTCACAATAACTTCATGAGCCACATCGGCGAGGCGACGAGTGAGATAACCCGAGGCCGAAGTTTTGAGCGCTGTGTCCACAATACCCTTCCTCGCTCCGTGAGTAGAAATAAAATATTCCAACACATCAAACCCCTCCTTAAAGGAGTGCTTGATGGGCATTTCTATAATTTTACCGCTCGGAGATGTAACAAGCCCCTTCATCCCGGCAATTTGAACCGGCTGGGCCCAAGAACCCCGGGCGCCGGAGTCCACAATGGAAATAACAGGGCTATTTTTTGGTAAAACGGAGGAAACATATTTTTCAATTTCTTCTTTGGCGGTGTGCCAAATTTCTATTACTTTGGCGCTTTTTTCTTCTCGAGATAAAAATCCTTTGGAATATTGACTTTTTATCTCTTCCGCTTGAGCTTGTTTTTCTTTTAGTATTTTGAATTTTATGTCCGGCACCACAAAATCATCCATCCCCAAAGTAATTCCCGACATTGTGGCGGCTTCAAACCCTAAATCCTTAACTTTATCCAAAGCAATTATAACTTCTTCTTTTGGATAGTTTAATATTATATCACTAATTATTTGGGAAAGACTTTTGGATCCCACTTGATAATTTACAAAATCAAAACTCTCCGGTAAAGCGCGATTAAATATTATTCTTCCGCAAGTTGTTTCTATCAGATTTTCTTTTTTGTCCAGCGTTTTTATTGGCGCTCTTATATCCGTCTTTTTTAACTCATAGGACATTATCGCTTCTTCAAAATTGGAAAAAATCTTTCCCGCCACGCGAGATTTCTCGTCAATGCCCGTTATCCAATAAGCCCCCAGCACCAAATCGAGCGTGGGAGTGGCGATGGGAAGACCTGTGGCGGGTTTTAACAAATTTTCGGTGGAAAGCATAAAACTTCGCGCTTCTTCTTGGGCTTCTTCGGAAAGAGGAACATAAACGCCCATCTGGTCTCCGTCAAAGTCGGCGTTATACGCTTTACATACAAGCGGATGTATTTTTATCGCTTCTCCTTCTATCAGAACGGGCTCAAACGCTTGAATTCCCAACCGATGAAGCGTGGGAGCTCTGTTTAGAAGAACGCATTTTCCTTTCACCACTTCTTCTAATACATCAAAGACCTCCGAAGCTTTTTCGTCTATAAGATGGCTGGCTCCTTTTATATTGTAAGCCGCTTCATTTTCCAGCAATTTTTGGATTATAAAGGGTCTAAAAAGTTCAATCGCCATAATTTTGGGAAGTCCGCATTGATTTAGGGAGAACTCTGGACCGGCGGCAATAACGGAACGCCCGGAATAATCCACTCTTTTACCCAAAAGATTTTTTCGAAACCTTCCTTGTTTTCCCGAAAGAATATCAGCAAGGGATTTGAGAGTTCTTCGTCCTCCCGTGGAAGCGGTGGTAAGCTGGCTTTTTCTCATACTGTTATCCATTAAACTGTCCACTGCTTCTTGGAGCATTCTTTTCTCGTTTCTAACAATAGCGTCCGGAGCCGAAATTTCTTGAAGATATTTTAAGCGATTGTTTCTGTTGATAACTCTTCTATAAAGGTCGTTTAAGTCGGAAGAGGCGAATCTTCCGCCTTCCAGTTGAACCATTGGCCTTAATTCCGGCGGAAGAACGGGCAAATTCTCCAAAAACATCCATTCCGGCCTTATGTCGGCTTTTTCTATGCCTTGAAGAAATTTTAATCGTCTTAAAACTTTCTTTTTTTCGCTCGCCGAAGCGGTTTCCGCTTCTTTCTCAACTTTTTCTATCTCTTTTTTGAGGTCTATTTTCTTAAATATATTCACCAGCGCTTCCGCCCCGGTTCCCACTTCAAAAATTTCTCCGTATTTCATCGCCAAATCCTGATATTCTATTTCCGACAAAACTTTTAAGGGTTCTATTTGGTTGATTTCTTCCTTGGTCTGGTTAAACTTCTTTTTTAACTCTTCCTTTTCTTTATTTTTTTCTTTTTCTCCTTTGCCGGATTTGGCGATAGCGCTTTTTTTCTTTTTATAATCGCTTTCTACTTCTTCTAAAACACTCTTTTTCATCTCTTCGTCCACTTCTTCTATAATATAGGAGACAAAATAAATTACCCTCTCTAAATGTTGTTCCTGAATATTTAAAACCATTCCTATCCGAGAAGGCATTCCTTTTAGAAACCAGATATGGCTAACCGGAGCGGCAAGTTTTACATGCCCCATTCTTTCTCGCCTCACTTGGCTGCGAGTAATTTCCACCCCGCAACGGTCGCAGATAGTCCCCTTAAATCTTATCCCTTTATATTTCCCGCAATAACACTCAAAGTCCTTTTCTGGACCAAATATTTTTTCGCAAAACAAACCGTCCTTTTCCGCTCTTTGAGTTCGATAATTTATGGTTTCCGGTTTTTTAACTTCTCCATGCGACCACTCGAGAACTTCTTCCGGAGAAGTGATTTTTATAAGTATTGAAGATAAATCGGACGCTTTCATAATTTTTTTATTTATTTTTATTCTTTATCTTTTATTATTTTTTTAGTTTCCACATTAAGCCCCATAGATTTAAGTTCCGACACAAGCAAATTAAATGAAGCCGGAACATTGGGTTTTTTAATTTTTTCGCCTTGAAGAATTGATTCGTAAGCGGCCGAACGACCCGGCACATCGTCGGATTTTATTGTGAGCATCTCTTGGAGAATGTGCGCCGCTCCATGCCCTTCCAGCGCCCAAACCTCCATTTCTCCAAATCTTTGTCCGCCAAAATGCGATTTTCCGCCCAAGGGTTGCTGGGTGATAAGAGAATAAGGACCGATTGACCTCATATGAATTTTATCTTCTACCATATGGACCAATTTCATAATATACATAACTCCAACAGTAACGGGGCGCGGGAACGCTTCGCCGGTTTTGCCGTCGTAGAGGGTTGTTTGCCCCGACTCGGAAAGCCCGGCTTTTTTTAACTCCTCTTTTATTTCCGCTTCTGTGGCGCCGGCCAAAGAAGGAGTTTGCGCTCTGTATCCAAGTTTGGAAGCCGCCCACCCTAAATGCGTTTCAAAAAGCTGACCTATATTCATCCGAGATATTACTCCCAGCGGGTTCAAAACTATGTCAACGGGCGTTCCGTCTTCAAGAAAAGGCATTTCTTCTTCCGGTAAAACTTTCGCGATAACGCCTTTGTTCCCGTGCCTTCCGGCAAGTTTATCTCCCACTTTTATTTTTCTAATTTGAGCCACTTCCACTATAATTCTTTTTATTATACCCGGCTCCAATTTATCTCCTTTTTTTCGGGAAAATATTCTCATATTGATAACCCTGCCTCGCTTGCCGTGGTCCATTTTTTTAGAAGAATCCCTAACTTCTTTGGCTTTTTCTCCAAATATTGCTTTCAGCAGTCGTTCTTCGGCGGTAAGGGTTTTTTCTCCGCCGGGAGAAATTTTACCCACTAAAATATCTCCGGGGCCAACTTCCGCCCCGATTCTTATTATTCCCTCTTCGTCTAAATCTTTGAGTTTTTCTTCGGACACATTGGGGATATCGCAGGTGGTAACTTCTGGTCCCAGTTTGGTATCGCGAACATCGCAAGTAAAATCTTCCACATGAACGGAAGTGTAAGCGTCCTCTTTAACAAGTTTTTCCGAAAAAACAATGGCGTCTTCAAAATTTCCCCCGCGAAAAGACAAAAAAGCGACCAAAGCATTTCTGCCTAAAGAAAGAGCGCCCTCTGAAATTCCCGCTCCGCTGGTTAAAATGTCTCCTTTTTTCACCTTATCCCCTTTTTCCACGGCGGGCATTTGGTTAAAACAGGTATATTGGTTCCCTCTTTGAAACTTTTTTAGGTTATAAACAAACTCCCCCTTCTTATTTTTAATCATTATTTCTTTGGAATCCACCCTTGAAACAATACCATCTTCTTTGGTTACAATCGCTTCTCCGGAATCCCGAGCCACCGTTTCTTCCATACCGGTTCCTACTATGGGAGGTTCCGGACAAAGCAAAGGAACACCTTGCCTTTGCATATTAGAACCCATCAAAGCTCTGTTAGCGTCGTCGTTTTGCAAAAAAGGAATTAAAGAAGCGGCGACGCTAATCAGCTGGTTTGGAGAAACATCTATATATTCCACCTGTTTTTTAGACACTCTCACCGGTTCCCCTCCTTTTCTGGCTTCAACTTCTCCCGGTATAATTTCGTTTTTATCGTTTAAGGGAGTTCCGCTGTGAGTAATGTTGTATTTTTCCTCTTCCACGGCGTTGAAGTATTCCATCTTATTCGTTACTTTGCCTCCTTCCACCTTAAAATAGGGAGTTTCCAAAAAACCAAAAGAGTTTATTCGGGCAAAACAAGACATATGATTTATTAATCCCGCGTTTTGCCCCTCGGGAGATTGAATGGGACAAATTTTCCCATAGTGGGACGGCTGAACATCTCTGACATCAAAGCCGGCTCTTTCTTTGGTGAGCCCCCCGGGTCCAGTGGCGGTAAGCCGTCTTTTATGCTCCACGGCGGATAGAACATTTTGCCCGTCCATAAATTGAGAGAGTTGAGAAGAAGAAAAGAACTCTTGAATTACCGCCATAATGGGACGAGGATTTAATATATTGGCGGGAGTAAGTTCGGACGCTTCCAGCGTGGACATTTTATCTTGAACTATTCTCCTCAATCTCATAAGCCCCACTCTAACCCTTGATTGCAAAAGTTCGGAAACGCTCTTTACTCTTCTGTTACCGAGATAATCAATCTCGTCCCCTTTCGCTCCCGGAGTATTGTTTAGACGAACAATCTCTCTCATAACGGCCAGAAGGTCTTCGGGTTTTAATATCCTGTCTTCCAGCGTAATATCGGACGGCTTTTCCATCTTTTTCTTAAAGTTTTTCTCTATCTCGGGCAATCTTTGGGCGCTTTTCCATCTTCCAACCTTGCCAATATCGTATCTTTGGAAGTTAAAGAACATATTCCAAATAAGTTCCTTGGCGGCGTCGGGGCTAACCATATCTCCCGGACGAATTTTTTTATAAATTTCCACCAGCGCTTCGTTTTGATTAAAGGTAGAATCTCGGCTTAATGTTTTTTCTATATAATTTATTTCCCCCTTTTCCACATCCTGAAACTTTTCTTTTATGTCTTTGTCCGATTGGTAGCCAAACGCTTTAAGCAGGGTAGTGGAAGCAACTTTTCTTTGTCTGTTTACTTTAACCCCTAAAAATCCCGCGTGGTCAGTTTCCACTTCCAGCCATGAACCTCTGGCCGGTATTATTTTAGCCCCAAACAACTTTTTGTCTCCAAGTTCCCTTTCCGTAAAAAAAACTCCCGGCGACCTTATAAGCTGGGAGATTACCACCCTTTCCACTCCGTTTATAATAAATGTTCCGTCATCCGTCATTAGGGGGAAATCGCAAAGAAAAATCTCTTGCGATTTTTCTTGCTTCGTTTTTAAGTTTTTTAGATAAGCGGCTACTTTCAAGGGAGCGTCGTAGGTATCGTTGTTTTCTTTGGCTTCCCTGCCGGAATTGTAGCGAGAACGCCCCAGAGAAAAATCGGAAACTCCAAATTCGTATCTATCGCCGGTATAATCAAGAAAAGGAAGCATCTCGGAAAACACCTCCTTTAATCCTCCCTCCCAAAAATTGCTCCAGCTTTCTTGCTGATAGGTTAAAAGAGGAGGAACGGGAATTGTTTTTTTTGCTTTGGAAAAACTCTTTTTTAGCATAATTAAGACGGATATTTAGTTAGCTAAAAGTTAAAAAACGCTAAAAAACCTTCTCCCCACAAACAATATGGGTTGCTTATTGAAGTTTTTTAGTTTTAATTTCTTAATATAATCAAAATATAATCAAAAAAATCCTAATTTCAAAAATCGTTAATTTTAATTGTAAGCATTTTTATTATGTTGTCAACCCCCCGCGTTTAGTAATCTAAAATCTGTTCGGAAAGGGAACTGGT
>CAZYWT010000010.1:0-18935 GCA_964651635.1 uncultured Candidatus Saccharibacteria bacterium | reverse complement strand
TTGTTATGGGCTGTTAGTCAAATATATTTTATATTTTATATTTTGTTCTATTTGCCCCAATATTATATCGAGATTGGGCGGTTACCCCGATGTAATATCGGGGTAACCGCCCTATTTTTTTCTGATGGATGGGGCAACCGCCCTTACATTTTATCTGGGGCGGAAATTCCCATAACTTTTAGAGTGTTGCCAAGCGCTATCTCCGCCCCTCGCAAAAGCGCCAAGCGAGCAGATTGCGTCTCTTCGCTTTTCTCTCCGATTATGGAACAATTATCGTAAAATTTATGAAATGCTTTTGCCAACTCGGCGGCGTAGTCCGCAATTTTAGAAGGGTCTCTTTCTAAAACAACTTTTTCGATAATTTCGGGCAACTTAATAATTTTTTTCATAAGAGAAATTTCTTCTTTTTTGTTTAATTTTTCCAAATTGCCCCCTTCTTTGCGAGAAATTTTTCTAAAAATGCTCTTAATTCTTACTAGCGCGTATTGGATATAATAAACGGGGTTTTTCATTGAATTTTCTTTCGCCAAATCCAAATCAAAGTTAAGATGAGAATTCGCCGCTCTTTGCAAAAAGAAAAACCTCGTAGCGTCAACGCCGACCTCTTCAAGCAATTCGTCCATTGTAACAAAAATTCCTTTTCTTTTAGACATTCTTTTTTTCTCGCCTTTTTCAAGCAAAGTTATAAACTGGCAGAGAATAATTTCCAATTTGCCCTTATGCCCGATAGCGCTAACCCCCGCTTGAAGCCCTGGGACATCCCCGTGGTGGTCGGCTCCCCAAATATTTATCGCTTTTTTATTTTCGCCTTTCTCAAATTTCCATTTATGTAAAGCAATGTCTCCGGCTAAATAAGTTTTTTTGCCGTCTGATTTTACCAACACCCTGTCTCTGTTATCCCCGAATTTTTTGGACCTAAACCAAACCGCCCCCTCTTTTTTATAAAGCAAATCTTTGCTCTCCAAAAAAGAGATGACATTATCCACCATTCCGTTTTTATGAAGAGCGCTCTCCAAGAGATAGCTATCATATTTTATCCCCATTTTTTCGATTGTTTTTTTTATCATCCCCATTATAATCTCCGCCGCCTTTTCCCCTGTTTCCATCGCGTCTTTCTTTTGCGTTTGCGTTTTTAACTTTTCTATATAATCCCCCCAATATTGAGCAAGCTCGTCTCCTAAAACGGAATGCCCCAAAATTTCTATTTGGTTGCCAAAATCGTTTACGAAATACATTTTCTCCACTTCAAACCCGGCTGTTTCCATAGCATTTCCCAAAACATCTCCCAAGGGACCTCCGCGAGCGTTAGCCACCGTAAGAGGGCCGGTGGGATTAGCGGAGATAAATTCTATATTTACTTTTTCTCCTTTTCCTAAATTAATCTTTCCAAAGTCCTCCCCCTTTTTTAGAACTTTTTCCGTTTCTTTTTGAAAATACTCGGGGGAGAGAAAAAAATTAACAAAACCGCCCCCGGCGGCCTCCGCTTTTTCTATATCTTTTTTCGCTTCCGCTCTCTTTTTAATTTTCTGAAACAACTCTTCTTTTTTGTCGGGAAACAAAAAAAGAACATTGGAAGAATAATCGCCAAATTTTTCGTTTGTCGGCTCTTCTATTTTTACCGAAGAAGACAACCTCTCCTCGCTTAAAATTTCCTTTATTATTTTTTTTATTTCATTTCTTATCATAAAAATATTCACTCCCCGCCACCTTTATCTTATACTATTTCAAAAAAAAGAAAAAGCCGACGCGTTTAATCTTAAAAAATTAAATAGCAATGGATACCAGATTACCAAAAACCCAACCCGCCAACAATCTGCTTCCGGCGGTTGCCCCCTCTTGAGTGGTTGCTTCCTCGGGCGGTTGCTTAGTCGGACTAAGCAACCGCCCTATAAGTGACAGGGGCCCGGTCTCTGACGATTTGCCGGCGAGTCGGGTCTCTGCGTCTCTCTCTGCATCTCTGCGTTTGGCTTTTGATTTTTAATTTATGAGTTTATAATAAAACAAATGGCTACAATAACGGAAAACAAAAAAGTTCGCTATAATTACGATATTTTAGAAAAACACAAAGCGGGTATTTCCCTAAAAGGAACGGAAGTTAAGGCGATAAGGGCGGGCAAAATAAACATTTTGAGGGCTTTTGTTGTTATAAGGGCGGGTGAAGCGTATTTGGTTGGAGCGCGCATTCCTCCTTATCAACCCAAAAACGCTCCTTTGGAATATAACCCGGAAAGAAGCAGAAAACTTCTTTTAAGGAAGGAGGAGATAAGAAAACTTATCGGCAAATCAAGCCAAAAGGGGTTGACGCTCAAACCACTTTCGGTATATACTGACAAAGGAAAGATAAAGATTGAGCTCGCCGTAATAAAAGCAAAGAAAAAATACGACAAACGGGAAAAAATTAAACAAAGAGAAGCAGAAAGAGAAATGAGGAAAGAGGCGCGGAGAGAAGCGTAAAAAGAAATTAAAAAAATAATAAACAATTTTTTGCGGGAGCGACAAGTTTTGACAAGATTTCTGGCTAAATGGCGGCGGAATGAGAGGAATCTCATAAAACATTCACCCAATCAAATGCAAACGCATTTAGAACACCCGCGTACGCTTACGCCTAAAAAGGGGTAACTACGCCATCCTCTTTTCTTCTCCCAGAGAACAGAAGGGTGAAATAATTTGGGATTTTCCGTTACCGTTCGCCCTAACGATTACGGAGAACATTAAGGGCTCGAGATAAAAAGAATTTGCCCGTTTTTATCTTTTTGTCTCCAAAACACCAAACGGGATATTTCCGTAGATGCCTTTTCGCCAAAATCCTGGACGAGGGTTCGTCCCCTCCGCTTCCACCAGCATTTTCCCGTAGCAACTAAACAGCAAAATACGGCAAAACAAAATTTTTAATGAAAAGAAGAAAACCAAATAAAAAAAGAACGGAAAGATTTTTTGCGAACAATAGAATAAGAGCGCGAGAAGTTCGTCTTATCGATGAGGATGGAGAACAATTAGGGGTTATTTCAATCCAAGAAGCGTTAAAAAGAACGCGAGAGAAAAATTTAGACCTCATTCAAGTTTCAGGCAAAACTAATCCTCCCGTATGTAAGATGGGAGAATTGGGAAAATTCCTCTATCAAAAACAAAAGAAGGAGAAAAGACAAAAAAAAACGGGCGGAGAAACAAAAAATGTTCGCCTAACTTACAATATATCCAGCCACGATATGGAAACGAGAGCAAAAAGCGCTCTAAAATTCTTAAACAAAGGAGACAAAGTGAGGGTGGAAATGAAATTAAGAGGCAGGGAAAAAGCGCATATTGACTTCGCCAAAGAAAAACTCCAAAGATTTTTGGAGCAAATCGCTCAAAGTATCCCCTATAAAATGGAAAAGGAGATAAAAAAGGAAGGGCGAGGTCTCACAATAATAATATCAAAGCAATAAAATAAAAAACAATAAAATTTATGGCGGGGAAAACAAGAAAATCAATAACAAAAAGGTTCAAAATAACCAAAACTGGAAAAGTTTTAAGAAGGGCAAGCGGCCAAAACCATTATTTAGCGAAAAAGGGCGGAAAATATAAAAGAAAAAACAGGAAATGGATTCCCGCTTCCGGTCCTGTTATTAAGGTAATAAAAAAACATATCAAAAATTAGTTTTAGTATGGTTAGAACAACAAACGCAAAAGCGTCCAACAAAAGAAGGAAAAAATTGTTAAAACAAACAAAAGGTTTTAAGTGGGGCAGAAAGTCAAAATACCGACTGGCAAAACAAGCGTTAATGAAGGCTTGGAGCTACGCCTACAGAGACAGAAGAAACAAGAAAAGAAATTTCCGCCGCTTGTGGCAAATTCAAATAAACGCCGCTTGTCGGCAAAGCGGAATTTCTTACAGCAAATTTATGGGAAATCTAAAATCAAAAAACATAGAAATAGACAGAAAAGTTCTCTCTCAACTTGCTCAAGAAGAGCCAAAGTCCTTTGCTAAAATCACGAAACTCGCCAAAGAAAATCAATAAACGGAAGAGGAAAGAAGCCAAAATATAGTTATTAAAATAATCGCTCCTATAATTAAAATTAAGTCCACCCCTTTTCTCCTCTCCCCCCTCTCTTCTTCCCCCTCTTGAATTGTCGTTGGCTCCGCTTGTTGCCCCGCTATTTGTTCCACTTCCGCGGACTTTTTTATTTCTTCGCTCGCTTTTTTTCTTTCTTCTCTTTTTAATTTTTTTAATTTTTCTTTTATTAAACTTTCCTTGTTTTCTTTATTTTTATCCTTATCCTTATTCTTATTTTCTTCTTTTTTGTTATTCACCATAGTTGTTTTTTAATTCAAGGTTTAATTGAAAATTACTTGGGCTTTGAATGTTTCTTAGATTGTTTAATTTTGCCGCAAAAAGCGTCGCCATCAAAAGAGCGAAAAAAATAATTATAACAAAACTATAAAAGGTGGAAACTTTTTTGGTAAGGTAATCAGAGAACATATATTTAGGATATTATAAATATCTTATTTCTTCAATCTTATATTCCTCTCCCTCCCCTCCTATTTTAATTTTATCCCCAGTTTTTTTACCCATAAGGGCTCTGCCGAGCGGAGAAACGGTGGATATTATTTCTTTAGACGGATTGGCTTCAACTGTTCCGGCTATAAAAAATTTGTCTCTCTCTTTGTCGCGGGAGATAACAACCGTGGCGCCAAGATTAACCTTGTCTCTTTCTTTTTCGGGAGGCGGAGTAATAATTTCGTAATTGTTTAATATCAACTCTAATTCTTTGAGTCGAGCGTCTATATAATCCTCTTCTTCAAACGAAGCAAGTTCCGCTTCAATGTCGGAGCCGCTCATTTCATTTCCCGCGTTTTTTTCTTTTAGTTCTTTAAGATGCTTGTATTCTTTCCTTATATTATCCAGTCCTTTTTTTGTAAGATAATATTTTTCCATAAAAGTGGTTATTGTGTGGGGAGAAGCTGTTTTTGGAGGTTGCTCGTTAAAATGCTCCGATAAGCTTCGCCACAAAGAGGATATAGATGCATAGAAACATCATACCCTCCCAAAGGTGTATTTTTTTAGAAATTCCGGAGAATATAAACAAAAGAGTGGCGAGAACCAAAAAGGGTATCCCCACGGAAAAAGAAACGCTATCTACCGGCAAATCCCCAAAAAGAGACGGAATTCCCGCCACAAGAAGTATATTGAAAACATTGGAGCCAAAAACATTTCCCAACGCGATTTCGTATTTCTTTTTTCTCGCTGATTGAATAGAGACCATCAACTCCGGCAAAGATGTTCCTATCGCCACCGCCGTAATAGCGATGAGTGTGGGGGCAATAACAAGAATTTCGGCTATTTTAATTACGGCGTCTATGGTATAGTTTGCTCCCACCGCCAATCCGAGAGCGCCTAAAATTAAGAAAATAGTTGTTTTTAAGGTTATTTTTTGTCTTCCTTCTTTCTTTTTTTCTTTGAGCGCTTTTCTGCTTCTTCTCTTTGAGCGGTCGGGCAAAATTTCCACCGTGCTGGAAGGCAGAACATCAATGCTCGCCCTTTCTTGGAATATCGTATATCCCAAATACACCAAAAAACTAAGTAATAGCAAAATTCCCTCCCCCATCGTTATTACTTTGTCCCAAGCCATAAAAACAAAAAGGCCGGTAACACAAGCGAGCAAGGGAGCGTCTAAATCTATTAAGCTTCTTTTCACTATGAGCCGTCTTCCTATGATTGAGGAAATTCCGATAATTAGTAAAATGTTGGCGATATTAGAACCAATCACATTGGCGGAAACAAAATCAGACGCTCCTTTCATAGTAGCCGCGATAGCGGCTACAAGTTCGGGGAAAGAAGTCCCAATCGCTACCACAACCACCCCTATAATAAAGGGGGATATTTTAAGCGCCACCCCGATTTTTTCGGCCGACTCTACGAACCAGTCCGCCGATTTTACCAAAAGAGCCAGCGCGGCTAAAAGTATTCCTATCCAGAGCAAAATGCTCATATCTTTATTTTGTTATTTCATTATACTAAAAATTTGAAGTCAAGCAACCTCCCCCTTTTTGAAACAACCCCTCAAAGAACTTTTAGATAAGATAGGGTTTGAGCCATAGCCCCGACCACTAAAACGGCGGTAATAAAAATAAACAAAAAACAAGAAGAAGGGACGCTATACTCCGGCATTCTATTCCCTAAAAGTTTGGCTTTCTTGTGAAGCAAAATTATAATAACGCCGTCTATAAGTCCCACAAAACTCCCCACAAAAGCGATAATGGGCAAAAAATTCCTTATGCCTGCCAAATATAAAACAAAAGGAAACAAAGAAGCGACTAAAAAACCAGACAAATAATGGAATTTGAAGTCTAGCACAAGAGTGTTTTTTAGATAATTAGCCAAAATTAAAAAAGAAGTCGCCACCGCTAAAAATCCCATCGCGCCTCCCAACCTTAAAATACCGTTGCCTAAAAAAGGCAGAAGCCCGCCAAAAGCTTCTTCGCTTGTCGCCGTTCCGGAGACGCCGCTTAAAATAAGCCCAAAGAAAAAATAAAATATAGTGGCGAAAAGCAATGTCCAAAATATGATTTTTTTTAATTTTTTTTTATTTATCAAGATAGTTTCTATTTCCGGCACGGCGTTCCATCCCACCAAACTAAACAAAAACACACCAAAAGGCAAAAACGAAAAGCCGTTCCCCAAAAGCGAATAATTAGCCGTCTCTATATGGGGAATACAATAGAAAAACACAAAACCCAATATTCCAAAAAGCAATATGTTCATCACAAACCCGACAGACACTACAGAGCGAATCCCCAAAAAAACAAATAGAGATAAAATCGCCCAAATCAAAAAAGAAAATTGGGGAGGAGTAAGAAAAGAAGGAAAAACCAAATGAAGAAAATCTCCCGATATTATTATATAAGCGAGAAGCGAACCGCTAACTCCCACAAGAATCGAAAAACTTACCAAATTTCCCGCCAGCGCTCCTAAATATTTATTTGCGTATCCCACCAATCTCATTTTTTCTTTTGTTCGCAAAACAACTTCACTAAAATACAAGTGAATTTTCAACGCCACAAAAAACAAAACGGCAAAATATATAAAAGAAACAAAAACTCCGCTTCTTGAAAAAATAAATGGTATACCAAAAACGCCAGCCCCCACAATGGTCCCCAAAAGAGCGCCGGCGGCAAGAATTGAACGGTTTATCTTCATATTTTTTATTCTTCGTCTTTTTTGCTCGGGAAAAATTTTCTCTCCGCTTGGCCCAAAATATATAATATGGAAATTGTGAGGAAAGAACCGAGAACGCTTAAAAAGTAAAGTTTTAATCCAACCCCGATGCCCACCGCCGCCGCCGCCCAAAGGGCGGCCGCTGTTGTTAATCCTTCAATTTGAAATTTTCTGTAAACTATAAGCCCGGAACCAATAAATCCGATGCCGATTGCTATCGCTTGTATTATTCTTATAGGGTCGGCGGAAATTCCCTCCCCCGCTCTCCCGGAAGCTAAATAGATTCCTAAAACGGTAAAAAAACAACTTCCCAAAGCAACCAAAGAAAAAGTTCTGATTCCCGCTTCCCTTCTTTTATACTCTCGTTCCACTCCTATAATCGCTCCCAGCCCAGCCGCTAAAATAACTTGGAGAAAAGGTTCTAATTGAAAAGCGTCAAAAAACATATAATTCATTGTAGCAAAAAATGCTCCAAAAACAAAAAACCCGACCCGCCCGCGCTCGTCAGCAATCTGCCGGGCGGTTGCTATGGGCGGTTGCTTGGTCTCTCTGCCGGGCGGTTGCTTGGTCTCTCTGCCGGGCGGTTGCTTAGTCTCTCTGCCGGGCGGTTGCTTAGTCGGACTAAGCAACCGCCCAATCTTGATGTAATGTCGGGGCAAATAAAATAAAAAATTAAAGATAAAAGTATAAGAGATAAAATACATCTTTTTAATAATCTATAACAAAATTGGACAATCGTCCGATTTTGTTATAGCGTTGTTATACCGCCAAACTTTAAGACATAAATGTCGCATTTGCCTCTAATTTATAACGAAAAAGAAATGAAATTTAAAATTATTGTTTTTAATTTAGAAAAAGCATATTCATCTGTTAAAAAAATAGAATTTTCTCCGCCGCGTAAAATTGGCAAGAAAAAACTCCGGCAAAATATATAGTTCTGTCTTACAATAATCGGTAGAGCCACTTTGCAAGCAATAAAAACAATTCTAAAAAAATTAAATAAAAAAGTTTCCGTTATAGATGGATTACAAGAAAAATGTTATGGCGACAATCACACAAACTACAAAAAAATGGATTAACGAAAGAAGCGGCTCCAACAAAGAATATCTATTTATAATCCATAAAAACAAGAAAGTCGAAACAATCCCGGAAATTGAAATTAAAAAAGTCGATATTCGCAACATAGCGTTGACAAGACAACAGAGATTGGCAATACAATAAAGACAACACCGCCATAAAATAGGCGAGAAAACATTGACTTTTGTAAAATTATAGTTAGAATAAAATTAGAAATTTAAAATTTTACATTACTGCCCCCCGCCGCGACACCTCCGGACTGGAACTCCTATCCCTCGGGAACCCCAGTCTTTTTTAGCGGCGGGGTTTTTATTTATAAAAAAGTGTTTTAGAATTCTTTTTTCTATGTTTTAATGTTTTAATTACAATAAATTAGTTTAGTTTATGATAAAGTTAAACGAATCGGCTCAATACTTAAAAGGGGTGGGTCCCAACTTCGCTAAAAAATTAAATAGGATGGGAATCAAGACCGTTCACGACCTTCTCTGTCACTCCCCTCGCAGATACGAAGATTTTTCTAACATAAAAAAAATAAAAGAAATCGCCCTAAATAAAGAAAACCGAGTTTGCGGACAGATAACGCAGATAAACTTTTCTAAATCCCCGAGAAAAAAAATCCCCGTAACAGAAGCTTTAATTAAAGACAAGGCGGGCGCGATAAGAGCGGTTTGGTTTGGCTCGCCGTTTATAAAAAACGCTCTTAATACGGGCGATTTTGTTTGCTTGGCGGGAAAAGGCAAGATGGACAAAAACGGACTTTATTTATCCGTCTCCGTTTTTGAAAAAATTTCTCCCAACGAAAAATTGGAGGATTTTGGAAAAATAATTTCTATATATCCCGAAACAGAAGGTCTTTCCTCTCGGTGGCTTTGTAAAATAATTTGGACCGCCTTAGAGGAAGCGAAAAACGATATAGAAGAATCCCTGCCGGAAGAGATAATAGAAAAATACAACTTCCCTCGCAAAAAAGAAGCGCTTTGGAATATACACTTTCCCGACAATCTAAAAACCGCCGAAAAATCTCGCGAAAGATTTGTGTTTGAAAATTTATTTATTGTGGGAATTCTAACCCTTCAAAGAAAAATGAAAATGAAGCGAGAAAAAGCGCCGAGTATAGAAATTGACGCGGAAACAATAAAAAAATTTGTCTCCTCCCTCCCCTTTTCCCTAACCGAAGGACAAAAAAAGAACGCTTGGCGGATATTAAAAGATACGGAAAAACCTTACCCTATGGCTCGCCTCTTGCAGGGAGATGTTGGCTCGGGAAAGACCTTGGTGGCTCTTATCGCCGCCCTTAACGCGGCTCGAGCGGGTTATCAAACCGCTTTTATGGCTCCCACGGAAATTTTAGCAAAACAACATTTCGCCGAAGCGGCGCGGCGTCTCCAAAAATTTAAAATTAGAATAGCCCTTTTAACGGGGAAGCAAGACCAAATAATTTCGCAAAAACTTCCCGGAGAACTTATTGAAATTTCAAGAAAAAAAATTTTAGAAAAATTAAAGGGAAAGACAAATAAAGCGACCGGCCAAAAAGAAGTTGGGATAGATGTTCTTGTGGGAACGCATACTTTAATTCAAGAAAAGGTAAAGTTTGGAAAATTGGGTTTGTGCGTGGTGGACGAGCAACACAGATTTGGAGTGGAGCAAAGAGCCAAAGTCGCGGAAGGGACGGAAAAAATTCCGCATCTCCTTTCTATGACCGCCACCCCCATTCCCCGCAGTTTGGCTCTTACTATATACGGAGATTTAAGTTTATCTCTTTTAAGAGAAATGCCGCCCGGCAGAAAGGAAGTAAAAACAGAGGTGGTTCCCCCGGAAGAAAAAGAAAGAAAAAGGGTTTATGATTTTATAAAAAAAAGAATAAAAAAAGGAGAGCAAGTATTTGTGATATGCCCGCGGATAGAGCCAAAAGAAAATGAAAGCGCAAGCGAAGCAAGAAGGCCGCTAAAAGCGGTTGAGGAAGAGTTCAAAAAACTTTCTCAAGATATTATGCCGGAATTTAGAGTGGAGAAAATATACGGTAAAATGCTCTCAAAAGAAAAAGAAAAAATAATGAAGAGGTTCCGAGATGGAAAGATAGATATTCTTGTTTCCACTTCCGTTGTGGAAGTGGGGGTAGATATCCCCGGGGCGACAATAATGCTTATAGAAGGAGCGGAAAGATTTGGATTGTCTCAACTTCATCAATTTAGAGGGAGAGTGGGAAGAAGAGGAAAACAATCTTTTTGTTTTATTTTTACCGAGTCCAACTCTAAAACAACTCGCCAAAGAATGAAGGCGATAGAGAAAAACAAAAACGGATTTGATTTAGCTGAAAAAGACCTTAAAATTCGCGGACCTGGTTCTTTTTTGGGAGTAAAACAATCGGGACTTCCGGATTTGGCTATGGAAAACCTAAAAAATTTGGATTTAGTGGAAAAAGCGAGAGAAGAAGCAAAAAACATTTTATTAAAAGACCCGCTCCTTGGGCGGCACAAGGGGGTAAAAAAAGAAGCGCAAAATCTCAAAAAAAGATTTTATTTGGAATAAAAATTAGAGCCCTATTTTCTTAAGGCGTTTTTTGAGTTATATTGATTATATTGGTGATAAATATAATATGCCGGCGGAAATATTTTTTTACATAGCAAGCTTTTCAGGAATATATTTTTCTCTATTCCTTATTATTACCTTGATAGAGAATAGGAATAATTTTTTTAATTCTACAAAAAATTCCAAACTTCCCGACATAACAATTATAATCCCTTGCTATAATGAAGAAAAAACAATAGAGAAAACAACTCATTCTATACTGAATTCTAATTATCCTAAAAAAAAGATAAAAATTTTTATAGTAGACGACGGAAGCCAAGATGCCACTTCTAAAAAATCAAAAGAATTAGAAAATTTATATAAGGGCGTGGTTTTCTCTTTTTCCAAGAAAAATGGAGGGAAATATACCGCCTTAAACCACGGAATAAAAAGAGCGGAGACAGAATTAATCGCCAGCATAGATGCGGATTGCATGGTGGACCCGGAAGCTATCGGAAGAATAGCCCCTTATTTTTCCGACCCTGAAACTATGGCTGTAACCAGCTCTGTAAAAGTTAATGAACCTACCTCTGTTTGGCAGCATTTCCAAAATGTATTATATATTTTTGTGGTATTACTTAGAAAAACTTTTTCTTTTTTTGGGAGTGTTAAGGTAACCCCCGGACCTCTGAGTGTTTATAGAAGGAAGATATTTGAACAGATTGGATATTACAAATTTGGACATCAAACGGAAGATATCGAAATGGGGCTTCGACTTCAATCTAATAATTACAAGATAGAACATGCCTTGAACGCTTATGTTTATACAACAACACCCAGCACCTTCAAAGCGCTGCGCAGACAAAGAGTTAGATGGGCTTACGGGGGAATTCTGAATCTATGGGATTATAGAAGTTTGGTAAATATAAAGCATGGCAACCTCGGTTTAATGGTTATCCCAAGTAATTTTCTTAGTTTTGTTTTTCTTCCCGCCTCGGCATCTATTGTAACATATAGAATAATAAGCGATTTTGTTGAAAGTATACAAAATTGGAGCGCTGTGGGATTTAAAATGGACGCCCTATTCCCCTCCTTTTCCATTTTATCCATTTCTCTGCCTCACCCTTTATTTATAATCGCCACTTTCCAACTTTTCCTTACTTTCACATTTATTATGTGTAGTAAAAATTTAACTCAAGATAAATCAAAATTAGGAAGAAGTATGATTTTAGCGCTACTTTTTGGCGCTCCATTGTTTACTTTCTGGCTTTTCAGCGCGTTTTATAAAATAATCACCAGAAAAGTGGCAAAATGGTAATATATGGCAAATCCTAAATATAAAATAGATATAAAAAAATACCTGATTGTGTTTCTGGGAACATCTATGATTTTTTTTATCGGCATTTATATTGGCCGACACTTTGAACAACAAAAATTAGAGAAAATTGATTCCATAAAAGCAAATTTAGAACTTGATATTTTATCTACGGAAACTCAGTTCTCTATTTTAGAAACGGCAATTTGTGAAAATAGTAATTCTGCCAGTTTAACCGAAGAACAATATCAAATTGAAAAGACCCTGTCTCAAATGGGAGAAAGGCTTGGAAATTCGCATCCCGAGGTCCAAAGATTAAGAAAATATTATTTTTTACTGGAAATTAAAAATTTCTTATTGATGAAAAAGAAGAAAGAGCAATGTAATTCCAGTGTAATCCCCATACTTTATTTCCACGGAACAAAAAAAGAATGTCCTAAATGTAAGCAACAAAATTTTGTTTTAGATTATTTAAAAAAATATCCTTTTCTAAAAATATATTCTTTTGACTATATTAGCGATTTAGTGGCCGTAGAAACACTAAAGTCCCTCTATGGGGTAAAGGGTAAACTTCCTATTTTAGTAATAAATGGAAAAACTTACTTTGGATTTAAAAATAGGGAGGAACTTATAGAAATTTTATCTCCGGAATTTGAAGAGTATAAAAAGGAGTGGGAGAAATCTCTCTCTCCGTCGCAAGAAAAAAATTCTCCAACTTCCTCCCCCGCCACCTCCTCGGAAAATGCCTCCCCCGCCGGCCAATAAATCCCGTTCCAAAATTAATGCTCCGCTCGCAAGACGAGCAATTTGCTTTTATTGCCCTCTCGTTTGTTTGGGTTTCACGAAAATTTTTTAATTGAAGTTATCAAAAAAACAGAGAGGTAAGATTATGATTTATCTGTTTTTTCAAACTGCCTTAAATTTTCTTTTACCCAATCGTAAAAATCTGTTTCTAAAAAATTCAAAAAATTTTCGAATTTTAGATTTGAAAATTCGGCATTGTTATTTTTACAATATTCTCTAAACAATTTTTTTATTTCAAAAATGTTAATTAGTGTGTTTCTCATATATTTTATTGACATTTATTAACGCGAATTATTTTTTCCAAATAATTTGCCTGTTAACGCTGTATTTTTCATAAGTTTCTAAAATTTCGGCGCAAAACTTTTTGAGTTCGTTATTTTTTTCTTTTTTAGCCAAATCATACAAACGAATAAACATCTTTTTACCTGTCTCTGTTTGTTTTAGATTTTTTTTAATAAAATTATGTTTAGCGCAAAGAGTTTGACCATTTTCAATTGTTGATTTCCCTCCTAAATTTTTCGGTTTTATATGGTCAATATGTAACTCCACGCCATCTTTTCTTCCTTGTCCGCACACAACACATTTATATCTATCTCTTTTTAGAATTTTCTCTTTTTGTTTGGAGGTAAAATTATCTAATGCTCTATTTTTAACCGTCTTTGGGTCGTAGCGATAAATACCCTTTTTAATTTTAATTAAAAACCCCGATTCGTGTAGATTTCTGATTGACCTCCATGTGTCTCGAGGTTTCTTTTTATAAAGTCGTTTATATTTTTTCTCAACCCAATCAACTACTGGGCCGTGCGGCATATTTTCTTTCGGGTGTTTTCTAAAATATTCAACAATCAAATCTTTAATTGATTTTTTCTTTTTTGTCATAAAATTAATTAACTAATTAAACTTGGCTGATTTATTCTTGCTTCTCGCCGCAACCTTTTTATCGCTACACTGCAGTATTCCCTGTCAATCTCAACCCCTATCCCCTTTCTTTTATTTAAATAAGACGCGACAAGCGTGGAACCGCTTCCCATAAAAGGGTCTAAAATTATATCGTCAATAAAGCTAAACAATTTTATGCAACGTTTTGGCAACTCAACGGGAAAAGCGGCGGGATGTCCCCCCGCTCCTTTTTTGCTTTGTCCCGGAAAAGTCCAGACACCGCTAGTCCAATCCATAAATTCTTGTTTTGTAATATCATTTTCCCTACTACCCCCTATTTTTTTCCAACTATCTTTATAAAGAACTAAAATTACTTCTACGGGGGCAATCACATAGGGCGCGGACGCGGACATAAAAGAACCCCAAGCGGTCCGCCTTGATATGTTGCCCTCGTTCCAAATAATAGTTGAATGATACTTCCAGCCGGCGTCTCTGGCAATTTTGGTAATATCGGCGCAAACCGGTTGCTGTCCTCCCTTATTTTTATCAAGAGGGATATTCAAACAAAAACGACCGCTCTTTTTGATTAAGTCGTAGCATTTTTTAATCCACCTTTGGGTAAATTCTAAATAATCATTGTAGGAAAGATTGTCT
The DNA here is from genome assembly GCA_964651635.1 of uncultured Candidatus Saccharibacteria bacterium. Taxonomy (GTDB): domain Bacteria; phylum Patescibacteriota; class Minisyncoccia; order Minisyncoccales; family CG1-02-41-26; genus CAZYWT01. The sequence goes on along the minus strand of CAZYWT010000010.1, from coordinate 4,502 downwards.
GAATGAGAATTATAATGAATATCTACATTATACGGCGGAGAGGTAATAATTAAATCAACGGAGTTGTTTGGCAAGATATCTAATTTCAAGATGTCGTCTTTATAAATCGCGAGATTGTCAGCGCTAAAGTATAATTTATTATTAAATTGTTTTTTGTCGCCGAGAGAGTTTTTAGCCATTTCATTTTTTAGTATAACACAAAAAAGAGTTATTGATAATACGCCGCATTCGGTAATCTAAAATCTGTTCGGGAAGGGGATTGGTTTTGTATAATATATTTTCTGAGCAAAAATGAAAATATTAAAGCAAAGAGACAAGTGGCAACATGAGAACTGCCAGAATCCCGCTCACTGATTTTTTTATGGCTTGCCATAAACCACATTGGGTTCATGGCTTGCCACGCGCCGCGTTGGGTTCATGGCTTGCCACGCGCCGCGTTGGGTTCATGGCTTGCCACGCGCCCTATGTGGTGCATGGCGGAGAGTATATCAGAAAATCAGAACCCATTTCCAACAAACCCCCCAATGAAGCCGCCCCGCCGCCCGCCTCCGCTATCGCTTCGGCGGCAACCTCGCAGAAACATTTTCTTCACAATTTTCTTTTTTGCGCGCCCCCCTGAATTTTTTTCAATTAAGGAAAAAAAATGTTTCTGCTCGGTTCCGCCCGTGAAGTTTCCGGGCGGAGTGGCGGAGCTTCCACGCTCGGACGGATTTTTGAGTACATCCCCTAAAATTACCGATTAGACCTAAATGAATATTTCCGGACAGTACCTGGCGATCATCGCGTCAGCGATTCTCGTCAAGTTTTCCATTGAACCTGAGTTGTCGATGATGACGTCGGCGACATCTGCGATCGCGGGAACTCCCCACTCTCTTTTGATTTGATCGCGGGGCAGCATCAACTGCCGCGCTTCGTCCAAGGAGGCAAGGTTTTGACGAATCATCTGTCGCTGGAGACGGATGTTCTCATCCATATCCACATAGACGATGACAACCTTATCCGGCCCGAGACGCTCGCGAAGGTGAACAGCGAGACATGGAGTATAGAGACTCTCAAGGCAACAGAATTCGATGCCCTGTTCGCTGGTCCACTGGATAAATTCGTCAGCGAATTTGCTGTAAACCCACTCCGGCCGTCCTTTTATGTTACGAGCGTTCCACTCGTAAAAGTCCCCCGTCGTACCCTCATGTTCCATCGCGCGTTTTAGGAAGAAAGTGATCTTCAACCTTTTGATGCCGCATTGATCGAGGTAGCGACCCAAGGTACTCTTGCCGGACTCACTCATCCCGCCGATAACAAACACTTTTTTCATATTGTATTCCTCCATGAGAAGTTGTATTTCTTGTTTGGCCCTCGCTGGGCTATGAGGGCCGTGAGCAACATTACGAATTATATTTTCGGCCCACCTCGACCTAATTCCTTGCGGTGAGCCGTGCTTTCCGATGATTTGGCGAACCTTGTTGACGGCATCATATCCATCTACAACGAAAATGTGGACGGGCGACGACGACATGAAGACCACCAACTCAGAAAAGTAATCACGATGCCGTACATCGCTGATGTTCCAGTAGAGCATCTCCACTGTAGCGGGCTTGAGCGTCTTGCGGACTTCCCGCTTGATCACGAGGCCGTTGCGAATGAGGATCTGCCGTATCGGATCCACCAACCCTCTCTCAACACCGTCCGGCTTCACTACCAGCATGGAAACTTCGAACTGGCTCATAACTATCTACCTCCTTTCTTTTCTGATATCACATCACCACAAAATTGGCATTTTATTTTTCCTGCCTCAAAATCGGTAAACAGCCCCCAATTTTTAAGAAGAGCTTCTATGTCTTGTTTGTGTACAGCTTCTAAATCTTTTTTAGGTAACATGTTTTAAAATTTAATTGTTTTTACGGCAGTGATATTTTCTAAATCCAAAAGCACCTTCGCGTTCCGTGGACTCCCATCAGAATTTCTAAAACCCTCTTGAAAGAAGCTAAGCCCACTGACGATTTTGTCGTCAAGTAAAATCAATTCAATTTTTTCTAACACGAACGCAGTTTTTCTTAAACGCGAAGGCGCTTTACGCAAAATTCTTTGCTTCTCATATTCTGATAAACCACCCTTGAGTTTTTGATGCCAAACCTGAAAACTCCTATCCTCGTCGTTATATTCTGCATCGCCGCTTGCCAGTATAAGCCCAGCCGCGCCGAACTTTTTGATTGCTTCCGCTATGGCTAAACTATCATTAACAATAACACTTTTGTTGTCTTGGCCGTTTGCATTTTTGTTCGGGTGAACCTTAAAATCCCATGGTATTTCCGAAAATCCATCAAATTCTACTCGGCTATATTTTGGCCCGGGTATTTTCATCAATGGGGGTAGTTTTGTATCACAAAGGAATTGGAAATAAAAACCTATCCACTCCATTTGTTTCCAGTGCGGATAACCAGCGTCCCGCATTTCGAGGATTGCCTTGCGTCCATCCCACATAGCGGGCATTTTTGCTAAAATTTTTTTTAGTTCCTCAATCAATTTTTGTGAAATCATAATGATTAAATTACTGAATTACTATGTAGCGTTTCGAGCGCGTTCGCAAAACGCGGGAAAAGACATTTGTTAATTTCTTTCACTAATAATGGGTCGTGCTTTACATTTTCATTATCCTTTCCAGCGTTTCTCTTAATAACAATGTTTGTTTTCTCCGATTGTTCAATTTTTGATAAGAGATTTTTGTCAATTAAAATTTCATCTATAATTGGCAGGGTTAGCAATGTTTTTTCCGATATTGTCATTCCGCCATCATTAATTCGCCACCACCAATACATATAACTGCTATTGAGCAATAGATATGCAATATCCCTTTCTCTTTCGCTGTAGAAATATAGTGTCTTAAAAGATGAACGCTCAACAGATATTTTGAGAGCAGAAATAAAATATCTTGGAGTAGACGGAACAATTAACCTATATTGCGTTGGCCGTTGAGATACCAAATGAGCCAAAATTTTTCCTTGTTTTTTTGCAAAAGCATATAGAGGCAAAAGCTCCTTTTGTAATTTTGGGAAGATGTCCTCTCTCGGCTCAATCTGAACCAAATAATCATCAACGGAAGTAAGAAGCTTTTGCCTCTCTTTAACTCGCCATCTTAGCAAGGGGGTAATTCTGAAAACTTGTTTTGTATTATTTTGCCTCGCAACAATAATTCCTGCTCTTGTGCTGTTCGCCTTATTTGTGTTTTTTGAACCAAACTTAATCCCGCGAAATATGTTATCGGGGACATTATCGAAACAATAAACATCAATATCGCTGAAATTGTTGAGCAATAATCGCCTCAACGAATTAAATTTTTGGCCATTTGTAAATGTTTGCGGAGTGATAGAAACAAATCCCGTCGAAGATTTAATAACTCTCTCCAGAAAATAAGCGTATAAATCTCTTGCCGAACTTGTTTCAAAACGCGCATCGGGCTCTACAACGACATACGGCGGATTTAGAATGGCATAATCATGTTTGGGTAAACTATCAGAAAGTAGAAAGTCCGCAACAACGAAACGAGATTTTATATTCTCAAACAATTTTCGGTCTTCTTTTTGAAAATTTATTGTCAGAATAAATCGTGCAATAAACAAGGCTAATTCATCGCGGTCAATTAAATAGATATTATTTTTCAAAAAATTTTCTTGGTTCTTTTGTTCACGAATGAGCCAATATGACAAATTACCAACGCCGGAACATGGGTCAATCCATACTTTATTTTCGGGGAAAGAACGGGTTTTTTGCGCCATCGTTTGCGCAACATCGTCCGGCGTAAAATACTGCCCTTCTTGTTTCCGTTTGTCGCGATCTACATAAGCAAGTGAATATTCATAAAGAACAGAAATCTCCCCAATGCTAATGTCCTTAATAAAATCAAAATCTAAAATTTGGATGTTTCCAAATTCTTTTTCGTCAAGAATATACCCCAAGTCATCTCTGTTGATATTGCGTAAATTAGTAGCCAAAACCGAATACCATGCCCTTTGTAATCCCAAGCGGTCAAGTACAAGATTAAAATCTTGTATTGGTAAATTATTTATTATTGACCTGCTATTTTTCATATTTGTTATTTTATCAAGCTTTCAATCGAAATGCCGAGTGCTTTGGCAAATTTTGCCATAATAAACACGGACGGCTTTTTTATTACATTGCTCTCAATTTTTGTGAGAGTGGTATATTTTACGCCGGATTTTTTAGCAAAATCCTCTTGGGACAAACCATGCTTTATCCGGTATTTCTTTACATTTTCGCCTATGTTGATTTCCGTTGTCATAGTTTCACAAATTTGATAGCATAAAAGTGATGTGCTATGCTTTCAATATTATGATACCAAATTTACAAAATTCAATCAAACAAATTTTAGGGAGTTCCTACAACTTGCCCGCGCACGGAAGTGGTGGGGCAAGGGCGACTATTGAATTTAATAATAGCCCGTCCGCAAAAAAATCGGGCGAAGCCCGAAAGCAAGCGGGCAAAAAGAA